>NZ_JBFUIF010000038.1:0-40523 GCF_056402015.1 Allobosea sp. P4_C6
GCTCTACATGGCCGGCGGCGGCCGCATCACCCGCGTCCACGGCCCCTTCGTCTCGGACAACGAAGTCGAGAAGGTCGTCGCCCATCTCAAGACGCAAGGCCGGCCGCAATATCTCGACGCCGTCACCTCCGAGGAGGAGGAAGCCGGCGAGGACGAGGACGGCGCGGTCTTCGACAAGACCGGCATGGGTTCGGTCGAGAGCGACGATCCCTATGAGCAGGCGGTGGCGGTCGTGCTGCGCGACAAGAAGGCCTCGACCTCCTACATCCAGCGCCGCCTCCAGATCGGCTACAACCGCGCCGCATCCATCATGGAGCGCATGGAGAACGAGGGCATCGTCGGACCCGCAAACCACGCAGGGAAACGCGAGATTCTGGTCGAGACCCAGAACCAGCATGACGAATGAGGCGGGCGAAGCGAGGCAAGCCCTTGCAGCCGCCGAGGCCAGTCCTCAAATTGCCATGACGATGCTGCAACCTCGGCAGCTGACCACGCGTTGAACCTTCGGCAGGCCGGCATCCGTCGATCCTCTTGCCGTAACGCGTTTGCAAGCTGCGGCATGGGGATGGCCGGGGCACAGGGAGTGGAGCAGCCTTGCTCGATAGATTGACCCCGGCGGTCCGGACTGCGTTTCTGGCGACGACGGTTTTCGGTTGCGTGATCGCAGCCGCGCCGTTGGCTGCCCAGCCCCTCCAGCTTCTGCCGCCGAAGCCGGTCGCAGCCAAGCCCGCTGCCCCGCGTCTCGTCCTGCCGCCGCCGCGCCCTGCCAATCTCGGGCTGCCGCGAACCGCCGCCGCGGATGCGCCCGCCGTGCAACCCGCCTCGTCCAGCGCAGCCGCATCCACGGCAGCAGCGGCGCCGGAGTCGGCACAGCCTGCGGCTACCCCCGCAAAAGCCAAGGGCACGGCGCCTGCGACCCAGGAAGAGGCGATCGAGCGGCTCAACACCTATCTCAACAGCTTCGCCACGCTGCAGGGCAATTTCATCCAGTTCGCCGCCAATGGCCGGCGTCTCGAAGGGCGCATCTACATCCAGCGCCCCGGCAAGATGCGCTTCGAATACGAACCGCCCACGACCACCGAGGTGATCTCCGACGGCACCTCGGTCGCCGTCCGCGACAAGCGCCTGGCGACGCAGGACATCTACTCGATCGGCCAGACGCCGCTGAAATTCCTGGTGCGCGAGCGCATGGACCTCGCCCGCGAGGGCACGCTGAAGGGCGCCAGCATCGACGGCGACATCCTGTCGGTCAGGCTGGAGGACCGTTCGACGCTCGGCGGCACCTCGAAGATCACGCTGAAATTCGATCTCGTCGCCAACGAGCTACGGCAATGGATCGTCATCGACCCGCAGGGCTATGAGACCTCGGTCTCGCTCTATAATCTCGACACCCGCCGCCGGCCCGATCCGAAGAATTTCGTGATCGACTACCAGCGCACCCTCTGACGCGGATCGGCAAGCCGAAAACGGCTTGCCTTTTTTTGCTTGCCGAACGAGTTTCCGCCCTCCTCTCGGCCGGAATCCTCGCGTGCAACTCACCGTCACCAGCTGGAACATCAACTCGGTCCGCCTGCGCATCGGCATGGTCGGCGAGTTCCTCGCTCGCTACGCCCCGGACGTCCTCTGCCTGCAGGAGACCAAGACGCCGGACGAGCAGTTCCCGGCCAAGGCCTTCCACCAGTTCGGCTACGTCCATCAGGCCTTCATCGGCCAGAAGGGCTATAACGGTGTCGCCATCGTCTCGAAGCTGCCCTTCAGCGAGAAGGACGCGATGTCCATGTGCGGCCGCAACGATGCCCGGCACATGACGGTGACGCTCGACACCGCGGCCGGGCCCGCTGCCGGCATCGCCATCCATAACTTCTACATCCCGGCCGGCGGCGACATCCCCGACCCCGCGAAGAACGACAAGTTCGCGCACAAGCTCGCCTTCCTCGACGAAATCGGCGCCTGGGGCGTGACGAAGAAGCCGACCGACCGACCCGCGATCCTGCTCGGTGACCTCAACATCGCCCCCTATGAACATGACGTCTGGAGCCACAAGCAGCTGCTCGACGTCGTCAGCCATACGCCGATCGAGACAACGACGCTGGAGCGGCTGCGCAGCGAGCTCGGCTGGACCGACGCGGCCCGCACGCTGCGGCCCGAGCCGGAGAAGCTCTATTCCTGGTGGAGCTACCGTGCGCAGGATTGGGAAGCATCGAACAGGGGCCGCAGGCTCGACCATATCTGGCTGTCAGACGCGCTGAAGCCGACGCTGCGCGACCTCACCTTCCTGCGCGAGGCCCGGGGTTGGGAGCGTCCGTCCGACCATGTTCCGGTCACGGTGACGCTGGACCTCTGAAGAGGCCCTCTGACCCACCCATGTGCCGGAGGCGCCACGGACATGCCGCGCCGGGCCATCCTGCCCCGGATTTCCATGATATAGCCGCGGCACGTTTCCTTGCAGCGGCCAGAGCCAGTGCAGCCCGCACCCTCCACATCGCTATCCCTGCGCGACGCGCTTCTCACCCTCGCGGTGATGGTGGTCTGGGGCACCAACTTCGTCGTCATCCATATCGGCGTGGAGCATTTTCCACCGCTGCTCTTCGCCTGCCTGCGCTTCATGTTCGCGCTTCTGCCGGAGGTCTTCTTCCTGAAGCGGCCGGCCGTGCCCTGGAGCAAGCTCGCGGCCTACGGGATCCTGATCGGCGCCGGCCAGTTCGGACTGCTGTTCATCGCCATCAAGGGTTTCATCGCGCCGGGCCTCGCCTCGCTGGTGGTGCAGGCCCAGTCCTTCTTCACGATCCTGCTCGCCGCGGCGATCACACGCGAGCGCGTCCAGCCCTTCCAGATCGTCGGTCTGCTCCTCGCGGCCAGCGGCATTGCCGTGATCCTCTGGCACGCCGACGGCACGACCACGCCGCTCGGGGTCATCCTCGTGCTCGGCGCCGCGCTCTGCTGGGCGTCCGGCAACACCGTGGCGCGCAGCACCCCGCAGGTCGACATGCTCGCCTATGTCGTCTGGACCAGCCTGTTCGCCGTGCCGCCCCTGTTCGCGCTGTCATGGCTTTTCGAGGGTTGGCCTGCGATCCGCGACGGATTGACCGGCGCGCCTCTCGCCGCCTGGGCGGCCGCGATCTGGCAGGCTGTCGGCAACGTCATGTTCGGCTATGCCGTCTGGGGCTGGCTGCTGTCGCGCTACGCCGCCGCCACCGTCGCGCCGACATCCCTGCTGGTTCCCGTCTTCGGCATGGGCGCCGCCGCGCTCTGGCTCGGCGAACCCCTGCCGGGCTGGAAATTCCTGGCGGCCGGCCTCGTGCTGTCCGGCCTGTGCATCAATATCCTCTGGCCGCGATCCGCGCCGCCAGGCACCCGCCATCGTCGTGAGGGGCCGCGCCTCCCGGCGCTTACTTGCGGTCGATGGCGCCGAGCGCCCTCTGCACGGCCGACAGCTCGCCCACGAAGCCGCGCAGCCTGTCGCCGATCGCGGCCATTATCGCCTCGGCCGAATCGGGCGATTCGCCGAGCACGCGCCGCATCACGCTGCGCGGCAGCCGCATGACCTGCGACGGCTCGCGCGCGATGGCCGTGACCTGGCGGGGCACCGAGGTGAAGAGCGCGAGCTCGCCGATCATGGCACCGGGTCCGATGATCTCGCTCGCCGGCTGGCCATCATCCTGGGCCGTCAGCGCGATGGCGCCGGACACGACCAGAACCGCGCCGTCCGAAGGTTCGCCAGCACGGAACAGCACGTCGCCGGCGCGCAGGATGCGGCTTTCCGCCGCGAAGGCGAGCAACCGCAGCGCGTCGCGTTCCATCACGCTCAGCAGCGGCTGCCGGGCCAGCAGTGCCATGTCGTCGTCGAGGGCCATCCGTCAGGGATTCAGCCGGTAGCCGCCGGCATCGGTGACCAGCAGCCGGGCATTGCCCGGATCAGGTTCGATCTTCTGGCGCAGCCGGTAGATATGCGTCTCCAGCGTATGGGTCGTGACCTGGCTGTTATAGCCCCAGACCTCCTGTAGCAGCACCTCGCGGGCGATCGGCTTCCTGCCCGCTCGATAGAGAAAGCGCAGGATCGCGGTCTCCTTCTCGGTGAGCTTGGTTTTCGAGCCCTTCTCGCTGACGAGCAGCTTCGATCCTGGGTGGAAGGTGTAGGGACCGACTTGAAAGATCGCGTCCTCGCTCGCCTCGTATTGGCGCAGATGGGCGCGGATGCGCGCCAGCAGCACGGCGAACTTGAACGGCTTCACCACATAATCGTTCGCGCCGGCTTCCAGCCCCAGCACCGTGTCGGCGTCCGAGCCTTGGCCGGTCAGCATCACCACGGGGCTCTTGAAGCCGTTCTTGCGCATCACCTTGACCGCCTCGCGCCCGTCCATGTCGGGCAGGCCGACATCCATGACCACGAGATCGACGCGCTCGCCCTGCACGGCCTTGACCGCCGCCGCAGCCGTGCCGGCCGTCGTCAGCCTGAACTCCTCATAGAGTGCAAGCTGCTCGGCCAGCGCATCGCGCAGGGTCTGGTCGTCATCGACCAGGAGAATATGATGGACGACGGACATGAGGCGGTTCGCTCGGAAGCAATCGTTAGGGCAACATGAGCCCGCTGAGTCGTCATCGCAAGTCAGGCAGCCTGGAATCCCCGTGAGAAACCGTCCGCATCCCCCCTTTGGCCCGCGCAATCTCTCCTCGCTGCGGGTCTTCGCGTCCGTTCGCGACCGCCGCAAGGGCTTCCTCGTTGCCGGCTCGGCGGTGTTTCCCTGCGCGCTCGGCCGCGGCGGCATCCGCACCGACAAGCGCGAAGGCGACGGCGGCACGCCGCGTACCAGCCTGCCGCTGCGCAGCGTCTTCTACCGCGCCGACCGTCTCGCCCGCCCCCGCACGCTGCTGCCGCTGAAGCGGATCGGACCGCGCGACGCCTGGTGCGACGACCAGAAAGACCGGCGCTACAACCGCCTGATCGATCGCCCGCCCGGCAAAGCCGAGGAGCGGCTCCAGCGCGAGGATCATCTCTACGACGTCATCGTCGAGCTCGGCTGGAACGACAGGCCGGTGATTCGCGGGCGCGGCAGTGCGATTTTCTGGCACCTTGCCCGCCCGGGCTTCACACCCACGGCCGGCTGCGTCGCGGTCGAGGGGCATGTCTTCGCCAAGGTGCTGCCGCGCCTGGCGCGGCATTGCCGGATTCTGGTCAGATAGGCCCCATTGCGCTAGAAGCGCTCCCGAGCACCGTCTCGAACATCCTCTCCGGACTCGGCCGACGCCTCGGGCACCGCCCCGCATCGTCGCGCCGCTCCCAGCTAGAGAACCTGCGATGACTGATTCGGTCTCCACCGGCCTCCGCTTCGGGCGGATCGCCGCCATGCTGCCCGTCGCCGACATGGCGCGCGCCTGCGATTTTTACATCGGCGCCTCGGCTTCCGGAAAACCTTCGAGAACGGCAATCCCGTCGGCTTCATGATTCTGAAGCGGGATGCGGCCGAGCTGCACCTGACGCTCCAGCCCGGCCACGAGCCGGCCGCTTTCAACGTCGCCCATATGATGGTCGAGGATATCGACGCCATGCACGCCATCGTCCGCGAGCGCGGCCTGCGCATCGTCAAGGGCCTGCGCGACAAGGATTACGGCCTGCGCGCCTTCGTCTTCGAGGACCCGGACGGCAACCRCATCGATGTCGGCGAGCCGCTGAAGTAGATCGTCATTCTCGGGCGGAGCGAAGCTCAGACCGAGAATCTCCGGCCAAAGGAGGCCCCTGAGCCTGCCCGAGCATGACGCCGCGCTATCCCCGCGCGCCGAAAATCGCGCTGCCGACGCGCACATAGGTCGCGCCGAGCTGGATCGCCGCCTCGTAATCGGCACTCATGCCCATGGACAGGCCCTTGAGACCGTTGCGGTCGGCGATCTTGGCGAGCAGGCCGAAATGCGGCGAAGGCGGCTCGTCGGCAGGCGGGATGCACATGAGCCCCTCGATCACCAGACCGTGAACATCGCGGCAGCGCGCGAGGAACGCATCCGCATCGGCCGGCATGACGCCGCCCTTCTGGGCTTCCTCGCCCGTGTTGACCTGTACCAGCAGGCGCGGCGCCCGCCCCGCCCGCGCGATCTCGCGCGCCAGCTCCTTCGCCAGGCTCTCGCGGTCGAGCGAATGGATCGCATCGAAGAGCTCGACCGCTTCGCGCGCCTTGTTGGACTGCAACGGGCCGATCATGTGCAGCTCGGCATCGGGAAAGCGTTCTTTGAGCGCCGGCCACTTCGCCTTGGCCTCCTGCACGTAGTTCTCGCCGAAGATGCGCTGGCCGGCTTCGAGCGCCGGCAGGATCGCCTCGGCCGGCATCGTCTTCGAGACGGCGATCAGCGTGACGCTCTCGGGCTTGCGCCCGAAATCGCGCGCGACTCGCGCGATCGCCCCCCGGGTCGCCTCCAAACGCGTAACCGTATCGCTCATCTGCCAGCCTCTCATGCCCTGCGCGCCGTTGACCGCGTGCGCGCAATGGTGTCCTAGAGCAGATTGCGAGAATCCGGCATCCGGTTTTTGCATTCAGCCCCTGCGCCGGCCTGCCTCCGGGAGCCGGCAAACCCGCAAGAATTGCCCGCTGACATGGCCGTCGAACGTTACAACCCGAAAGAGTCCGAGCCGAAATGGCGCGCCGTCTGGGAGGAGCGCAAGCTCTTCGAGACGAGGAACGACGATACGCGGCCGAGCTACTACGTCCTCGAGATGTTCCCCTACCCGTCCGGCCGCATCCATATGGGGCATGTCCGCAACTATGCGATGGGCGACGTCGTCGCGCGCTACAAGCGCGCCAAGGGCTTCTCGGTGCTGCATCCGATGGGCTGGGATGCTTTCGGCCTGCCGGCCGAGAACGCCGCCAAGCAGAAGAAGGTCCATCCGCGCGAGTGGACCTACGAGAACATCGCGACGATGCGCAAGCAGCTCAAATCGATGGGCCTGTCGCTCGACTGGAGCCGCGAGCTGGCGACCTGCGACCCCAGCTATTATCGCCACCAGCAGAAGATGTTCCTGGATTTCCTGAAGGCCGGGCTGGTCGACCGCAAGACCGCCAAGGTCAACTGGGACCCGGTCGACGAGACCGTGCTCGCCAACGAGCAGGTCATCGACGGACGCGGCTGGCGCTCCGGCGCGCCGGTCGAGATCCGCGAGCTGACCCAGTGGTTCTTCAAGATTACCGAGTATGGCCAGGAGCTGCACGACGCGCTCGACGGCCTGACCCGCTGGCCGGACAAGGTCCGGCTGATGCAGAGGAACTGGATCGGCCGTTCCGAAGGCCTGTTGGTTCGTTTCGCTCTCGAATCGAATGCCGTTCGGCAGGATGAGGTCGAGGTCTACACGACCCGCCCGGATACGCTGTTCGGCGCCAGGTTCGTCGCGGTTGCTCCCGACCATCCGATCGCCAAGGCGATGGCCACGAACAATCCCGCGTTGCAGGCCTTCATCGAGGAATGCAAGCGCACCGGCACGGCGCAGGAGAACATCGACAAGGCCGAGAAGCTCGGTTTCGACACCGGCCTGCGCGCCGTCCATCCCTTCGATCCCAACTGGACGCTGCCGGTCTACGTCGCCAACTTCATCCTGATGGAATACGGCACCGGCGCCATCTTCGGCTGCCCGGCGCATGACCAGCGCGACCTCGACTTCGTCAACAAGTATGACATGGGTAATACCCCGGTCGTGGCGCCCGAAGGCACCGATCCGGCGGATTTTGTCATCACCGACACCGCCTATGACGGTGACGGCCGCATGATCAACTCGCGCTTCCTCGACGGTATGACCATCGCGGAAGCCAAGGAGGAGGTCGCGCGCCGCCTCGAGAGCGAAACCCGGGGCAACCGCCCCGTCGGCCAGCGCAAGGTCAATTTCCGCCTGCGCGACTGGGGCATCTCGCGGCAGCGCTACTGGGGCTGCCCGATCCCGGTCGTCCATTGTTCCGACTGCGGAACGATCCCTGTTCCCGATGCGGATCTGCCGGTGAAATTGCCGGACGACGTCTCCTTCGAGAAGCCGGGCAACCCGCTCGACCATCATCCGGCCTGGAAGCATGTCGCCTGCCCGCAATGCGGCAAGGATGCCCGGCGCGAGACGGACACGATGGACACGTTCGTCGATTCGTCCTGGTACTTCGCACGCTTCACCGAACCCTGGCGGACCGAGAGCCCGACCGACCGCAAGGCGGTCGATCGCTTCCTGCCGGTCGACCAGTATATCGGCGGCGTCGAGCACGCGATCCTCCACCTGCTCTATTCGCGCTTCTTCACCCGCGCGATGAAGAAGACCGGCCATGCCGGGTTGGACGAGCCCTTCGCCGGCATGTTCACCCAGGGCATGGTCGTGCACGAGACCTATCGCGCCGCCGATGGCAGCTGGGTCGAGCCCGGCAACGTCCGCATCGATGTCTCCGGCAACGAACGCAAGGGTTTCGATGTCGAGACCGGCGCTCCGATCGAGATCGGCGCGATCGAGAAGATGTCGAAGTCCAAGAAGAACGTCGTGGACCCCGACGACATCATCGCCTCCTACGGCGCCGACACCGCGCGCTGGTTCATGCTCTCCGATTCGCCGCCCGATCGCGACGTGATCTGGACCGATGAGGGCGTGCAGGGCGCCGCCCGCTTCGTCCAGCGTCTGTGGCGCCTGGTCGCGGAGATTGCCGAGCGCACCGGCGGCAAGGCCGCAAAGCCCGCCGCGATCGGCGAGGCGGCGCTGACGCTGCGCAAGGCGAGCCATCGTGCCCTCGACGCGGTCGCCGCCGATATCGAGCGTCTCGCCTTCAATCGCTGCATCGCGCATGTCTATACGCTCACCAACGCCATCGGTAAGGCGCTCGATGTCGCGGCCGAGAAGGCTGAGCTCGATGCCGATATCGCCTTCGCCCTCCTTGAGGCCGCCACGATCGTGACCCAGCTTGTGGCGCCGATGATGCCGCATCTGGCCGAGGAGTGCTGGCAGGCGCTGGGCCTGCCGGGTCTCGCCGGAGAGGCATCGTGGCCGGAGGTCGAAACCGCGCTGCTGAAGGACGACAGCATCACGCTGCCCGTCCAGCTCAACGGCAAGAAGCGCGCGGAGGTGACGGTTCCGGCCGATGCCGATACGATGGCGGTCGAAACCGTCGTTCGCGGCAACGAAGCGGTGCAGCGGGCCCTCGAAGGGCGCGCCATCCGCAAGATCATCGTGGTTCCCGGGAGAATCGTGAATGTCGTCGTCTGAAGCCGTTCTCCCCCGTCGCACGCTACTGGCAGCCATTCTTGCTGCAGCGGCGCTCGCCGGCGGCTGCTTCCAGCCGCTCTACTCCGAATACACCTCGAGCACGGTGGGCGGCAGCGTAAAGTCGGCGATGCGCAGCATCGAGATTCCCGAGATCAAGGGCCTTATGGGCCATTATTTCCGCAACGAACTGGTCTTCGAGCTCGACGGCGGCGGCGAGCCCGACGCCCAGCGAAAGCTGAAGCTCGACGCGGCGATCTCGGAGTCCGTCGAGGTCGTCACCGTCGACTACGCCAATGGCCGGGCCGATTCGGCGGTTCTGGTCGCAACGGCGACCTGGAAGGTCACACGCATCGGAACGGGCGAGGTCGTCTCATCCGGCACCAACTCCGTCCGCGCCCCCTATGAGCGTTCCTCCCAGCGCTTCGCCACGGTGCGCGCGGCACGCGACGCCCAGGTCCGCGCGGCGAAGAACCTCGCCACCATCGTCCGGGGACTGATCGCCGCCGACCTTACCTCCTGATCGGTCATGGTCGCGATCAAGGCCCATGAGGCGGAACGCACGCTGGCGCGCCTCGATCCGGCCTGGCGCCTTGTCCTGATCTACGGCCCCGATGCGGGGCTCGTCTCCGAGCGGGCAAGCGCGCTGGGCCGATCCAGCGTCGACGATCCGAACGATGCTTTCCAGCTCATCCGCATGGACGGCGATGTCGTGGCCGCCGATCCCCTGAGACTGGTCGACGAAGCCAACACCATCGGCCTCTTCGGCGGCCGGCGCGCCATTCGCGTCTCCCCGACATCCAAGCCCTTGCAGGCCGCCGTCGAGCCGCTGCTGGCGACGCCCTCGCAGGACGCGCTCGTCATCGTCGAAGCCGGCGATCTCCAGCGTACGAACCCGCTGCGCACGGCCTGCGAGAGGGCCAGGACCGCCCTCGCAGTGCCCTGCTATGGCGATGCCGCCCGCGATCTCGGCACGATCATCGACGAGATGGTCCGGGGCGCCGCGAAGTCGATCGACAGGAACACCCGGGATCATCTCGCCGGTTTGCTGGGGGGCGACAGGCAGACTTCGCGCCGGGAGATCGAGAAGCTTCTGCTCTATGTCGGCTCGGAGCCCGCCATCCTCGCCGAACATGTCGAAGCGGTTGTCGGCGACACCGCCCAGCGCGAGCAGGCCATGCTCGTCGATGCCGTCTTTGCCGGAAAGCTGCCCGTGCTCGATCTCGCCCAGGCCAAGCTCAGCAGCGAGGGGCTCGACCCCGGCGTGATGCTCGGCGCCGTGCTGCGCCAGGCCTTGGCCTTGCTCAAGGCCCGTCAGGCGATCGATGCCGGGCGAGGTGTCAGGGACGTCGTGGGAACCATGCGCCTGCCCTATCCGCGCATCGCGACCACGGAAGCCGCCCTCAATACCTGGTCCAGCGCCAAGCTGAACGATGCGGTCGGCCTGCTCGGCAACGCCATCCTGGCCACGCGCCAGAGCGCCGATATGGGCCGCGCTATCGCAACCCGCGCCTTGTGGACGCTTGCCCGTGTCGGGCGAACCAATCGAGCGGACTGATCAGGCCTTCAGGCGGCGGCAGAGCGCGTCAAGCTGTTCGAGCGTCTTGTAGCCGATCTTGACCTCGCCCGACCCGTTGGGACGATGTCCAATGGAAACGGCAAGGCCGAGGGCTTCCTCGAGAGCCTTTTCGAGAGCTCTTGTGTCCGGATCCTTCTCCACCCTGGGCTTCGCCGGGACGGCACTTTTCGTTTCGCCCCGGGATTCTTCCTGCACGACCCGCTCGATGTCGCGAACGCTCAGACCTTCGTCGACTATCTTGCGCGCCATGAATTCCGGGTCCGAAACGGAAAGCAATGCACGTGCATGCCCAGCCGAAACGGCGCCTTCACTCACCATCTTGCGCACCGATTCCGGCAGCTTCGACAGGCGCAACGTATTGGCGACATGGCTGCGGCTCTTGCCGATGACGCGGGCCAGATCGTTCTGCGTGTAGCTGAACTCGGCAATCAGCCGCTCATAGCCGGCGGCTTCCTCGATCGCATTGAGGTCCGTGCGCTGGACGTTCTCGACGATGGCGATCTCGAGCGCCTCTCGATCATCAGCCTCGACGAGGATGACCGGCACATCGTGCAACTCGGCGCGCTGCGCCGCGCGCCAGCGGCGTTCGCCGGCGATGATCTCATAGGCGTCGATCATGCCGGGGATCGAGCGAACGATGATGGGCTGCAGGATGCCCCGCTCGCGGACGGAGGTCGTCAGCTCCTCCAGATCATCCTCGGCGAAGCTGCGGCGTGGATTGCGGGCGCTCGGCCGCAGGAACTCGACGGGGACCCGGCGCTGGCCGCGCGCCCGCTCGATCGCGCCGATTTCCTCGCCGACATCGCCGATCAGTGCCGCCAGACCGCGGCCAAGGCGGGAACGCCCCTGTTCTTCGGCCATCGCCATTCCTCGTAACCTCGTTGCTTGCTTCAGGCGGCCGCGCGCAGGGCGCGCTCGCGCTTGATCACTTCCGACGCCAGCCGCAGATAGGCCTGCGACCCCGAACAGCGCAGATCATAGAGCAGTGCAGGCTTGCCATAGGACGGGGCCTCGGAAATCCGCACATTACGTGGGATCACAGTCTCATAAACCTTGTCTCCAAGGAAACTCTTCACATCTGCCATAACCTGGCCCGACAGATTGTTGCGCGGATCAAACATGGTGAGCACCACCCCCTGGATGATCAGACGCGGATTGAGGCCGGCGCGGACCTGCTCCACCGTCTTGAGCAGCTGGCTGAGACCCTCCAGCGCAAAGAATTCGCACTGCAGCGGTACCAGCACGGCATCGGCGGCCGTCATCGCGTTGATGGTGATCAGGCTGAGCGAAGGCGGGCAATCGATCAGGACATAGGTCAAATCCTGGCAGCGCTGGTCGTAGCACAGCTCGTCGATTGCGGTCTTCAACCGGTGTGCACGATCCTTGGCGGAGGCAATCTCCAGCTCCACGCCAAGCAGATCGAGTGTCGAAGGCGCCAGCGACAAGCCGGGCACAGCCGTCGGCTGGAGCGCCTGACCCAAGCCGACATCGCCGCAAAGCACGTCATAGGTCGAGGATTTCCGGTTGCGGCGATCGACGCCCAGCCCGGTCGAAGCGTTGCCCTGTGGATCGAGATCGACGATCAGCACCTTCTCGCCGATCGCCGCCAGCGCCGTCCCCAGATTGATCGCCGTCGTCGTTTTGCCGACGCCGCCCTTCTGGTTGGCGAGCGCGATCACGCGCGGGCGGCGCGATGGTGTCGCAGATGGAACCTCAGTCATGAATCGGCTCGTCTCTCGGCCGAGCGAACCATCAGGATTCGCGCAGCGGCATCTGTCACGGAGGAAACCGTCGTAGCCTGAATCTTCCAATATCTTGCTGAGTCGGTCAATTCCGCATCTAGATGTTGTCCCTTGGGAAAGAGGCCGAGAGTGCCGTTTCTCAATAAATCTTCGCACCAATCGAGAAGCTGGGTCAGTGGCGCCAACGCGCGCGCTGTGACGACATCGACCTTGCCGTTGAAATCGCCGATCGCATCCTCGATCCGTGCCGCATGCACCCGGACCGGTGCTCCGGTGACGCGAGCCGCGTGCCGCAGAAACGCGCATTTGCGGGCATTGCTCTCGACAAGATCGATCTGGCCCCGGCCCTGCTCTGCCAAGCAAATGCCGATCACCAGACCGGGAAAACCGCCTCCCGAGCCAAGATCGAGCCAGCGCTCGCACCCGGCCGCGAGATTGAAGATTTGCAGCGAATCCGCGATGTGACGCGTCCAGACCTCGGACAGAGTTGCCGAGGAGACGAGGTTCTTCGCCGCCTGCCAACGCTCCAACTCCGCGACGAGCAGGGCCAATCGCTCCTCTGTTTCACGTGAAACAGGCGTCAAGCGCAAAGCGTGCTGACGGTCTTCCTTATCAACAGTCACGTCGGTCCTGTGGATAAAACTGCCGCGGCCCGGGTTTTTCGCGCATGCGCCGCCAGCAACGTCAAAGCCGCTGGAGTCATGCCTTCAATCTTCCCAGCCTGCGCCAGATCAGCCGGTCGCTGCAACGCAAGCTTCGCCTTGAGCTCGTTCGACAGCCCGGAAATGGCGTCGAGATCCAGATCGACGGGGACCTTCAGCGATTGGTCCCGGCGATAGGCCTGAATCTCCGCGGCCTGCCGGTCGAGATAAACCGCATAGACGGCATCCGCCGTGACGCGCGCCGTCACCGAGGCCGGCCAGCGGTGCAATTCGGACCAAACCGCCGCTAGCCGCCCGAAATCGACATCCGGGTAGGAGAGGATCTGATACGCGCTACGTCGCACCCCGTCGCGATTGAGCTGCAGGCCAACGCTGTCTGCCTGCTGAGGCGTCAGCCACAGGTTTTGCAGCGTCTCGCGCAACATCCCGATCTCTCGGTGCCGGTCGTCGAACGCCGCCTGTCGGATCGAGCCGACAATTCCGAGTTGGACACCCAGCGCCGTCAGCCGCTCGTCCGCATTGTCGACGCGGAGCGACAAGCGGAATTCCGCTCGCGACGTGAACATTCGGTACGGTTCCGTAACGCCGTGCGTGACGAGATCGTCGACGAGAACGCCGATATAGGATTGGGTCCGATCGAAGACCACCGGCTCAGCGCCGCCAGCAAGTCGCGCGGCATTGAGCCCTGCGAGCAGGCCCTGCGCGCCCGCCTCTTCATAACCAGTCGTGCCGTTGATCTGTCCCGCCAGGAACAGTCCACCGATGGTGCGCGTCTCCAGCGTGTTCTTCAGCGCGCGCGGATCGACGAAGTCATACTCGATCGCATAGCCGGGCCGCAGCATCGCCGCGCGTTCGAGACCGGGGATCGTCTTCAACAGACCAAGCTGAACATCCTCAGGCAGCGAGGTCGAGATGCCGTTCGGATAGACGGTGTCGTCGTCCAGGCCCTCGGGCTCGAGGAATATCTGGTGGCCGTCGCGGTCGCCGAAACGCCCGACCTTGTCCTCGATCGATGGGCAATAGCGTGGGCCGCGTCCCTCGATCTGGCCTGAGAACATCGGCGCGCGATGCAGATTGGCCCGGATCAGCTCGTGGCTCGCCAGCGTCGTGCGCGTGATTCCGCAGGAGATCTGTGGGTTGGTGATCGCCGTGGTCAGCGCTGAGAACGGCTCCGGCGGCTCGTCGCCGGCCTGCATTTCGAGCGCCGCCCAATCGATGCTGCGGCCGTCGAGCCGGGGAGGGGTTCCGGTCTTGAGCCGTCCCAATGGAAAACCGTGACGCTCCAGCGTGGCCGAGAGGCCGAGGGACGGCGCTTCGCCGACGCGCCCGGCCGGGATGCGGGTCTCGCCGACATGGATCAGGCCACGCAGGAAGGTGCCGGTTGTCAGCACGACCGTTCCGGTAACGAATCGACGTCCATCCGCCAGCACGACGCCGACGACGCGCTCCGCGTCGACCAAGAGGTCGAAGACCTCGCCGGCAACGATGTCGAGGTTCTCTTGCCGCGCAAGCAACTCCTGCACGGCAAGGCGATAGAGTTTCCGATCGGCCTGGGCGCGCGGGCCGCGCACGGCCGGACCCTTGCGCCGATTGAGCATGCGGAACTGGATGCCGCCCAAATCGGCGGCATGCGCCATGATCCCGTCGAGCGCATCGATCTCCCGGACCAGATGACCCTTGCCGAGCCCGCCGATGGCCGGGTTGCACGACATCACGCCGATCGTCTCGGGCTTATGCGTCACCAGCGCGGTGCGCGCGCCATAGCGCGCCGCGGCGGCAGCCGCTTCGGTTCCGGCATGGCCGCCACCGACGACGACGACGTCGTAATGCTGCGGATGAATGGACATGGTGTTTCGCTAGCGAAGCGAGACAGGTGGGTCAACGGCAATCGCGGAAAAGCGATGAAATGGGACGCCGGCTGTCACTTTCCGATACAGAATCCAGAAAACAGCTGGTCGAGCACATCCTCGACATCGATGCGGCCGACCAGCCGTTCCAAGGCGACGACGGCCAGGCGCATATCTTCCGCCAGCAGTTCGCTTTGCCCGTGACCCGCCGTCACGGCTCGCTCCAATGCAGTGATCGCATCCGTCACCGCGGCGCGGTGGCGTTCACGTGTCAGGAGTGCCGGTTCGGCCTGACCCAGCGCTTGCAAACGCGTAACGATCTCCGTCAGAAGCCCGGAAAGCCCGTCGCCGCTTTTGACCGAGATGGCCCGTTCGCCGGGGAGGGCAGCTCGGCCCAAATCCGACTTCGTCGCAATTGGCAGCGTCGGAGCAGCTTCATGGATTCGATACGGCTCCGAATCGATGCTTCGCAGAGCGAGGACGAGGTCCGCTCGATCCACAAGCGCCCGGGCGCGCCTGACGCCTTCGGCCTCGATTGGATCGATGCTGTCTCGCAGGCCGGCCGTGTCGATCAGAATGACGGGCAAGCCAGCGAGATCGAGGCGCACTTCGAGTGCGTCGCGCGTCGTACCGGCTATCGGTGAAACGATCGCCACCTCACGCCGCGCCAATGCATTCAGCAGTGTCGACTTGCCGGCATTGGGCGGCCCGGCCAGCACGACCACAAAACCTTCCCGCACACGCTCGCCCATGGCGAAGCTGCCGAGGGCATCGCGCAGCGACGCCAGAACCTCCACCGCGAGCCCCAGCGCCTGTTCCTGCAGCGGCCCTGACACATCACCTTCATCGGAGAAATCAAGCTCCGCGGCCAGCAGGCTCATCGCCTCGATGAGCTTGCCCCGCCATGCCTGCGCGACAACCCCGAGACCGCCGTCCATCTGGCGCAGCGCCTGCTTGCGCTGCCATTCCGTTTCCGAATCGATCAGATCGCCCAGGCCCTCGACCGCGGCCAGATCGAGCTTTCCCGCCTCGAAGGCGCGGCGGGTAAACTCTCCCGCTTCGGCCAGTCTGACTCCCGGTAGTGCCGCGAGTATGGCCAGAATTCGCGCGAGAACTGCGCGGGAACCGTGAATGTGGAACTCAGCGACATCATCGCCGGTAAAACTCGCCGGCGCCGCGAAGAACAACACCAGCGCAGTATCCACGGTCATACCGTTTCCATCCGACAACCGGCGCAATGTCGCCATACGCGGCTCGGGTATGACTCCTGCAACCGTTTCGAGAACGAATCGGACGCGCGGGCCCGACACTCGCACAACCGCCACGCCAGCGCGGCCAGGCGCCGACGACAAAGCGACGATGGTGGGATGGGCTTCGGATGTGTYGGTATCTGCTGCGGCCATGGTGGCTGATCGATGCTCGGTGAGGCTTTGTGAGGGTGTGCTTTACCAGCGAGGGCCAGTCAAACCCTGCCGAGCCTTCCAGCCCGTGCTGCCAGCAATGCCCGCCGGATGGGAGGCACTGCGTTTCGCACCGGCCGCGCTGATGCTTAGGCGTGCTCGGCTGCAAACCAGCAGCAACCGGCTATCTTCCGCCTTTTGGCAATCATTACGCTACCGAATCGGAGATCAGGGAATGCCTCTCGTTGCCCTCAGCGCGAGTTCGCGCGTCCGACTGCCGTTTGGAACAGCGGTATGACTCTGCGGAAGATGGCAAAGCGCGAAGAAACGCGGAGGTCATACCTAGTCGGCCTGCGGACACCAACCGACTCCAGACAAAGATGACCGACTCCGAATCGATCAACGCGCCACGGTTGGTCAAAAAAGCGTCTGCCCACAAAACGACTTCGCCGCCGCACCGACTGCCGGCTTAGGCAATCGATACGGCGGCGAATCAAATCAGTCTTCTCGAGGCAGGTCCCTCAGGTGTTCATCGAATCGAAGAACTCGGAGTTCTGTTTGGTCTGGCGGAGCTTGTCGATCAGGAACTCGATCGCGTCCTGCGGACCCATCGGGTTGAGGATGCGGCGCAGCACATAGGTCTTCTGCAGATCGGAGCGCGGCGTGATGAGTTCCTCCTTGCGGGTTCCGGATTTGAGGATGTCGATCGCCGGGAAGATGCGCTTGTCGGCCACCTTGCGGTCGAGCACGATTTCCGAGTTACCCGTGCCCTTGAACTCCTCGAAGATCACCTCGTCCATCCGCGAGCCCGTATCGATCAGCGCGGTCGCGACGATAGTGAGCGAGCCGCCCTCTTCGATATTACGAGCTGCACCGAAGAAGCGCTTCGGCCGCTGCAGGGCGTTGGCGTCGACACCGCCGGTCAGCACCTTGCCGGAGGACGGCACGACGGTGTTGTAGGCACGGCCAAGGCGCGTGATCGAATCGAGCAGGATGACGACGTCACGGCCGTGCTCGACCAGGCGTTTGGCCTTTTCGATGACCATCTCGGCAACCTGGACGTGGCGCGAGGCGGGCTCGTCGAAGGTCGAGGACACGACCTCGCCCTTCACCGAGCGCTGCATGTCCGTGACTTCTTCCGGCCGCTCGTCGATCAGCAGAACGATCAGATAGCATTCCGGATGATTGGTGGTGATCGACTGCGCGATGTTCTGCAGCAGCACGGTCTTGCCGGTCCGCGGCGGCGCGACGATCAGGGCGCGCTGGCCCTTGCCGATCGGCGCGACGATATCGATCACGCGCGGCGAGAAATCCTTCTTGGTCGGATCCTGCACTTCGAGCTTCAGCCGCTGGTCCGGGTAGAGCGGCGTCAGGTTGTCGAAGTGGATCTTGTGCTTGATCTTCTCCGGGTCCTCGAAATTGACGGTGTTGACCTTGAGCAGGGCGAAATAGCGCTCGCCATCCTTCGGGCCGCGGATCGGGCCTTCGACAGTGTCGCCCGTGCGCAGGCCGAACTTCCGGATCTGCGACGGCGAGACGTAGATGTCGTCAGGCCCTGGCAGGTAGTTCGAATCGGGCGAACGCAGGAAGCCAAACCCGTCCTGCAGAACCTCGACCACACCCTCGCCCAGGATCTCGGTCTCGCGGGCGGCGAGCTGCTTGAGGATGGCGAACATCAGCTCCTGCTTGCGCATCGTGCTGGCGTTCTCGACCTCGACCCCCTCGGCGAAAGCCAGCAGTTCGGTCGGCGATTTGCTCTTGAGCTCTTGAAGCTTGATTTCCCGCATGGGGCACCCGGATCGTGAACGCCCTGCGAACCAGCAGGGGCGGGGGACGGTACTGGATTGATCGACTTCGGTCCTGGCCGGACCTGCGCGGAGGTTGCGCGACATGAGCTGCTGCAGCGGCAGATCGCTCACGAATAGTCGACAACAGGGAGGACGCTGGAGAAGCGCAGTGTCCTGATAGCGGGAAATGCGCCGGGACTCAAGCCGGAAGCATGATAGGCCTTCAGAACGGCTTGACGATGACGAGAATGACGATTGCGAGCATCAGAACGGCCGGCACCTCGTTGATCATGCGGAAGTAGCGGGCCGGCTTCTGGTTCCGATCCTCCGCAAAGGCCCGAACGTGTTTGGCCAGCATCCCGTGAATACCGGAGAGGATGACGACCAGCAGCAGCTTGGCGTGCAGCCAGCCACCTTTGAAGCCGAACGCATACCAAGCGAGGTAGAGGCCAAGCACCCAGGTCAGCATCATCGCCGGGTTGATGATGCCCTTCAGCAGCCGCCGCTCCATGATCTTGAAGGTCTCGGACTGGATCGAGCCGGTCTGGGCTTCGGCATGGTAGACCATCAGCCTCGGCAGATAGAGCATGCCGGCCATCCACGAGATGACGGCGACGACGTGGAAAGCCTTGATCCACTCATACATGTCCTGATCCTCAGCCCCGAACCGCCTTCAGCAACCGCTCGACATGGGCGATCGGCGTGTCCGGCAGAATGCCGTGCCCGAGATTGAAGATGAATGGCCGGTCGCCAAAGGCAGTCAGGATCATCTCGATCTCCTTTTCCAGTTCCGCTCCGCCGGCCCTGAGCAGGAGCGGATCGAGATGGCCCTGAACCGGCACGATCGACTGGATCGCCTCGCGGGCAAAGCTCCGGTCGATATCGGTTTCGAGCCCTACGGCATCGACGCCGGTACCGGTAACGTATTCCGGGATCAGCCTGCCGGCTCCACGCGGGAAGCCGATGATGCGGGCATGGGGATGAACGGCCCGGACGCCGTCGACGATTCGCCGCGTCGGCGCGATGCACCAGCGCCTGAAATCATCGGGGCCGAGCGCTCCCGCCCAACTGTCGAAGATCTGCACCGCATCGACGCCGGCAGCGATCTGCGCGTTGAGATAGCTGATCGAGGCATCGACGATGCGATCGACGATCGCCTGGAACAGCTCCGGGTCTTTGGCGAAGAGCGCCTTGGCAGGCCCCTGATCCGGCGTGCCGCGCCCGGCGACCATATAGGTCGCAACGGTCCAGGGCGCCCCACAGAAGCCGATGAAGCCTGTCGCTGCGGGCAGGGTACGGCGCACCCGCTGCACGGTCTCCAGGATAGGGTCGAGCTGGCTCACGGTGGCAACGCGATCGATCTCGGCCAGACGGCCAGCATCAGCGACGGGTTCGAGCCGCGGACCTTCCCCCTCGACGAACCAGAGCTTCTGGCCGAGCGCTTGCGGCACGACCAGGATATCGGAGAACAGGATCGCCGCATCGAAGCCGAAGCGCCTGATCGGCTGAAGCGTCACCTCGGCGGCAAGTTCGGGATTGTAGCAGAGCGCGAGGAAGCTACCGGCTTTCGCCCTGACCTCCCGATACTCCTGCAGATAGCGACCGGCCTGACGCATCAGCCAGACGGGAGGGACGGGCAGAGTCTCGCCAGCGAGAGCCCGAAGGAAGATGGGCATTTCACTGGCCATTCCGAGTGCTCGCCGATCCATCTCGCTTCCTCTCTAAAAAGAGATTCTATGAAAGACTCTCTTTCTTTGACTCTTGGACAGGGGAGATAGCCCGGCCCAATCCTGTCCACAACCGTTCCACAGGCAGTGGGACAGCGGGTCGCGGGCTGGCAGGAGCCGCCACCGGCCATTAAGGCTTTATTAACGAATTGGAATCCGCCGCTCCGGCGAGACCGCCAAAATGATTCACGTGAAACACTTCCTTAACCATGCACAGCCGGCCGGCTGTTGATGGTTGGGGTGAGTTATACAAGGCCTCCGGTGGCGGCCGTCTGGATGCGAAGTTGTCCACACCGCTCCCCATGCCCCGGGAAAACTCGGTCCGGCTGCTGTGGCGGTCCTTTCTGCCCGAATGTCCGATTCCGGTCCGGCTGAAAGCGCGCTAAATGAAGTGAGTGCTTCGAGCCGGGGAACGACGTGGTCCGTAACTATTTTCACCTGCATCTGGTGTCGGACGCGACGGGCGAGACCCTGATCGCGGTCAGCCGTGCCGCGGCGGCGCAGTATGAAAGCGTCTCCGCGATCGAGCATGTCTACCCTCTGGTTCGCTCGGAGGCGCAGCTCGCCCGTGTGCTGGCGGAGATCGAATCCTCGCCGGGCGTCGTGCTCTACACGCTGGTCGAGCCGGAATGGCAGGAGAAGCTCGAGAACTTCTGCCGCGAGCTCGGCTGCCCCTGCCTCTCGGTGCTGCAGCCGGTGCTGTCGCTGTTCCAGTCCTATCTCGGCCAGGCCTCGGCGACGAAGCCGGGCGCGCAGCATGTGCTCAACACCGAATATTTCCGCCGCATCGACGCGATGAACTACACGCTCCTGCACGATGACGGGCAGATGGGCGGCGATCTCGACAATGCCGATGTGATCCTCGTCGGCATCAGCCGGACCTCGAAGACACCGACGAGCATCTATCTCGCCAATCGCGGCATCAAGACCGCCAACATCCCGCTGGTGCCGAACATCCCGCTGCCGCCGGAGCTTGAAGGTGCGAAGAAGCCGCTGATCGTCGGCCTGATCGCCAGCCCCGATCGCATCGTTCAGATCCGCCAGAACCGCTTGCTCTCGCTGCGCGCAGACGACGAAACCTCCTATGTCGATCCCGCCGCGGTCGCCGATGAGGTCACCCAATCGCGCCGGCTTTGTGCCCGCAAGGGCTGGCCCGTCATCGACGTGACCCGCCGTTCTATCGAGGAGACGGCAGCGTCGATCGTCGACCTGCTGCGCGACCACCGCATGAAGTTCATCGCGACATGACCGTACCGACCGGCCTCTGGCTCGAAGCGGAGCCCTTGATCCTCGCCTCGGGGAGTTCGACCCGCCGCGACATGCTGGCCGCGGCGGGTATCCCGGTCGAGGTCCTGAAACCCGGGATCGATGAACGCGCGGTCGAGCACCCGCTCGTCGAGAAGAAGGTGCCGGCGGATCAGGTCGCGGCGGCGCTCGCCTGCGCCAAGGCACTTGCCGTCTCTCATGATCGGCCCGGCCGTCTCGTCCTGGCCGCCGACCAGACTCTGACCTGCGACGGAATCGCCTTTCACAAGCCGGTCGACAGCTTTGCCGCAGCCGAGCAGATCGCGGCGCTGGCAGGCAGGACCCATGAACTCCATTCCGCCTTCGTGCTGGCCAGGAATGGTGCGCCGATCGCCGAAGGGCGCGAGACGGCCCGGCTGACGATGCGCTCCCTCGATAGCGATTTTATCGGGCTCTATGTCGAGACGGTCGGTCCTGGGGTCCTGTCCAGCGTCGGCGGCTATCAGCTTGAGGGATTGGGATCGCATCTCTTCGACCGTGTCGAAGGCAATCACTTCACCATATTGGGCCTCCCCCTGCTCGCCGTTCTCGACGCCCTGCGCGATCTCGGCTGCCTCGCCCGTTAATCGGACTGCCTCATGTCGCCTCGCTGCTTCGTCGTCGGACACCCCATTGCCCATTCGCGCTCGCCGCTGATCCATGGCGAATGGCTGCGCCAGCATCGGATCGGCGGTTCCTACGAACGCCTGGACGTCGCGCCGTCCGATCTGCCGGCCTTCGTTGCTCGCCTGCGCGATGGCGAATTCAGCGGCGGCAATGTCACAGTTCCGCATAAGGAAGCGATGATGGCGCTGGTCGATGAGGTCAGCGAAGCCGGGAGGGCCGTCGGCGCGGTCAACACGCTCTGGCGCGATGGCGGGCGCATCCTGGCTGATAACAGCGACGTGTCGGGCTTCCTCGCCCATCTCGATGCGAGTGTGCCGGACTGGCAGAAACGGGTCGGAACCGCGCTGATCCTCGGAGCCGGCGGTGCGGCGCGTGGTGTCTGTTACGGCCTGAAGGCGCGGGGAGTCGGTCGCATCCTCATCGTCAACCGCAGCCGCGGACGTGCCGAAGAGCTGGCTGCGGCTCTCGGTCGGCCGCTCGAAGCCGGCGAGTGGAGCGAACGCGATCGGCTCGTCGGGCAGGCGGACCTCATCGTCAACACCACCGCGCTTGGCATGCAGGGCAAGCCGCCGCTGGAAATCGATCTCTCCGGCCTCCGGCCTGGGACCATCGTCGACGACATCGTCTACGTGCCCCTGAAGACCGCTTTGCTGGCCGAGACCGAACGGCGCGGCGGCATTCCGGTCGATGGCCTGGGCATGCTGCTCCATCAGGCCGTGCCGGGCTTCGCCCGCTGGTTCGGTGTGACGCCGCAGGTGACGCCGGCACTGCGCGCCTTGATCGAAGCCGATATCCTGAAGGCCTGATTCGTCGGAGAGATCATGACCTTCGTACTGGGCCTGACGGGCTCCATCGGCATGGGGAAGTCGACGACGGCCGGCCTGTTCGTCGAGCGTGGCGTGCCGCTGCATGATGCGGACGCGGCCGTGCATCGCCTGCATCGTGGGCGCGCCGCGTCCCCGATCGAGGCAGCCTTCCCGGGCACGGTGATCGACGGTGCGGTCGATCGGGCGAAGCTCGGCGCTGCCGTCCTCGGCAACCCGGAGGCGCTGCGCCGACTGGAAGCGATCATCCACCCGCTGGTGCGGGAGGAGGAGGAAGCCTTTGTCGCGCGCTGTCGCCGCGAGGGAGTGGGGCTCGCGATCATCGACGTGCCGCTGCTGCTAGAGACCGGCGGTGAAGAGCGTTGCGACTCGGTTCTCGTCGTGACCGCGCCGGCCGAGGTTCAGCGCGAGCGCGTCCTCGCGCGGCCGGGCATGAGTGCCGAGAAGCTTGCAGCGATCCTCTCTCGCCAGATGCCGGACGCCGAAAAGCGGCGCCATGCCCATTTCCTTGTGGACACCTCGCATGGGCTCGTGGCCGCAGGCCGGGAGGTCGGCTCTATCCTGAAGGCGCTCGCCGGCCGGCCCGGGCGCGGCGCGGCCAAGAGATTCCAAGCGAGGTCCTGAACCGATGCGCGAGATCGTTCTCGATACCGAAACCACCGGCGTCGAAGCCAATAACGGCGACCGCATCGTCGAGATCGGTTGCGTCGAGCTGCTCAACCATTGCCCGAGCGGCCGCAACTACCACGTCTACATCAACCCAGAGCGCGGAATGCCGGTCGAGGCGTTCAACGTCCATGGCCTCTCTGAGGCTTTCCTCTCGGACAAGCCGGTCTTCGCCGCCGTCGCCCAGGAGTTCGCGGAGTTCATCGCCGGCGCGCGGCTGGTGATCCACAACGCCGCCTTCGACGTCGGCTTCATCAATATGGAGTTCAAGCGCCTCGGCCTGCCGCCGATCGAGCAGGCTCGCGTGGTCGACACGCTGTCGATGGCGCGCCGCAAGCATCCCGGTGCCTCGAACAGCCTCGATGGGCTCTGCTCGCGCTATGGCATCGACAACAGCCGCCGCACCAAGCACGGTGCGCTGCTCGATTCCGAGATCCTGGCCGAGGTCTATATCGAGCTGATCGGTGGCAAGCAGGCGTCGCTCGGCCTCGGCGTCGAGGCTGCGGCGGGCCGCGCGGGCCTATCCGTCGTGACCGTCGAGAAGCCGCAGCGCCAGCGCCCGCTCGCGCCACGCCTCGACGAAGCCGCGCTCAAGGCGCATGAGGCCTTCGTGCTCGGCTCCCTGAAGGCGCCGCTCTGGAAGGGCTATCTCGGCATCACCGACGACGCGGCCCAGTAGGGCCGCGCCGCCCGGTCCGGCGGGCTCATCCGCCGATGTCGGTCCGCGCCGGCCGGCGCGACAGCATGTTGAGCGCCTCGACCAGGGCCGAGAACGCCATCGCGGCGTAGATGTAGCCCTTCGGCACATGCACGCCGAAGCCTTCCGCGATCAGCGTGCCGCCGATCATCAGCAGGAAGCCGAGCGCCAGCATCACGATGGTCGGGTTCTTGTCGATGAAGCGCGCCAGCGGATCGGCGGCGAGCAGCATCGTCAGCACCGCTACGATGACGGCGATCACCATCACCGGGACGTGCTCGGTCATGCCGACGGCGGTGATGATCGAGTCGATCGAGAAGACGATGTCGAGCAGCAGGATCTGGAAGATCGCGGCGCCGAAGGTCAGCGTCGCCGCGCGGCCGCCACCTGCGGCGAGGGCGGAATCGGGATCGGGATCGACTTTGTGATGGATCTCCTTCGTCGCCTTCCAGACCAGGAAGAGGCCGCCGGCGATCAGGATCAGGTCGCGCCAGGAGAAGGACTGGCCCAGGACCGAGAAGATCGGCGCGGTCAGCTTGACGATGAAGGCGACGGTGCTGAGCAGGGCGAGGCGCAGGACGAGCGCCAGGCCGATGCCGATCTTGCGGCCCTTCGAGCGCTGGTGCTCCGGCAGCTTGTTGGTCAGGATCGAGATGAAGATCAGGTTGTCGATGCCGAGCACGACCTCCATGGCGATCAATGCCCCGAGCGCGGCCCAGACAGCGGGGTCGGCGGCAAGTGTCAGAAGGGCGTCCATCAGGTCTCCATCGGATACGGAAAAGGCGGGCGTCCCTGCTGGGGCGTCCGCCATCGATCAGCGCGAAATGGAGAGGCAGTGGAGGCTTCGCAAGGACAACAATAATCCGCAACAAATGAAAAAGGGCCCGCAAGGGGCCCTTCCTCTGATCGTTTCCGCGCCTGAAGGCGTCAGTTGGCGGTGGCGCCGGGCTGGCCCTGCAGCTCCTGCATGCGCTGCTGGTAGAGCGAGGCGAAGTCGATCGGCGGAATGTAGAAGGGCGGGAAGCCGCCGTTCTGCACCGCTTCCGCGACGATCTGGCGCGCGAACGGGAAGAGCAGGCGGGCGCAGTCGATCACCAGCACGGGGTGGATGTGCTCCTGCGGGATGTTCTGCAGGCGGAACACGCCGGCATAGCTGAGGTCGAAGGCGAAGAGCGTCTCGCCCTTCAGCTCGGCCTTGCCTTCCAGCCGCAGCACGGTCTCGTAGTCGGCGTCACCGAGCGCGGTGCTGCCGACATTGACCTGCAGCGACATCTGCGGGCCCTGCTGGGCCTCCTGCTGGGCGAGCGAGCGCGGCGCCTTGGGGTTCTCGAAGGAGAAGTCCTTCGTGTACTGGACTAGGGCGTTCAAGCTCGGAGCCGCTTCCGCAGCGCCCGTGCCATTGCCGTTGGGGAGTTCGTTGGCCATCGGTCCCATCTTGTTCTGGCAGGCTGTCTCGGGAAATCCCGCGCCATTGCCGGCGTTCGGGACTGCGCCCACTTTCAGCGGGCGGCGCGCGCGTCGGCTATCATGGACGCCGGGTCGGCACAAGAAGTCGCCTTCACAAGGTGGGGGGTGGATGTTACGAGCCTGTCTTACCATATGACGGCTAAGGCGTTCCGCAGCTGCGCGGGAAGGCCATAAGCCATGACGGGGAGCGCGGGTCCGCCTAAATGCAAAATTCCTTCGACATGACGACTCTGGTCTTCTTGGCTCTGGCCGTTTTCGTCGCCTGGAAGCTGCGCTCCGTCCTTGGCCAGAAGACCGGCCACGAGCAGCCCAAGGACCCCTTCGCGCGCCGCGAGACGCCGCCGATGCGGCCCGACCAGGCGCAAGCCGCGGACAAGCGGGACAATGTGATCCGCCTGCCGGGCGCGGCCAATGATCCGGTCGCCGCCGAGCCGCCGGCCGCCGAGCGCTGGAAGGATCTGGCCCCGCCGGATTCGCCGATCAGCACCGGCATCGAGGCGATCATCCGCCAGGAGCCGAGCTTCGATCCGCATGAGTTCGTCTCCGGCGCCAAGTCCGCCTATGAGGCGATCGTCACCGCCTTCGCCCGCGGCGACCGCAAGATGCTGAAGGGTCTGCTCGCGAAGGACGTCTATGACGGCTTCGAGCAGGCCATCACCGAGCGCGAGAAGCGCGGCGAGAAGGCGGAATCCAACTTCGTGTCGATCGACAAGGCCGATCTCGCCGCCGTCGACGTCAAGGGCAAGACCGCCCAGGTGACCATCGCCTTCATCTCGCAGCTGATCAGCGTCACCCGCGACGCGCAGGGCGCCGTCGTCGACGGCAGCGCCGAGCAGGTCTCCGAGGTCAACGACATCTGGACCTTCTCGCGCCAGCTCGGCAGCCGTGATCCGAACTGGCTGCTCGTCGCCACCGAATCGGCTGCGTGACCCGTGCCAAGGGGATCGCGCTGTCGCTTTCGGCGGCGATCCTCCTTGCATCCATGACCGCCATGACCGCCATGGCCGCTCCCTTTCCCTTGCCGGATGGTGCCCGGGCCGAGCAGCTCTCGCCCGGAGAGATCGACGGCTGGGCAAGGGACGACCATGCCAGGGCCTTCGCGATCTTCGCGCGCGGTTGCATGGCCGATCCGCCACTGCGCCAGGCCGTGCCGCTTCCAGACGCTCTCACCGCCGCCTGCGACAAGGCCAGGGCGTTGGCCGCGAAGGGTGAGGTCGGCCGCGATCTGGCCCGCGATTTCTTCGAACGGCATTTCAGCTTCTGGCGCATCCGCCCCACCGGGGCCGAGAACGGCTTCACCACCGGCTATTTCGAGCCGGAATTCGAAGGCTCCCTGACCCGCTCCGATGCTTTCCCGACGCCGCTCTACGATCGACCGAAGGACCTCGTGACGCGTTTCCCGGACGATGACTGGCCGGGTCTCGACAATGCGCTTTCAGCCGCCCGCCGCACCGACAAGGGTCTCGAGCCCTTTCCGGACCGCACCGCGATCGAGACCGGCGCGCTCGACGGACACGGGCTCGAAATCCTCTGGCTGCGCGATCCCGTCGATCGCTTCGTGTTGCAGGTCCAGGGCTCCGGCCGGGTGCGCCTGCCTGACGGGTCTGTCACGCGGCTGACCTATTCCGGCCGCAACGGCCATCCCTACACCTCGCTTGGCCGTGTCCTCAGCCAGCGCGAGAGCATTCCGCCCGAGCAGATGACGATGGATCGGCTCGTCGCCCGGCTGAAGGCCGATCCCGCTTTCGCACGCGATCTCATCCGCCTGAACAGATCCTTCGTCTTCTTCGCCCGCCGCGACGACCTGCCGCCCGCGAGCGGGCCGATCGGCGGCGCCGGTCTGCCGCTGACGCCTTTGCGCAGCATCGCCATCGACCGCACGGCCTGGCCCTATGGCCTGCCGGTCTGGATCGATGCGACGATTCCCGATGGTAGCGGCGGGGACGAGCGGCTGGCACGGCTGATGATCGCGCAGGACACCGGCTCGGCCATTCTCGGCCCGGCCCGGATGGACATCTTCGTCGGCTCGGGCCCGGCTGCCGGCCATCGCGCCGGGCTGATCCGGCATTCCGTCGCCTTCACCGTGCTCTGGCCGTGCTGAAATGCGCTCGCGCCGGGGCAAGACGCTGACAGAGACCGATATCGCGCTCTGGCGACAGGTGGCGCGGTCGGTCAAGCCGCTGCCCGGCCGTGCGCCGATCGAGCCGGAACCGGCCCCCCAGACGCCTCCGGCGCCGGCGACCGAGACGGCTGTACTGATCGCCGCGGCCTCTGTCACACTGCCCAAGACCCTGCCCGTGGCACCACCGCTCGCGCCGATCGAGCGCCGTTTGCGGACGCAGCTGCGTCGCGGCCAGCAGGGCGTCGAGGCGGTCATCGACCTGCACGGCATGCGCCAGGACGAGGCCCATCTGGCGCTGCGCGGCTTCCTGCGCCGCGAGCAGTCCCGCGGCACCCGCCTGACCCTCGTCGTGACCGGGAAGGGCGGAGCGGGGCCAAGCCTGTTCGGCGAGGAGCGCGGGGTGCTGCGCCGCATGGTTCCGCATTGGCTCAGGCTTTCCGAACTGCGCTCGCTCGTGCTCGGCTTCGAGGAGGCCGAGCAGCGCCATGGCGGCTCCGGCGCGCTTTATGTCCGTCTGCGGCGGCTCAAGGAATACGGGCCGTGACGCCCTTCGGCCGGCGCGTGCGCGAACTCAGGCAGCGCCGTGGCCTCACCCTCGCTGAGATGGCGGAGGGCCTTGGCGTCACGCCGGCCTATCTCTCGGCGCTCGAGCACGGCAAGCGCGGCCGCCCCACCTTCACCCTGATCCAGGGCACCATCCATCTCCTTGGCGTGATCTGGGACGAGGCCGACGAACTCGTCCGCCTCGCCGACCTCTCGCACCCACGCGTCACGGTCGATACCGCCGGCCTCGATGCCGAAGCGACGCTGCTCGCCAACCGCCTCGCCCTCGAGATCGGCGAGCTCGACGTCGACGATCTGCGGCGGCTCGCCGCCATCCTCGACGAGGCCATCGCGCGGCGCGATATAGGTTGAACAGCTCCGCTTGACCCCGCGCCGTGCGGATGCGACACGCCCGCACCTTCCTTTCCGGCACTTCCGCCGCGCAATCCCGGACACCAGCCCATGACCAAGCCCCGCACGGATGTCCTCGCCCTCGGCAACGCCATCGTCGATGTCCTGGCCGCAGCCGAGGAGGATTTCCTCGTCGCTCAGAAGCTGACAAAGGGCGCGATGATGCTGATCGACGAGGCCCGTGCGGAATCGATCTATGCGGCGATGGGGCCGGCGCGCGTCATCTCGGGTGGCTCGGCCGCCAACACCATCGCCGGCCTCGCCTCCTTCGGCGGCAACGGCGCCTTCATCGGCAAGGTCAAGGCCGACGAGCTCGGCAAGCTCTACCGCCACGATCTGACCTCGCTCGGCGTCTCCTTCGGCACGGCCGATGCGGCGGACGGCCCGGCGACCGCGCGCTCCTTCATCATCGTCACGCCCGATGGCGAGCGCACGATGAACACCTATCTCGGTGCCTGCCAGGGCCTGTCGGTCGCCGATGTCGATGCGGCGGCGGTCGAGAACGCCGACATCATCTATCTCGAAGGCTATCTCTGGGACCCGCCGGCGGCAAAGGAAGCCTTCCGCAAGGCTTCCGAGATCGCGCACAAGGCCGGTGGCCGGGTTGCCATCACCCTGTCCGATTCCTTCTGCGTCGACCGCTATCGCGACGAGTTCATCGGCCTGATCCGCAACCGCATGGTCGATCTCGTCTTCGCCAATGAGCACGAGCTCAAGAGCCTCTACCAGAGCAGCGATTTCGATACCGCGCTGGCGGCGCTGCGGGCCGAGAACATCCTTGCGGTCGTCACCCGCTCCGAGAAGGGCGCGCTGGCGGTGACGCCGGATGGCATCGTCGAGGAGCCGGTCTTCCCGATCGAGCGCGTCGTCGATGCGACCGGCGCTGGCGATCTCTTCGCCGCCGGCTTCCTCTTCGGCCTGACCTCGGGCCGCGAGGTCCGCGACTCCCTGCGCCTCGGCGCTCTGGCCGCGGCCGAGATCATCTCGCATGTCGGCGCCCGGCCGGATGTCAGCCTGAAGAGGCTGGCGGGGAACGAAGGGCTGCTGTGATTCTTCCTTCTCCCCTCGGGGGGAAGTGTCTGTGCAGCAGACGGATGAGGGAAGGGTCGCGCAAGCGGCCCTTTCTTGTTTTCAGTGGGGGCTCGGCCCTCATCCGTCACGGCTTCGCCGTGCCACCTTCTCCCCCGAGGGGAGAAGGGCGGCGCCCTCCTCAATACAGCGTGGCCTTGACCCGGGCCGGCAGCGCTTCGTCATAGGCCTTGCCGTCGAAGGTCTCGACCTCGGCATTGCGCGCCGTGATGTCGCGCAGGATCGTGCCGGGCGACGGCAGCTTGCGCTTGTCGACCTGCCGCTCCGGGTTCCAGAGCTCGGCCCGCACCACCGCGCGCGAGCACTGGAAGTAGACGGCGTCGACATGAACGATCATGACGCTCGCCGGCAGCTTTCCGGCCATCTCGAAGCGCGAACACAACCCAGGATCGCAGGATAGCTCGGCGCGTCCGTTGACGCGTAGCGTCTCGCCGTAACCGGGGATCAGGAAGAGCATTCCGATTCGATCGTCGAACAGGATATTTCTTAACGAATCCAGTCGGTTATTGCCTTTTCGGTCGGGAATGAGCAGCGTTTTCGCGTCCCGGACCGTGACGAAGCCCGGCAAATCCCCACGCGGTGAACAGTCCAGCCCCTCCGGACCGACCGTCGCGAGCACGAAAAACGGCGAGGCGGCGATCAACGCTGCATAATTCTCGTCGACATGATCGATCTCCTTGAAGACCGATGCCGGGGCAGATGGGTTGGGATAAGCGCGGGCGAGGTCGTCAAGCGAGGCGATGCGGTGGTCGGACATGCCGGTCTCCATGAATCGGCATATGTCTAGACTATTGATCGCAGCGCGTCACCCTGCCGCTGGCGCCCCGTTCTTCACGACAGCGCCGCGRCAATCGCCCGGCTGAGGCCGCCCGGATTCTCCCAGGCCATCGAGTGCCCCGCATCCGGTACGACGATACTGGCTACCCCGGATTCCGGCAGGCCTTCCGCGTCGTCATAGGGCAACGACCTTTCGCCGATGATGATCGTTCTTGGCCGGGTGAGGCTCGTCACCACGCTTCGCCATGTCGGATCGCTGCCCGCGATCAGAGAACGCGCCGTCCGATGAACGGCATGGGGTGCGCTCCTTGCGAGCGACGCGGCCCAGATATCATTGCCTTCGTCCCGGCTGGCACGGACCAGCGACGCCTGGCCATGGTCGACATAATCCTCCTCGCTCATCGCGGCGATCCTGCGGCTGAAGAAGCCGCCGCCGGGATCGAGATTGGGCTCCCCGACGACGAGCCGGCCGATACGCTCCTTCAGCATCGTGGCCGCGGCGATGGCGACCGCGCCGCCCATGCTATGGCCGAAAAGGTCGAGCTCTCTCAGATCCAGCGCCTCGGCGAGTGCAACGATACTACGCGCATGGTCGTCGATCGTGTAGCCGAAGGCCTGCGGCCGATCGCTGAAGCCGGAGCCGAGCAGATCGACCAGCAGCATGCGGCGACCTTGTAGGGCGCCATTGGCGGCGACCGCGGGATAGTCGCGGGACGACGCGCAGCCGAGGCCATGGATGAACAGCAGCGCCGGTCCATCGCCCGTGATGTCATGGAACCGCAGCCGCGCGTCGATTCCGGGAAGAGGACAGGATTTCATCGGCACGCCTTCCGCTCGTCTCCGGCATGGCAAGCCGATGCGCCGGAGCATGTCAGTAGCGGCACAAACGAAAACGCCCCGCATCCTGCGATGCGGGGCGTCTCGTTTCACGTGAATCGCGGCGGGTGAATTACTCGGCCGCGCCCTGCTTCTCGCGGCTCTTCTCGGCGTCGCGCTGCGCCTTGAGCTTCTCGGTCAGGTCCTCGCCGGTCTCCTGGTCGACGACCTTCATCGAGAGGCGGATCTTGCCGCGCTCGTCCTGGCCGAGGAACTTGACCTTGACCTTGTCGCCTTCCTTGACGACGTCCGAGACCTTCTGGACGCGCTGCGGGGCGAGTTCGGAGATGTGGACGAGGCCGTCCTTGGCGCCGAAGAAGTTCACGAAGGCGCCGAACTCCATGATCTTTACGACCGTGCCGTCATAGATCACGCCCGGCTCGGCTTCCGAGACGATCGACTTGATCCACTTGATTGCGGCTTCGATCGACTTGCCGTCGGCCGAGGCGATCTTGATGGTGCCGTCGTCCTCGATGTTGACCTTGGCGCCGGTCTTCTCGACGATCTCGCGGATCACCTTGCCGCCCGAACCGATGACTTCGCGGATCTTGTCGACCGGGATCTTCATCGTCTCGATGCGCGGCGCGAACTCGCCGAGCTGGCTGCGCGAGGCCGAGAGCGCCTTGTTCATCTCGCCGAGGATGTGATCGCGCCCGCCCTTGGCCTGGTCGAGGGCGACCTTCATGATCTCCTCGGTGATGCCGGCGATCTTGATGTCCATCTGCAGCGAGGTGATGCCCTCGGCGGTACCGGCGACCTTGAAGTCCATGTCGCCGAGATGGTCCTCGTCGCCGAGGATGTCGGAGAGCACGGCGAAGCGCTCACCCTCGAGGATGAGGCCCATGGCGATGCCCGCGACCGGCGCCTTCAGCGGCACGCCGGCATCCATCAGCGCCAGCGAGGTGCCGCAGACGGTGGCCATCGAGGAGGAGCCGTTCGACTCGGTGATCTCCGAGACGACGCGGATCGTGTAGGGGAATTCCGCCTTCGCCGGCAGCATCGGGCGGATGGCGCGCCAGGCGAGCTTGCCATGGCCGATTTCGCGGCGGCCGGGCGAACCCATCCGGCCGGTCTCGCCGACGGAGTAGGGAGGGAAGTTGTAGTGCAGCAGGAAGGTTTCCTTGTAGGTGCCTTCCAGCGAGTCGATGAACTGCTCGTCGTCGCCGGTGCCGAGCGTGGTCACGACCAGCGCCTGCGTCTCGCCGCGGGTGAACAGGGCCGAGCCGTGGGTGCGCGGCAGCATGCCGGCTTCGGCGACGATCTTGCGCACGGTCTTGAGGTCGCGGCCGTCGATGCGGGTGCCGTCGTCGAGGATGGTCCAGCGCACGACCTTGGCCTGGGCTTCCTTGAACTGGCCGCCGACCTGCTCCTTGGTGAAGGTGGTCTTGCCGTCGGGCTCGGCCGAGATCAGCGAGGCGACCTTGGCCTTGGCGGCGTCCAGCGCCTTGTAGCGCTCGGCCTTGGTGGTGATCTTGTAGGCGGCGCGCAGATCGGCGTCGACGAGCTTGAGGACGGCGTCCAGAACCACCGAGTTGTCGGCCGGGGTGTAGTCGCGCGGCTCCTTGGCGGCCTTCTCGGCCAGACGGATGATCGCATCGATCACCGGCTGGAAATGCTTGTGGCCGAACATCACGGCGCCGAGCATCACGTCCTCGGGAAGCTCCTTGGCCTCCGATTCGACCATCAGCACCGCGTCCTGCGTGCCGGCGACGACGAGGTCGAGAACCGACTCCTTGGCCTCCTCGACCGTCGGGTTCAGCTTGTAGGCGCCGTCGATATAGCCGACGCGCGCGCCGCCGATCGGGCCCATGAAGGGCACGCCGGAGAGCGTCAGAGCGGCCGAGGTGGCGACCATCGCCAGAATGTCGGGATCGTTCTCCAGATCATGCTGGAGCACGGTGACGACGACCTGCGTGTCGTTCTTGTAGCCTTCGACGAAGAGCGGGCGGATCGGACGGTCGATCAGGCGGGAGACCAGCGTCTCCTTCTCGCTCGGGCGCCCCTCGCGCTTGAAGTAGCCGCCGGGGATGCGGCCGGCGGCGAAGGTCTTCTCCTGATAGTTCACCGTCAGGGGGAAGAAGTCGAAGCCCGGCTTCGGCTCCTTGGCCGAGACGACGGTGGCGAGCACGACGGTCTCGCCATAGGTGGCGAGCACGGCGCCGTCGGCCTGACGGGCGATCTTGCCGGTTTCGAGGACGAGCTTGCGGCCGCCCCAGATCAGTTCTTCGGTTTGGATATCGAACATGAGATTCGTCTTTCGGTCGGGTTCGACCCGTCCGGTGCCTTCAGGCCCATGGGCAAGACGGCGGAACGCTCGGTGAGGAGGATGGAGCCCGAGCGCTCGGCGATCCTGCCATGGACGTCTTCGGCGCCCGGCGGGTCACGCGGGAGGACCGCCCCATGCGGTCGCCGCGGAAGTCAGGTGGTCCGCCCCATGGCGGCATCGCCTGAAAAGGAACCGCCCGGAGCGGGTCGCACCGGGCGGAAACGGTTCAGCCTACGATCAGCGGCGGATGCCGAGCTTCTCGATCAGCGTCTTGTAGCGGCCTTCGTCCTTGCCCTTGAGGTAGTCGAGCAGCGAACGGCGCTGCGAAACCAGCTTGAGCAGGCCGCGGCGGGAGTGGTTGTCCTTCGCGTGCGACTTGAAGTGGCCGGTCAGGTTGTTGATGCGCTCGGTCAGGATCGCGACCTGCACTTCCGGCGAGCCGGTGTCGTTCGGCTTGGTGGCGTGTTCGTTGATGAGCGCGGTCTTGCGCTCGGCAGTGATCGACATCGGGATGTCCTCTTGTTTCGGGTTGATCTGGCGGGCCAGGCCGGGATGTCGTCCAGCAAGGTCCGAAGCCCACGAGCCGCCTCATCGCGGAGGGGTCGCGCAGCCGGCTCATTCGGGCCGGTTGCGGCGCGTATACACGAAATCGGCGGAAATGCCAGCGTCCTGCGGAACATGGCTGGCCGCGGCCCGTTTGACTCGATCACTCAGTTCCGGCTGCGGGAGTCTTGTCATGGCCGTTCCGTCGAAGAGCACGGTTTCACCGAAGGACCGGCTCATCATCGCGCTTGCCGCCCAGCTCCGGGCCGAGCGCGAGACACGCGCCGCCCTAGCGGAAATCGTCGCCAATGGCCAGCTCGACCGGGAGGTGCTGGAGGCGGTCCTGACCGATCCCGTTCCTGTCATCACGCAGGAGGATGTCGCCCATGCCGAGCGCCTCGCCATGGAGCCTGCACGGCTGGCCCGCCATCGGGAGACGCATTGATGGCACCGCGTCCGGCCTGGAAAGGCTATCTCAAGCTTTCGCTCGTCTCTTGCGCGGTGGAGCTCACCGGCGCGACCAGCCAGAGCGAGAAGGTTTCCTTCCGCATCATCAACCGCAAGACCGGTAACACCGTCCGCCGCCAGTATATCGACAGCGTCTCGGGTAAGCCGGTCGCCGACGATGACGAGGTCAAGGGTTACGAGATAGGCGACGATGAGTACCTCCTGATCGAGGAGGACGAGATCGAGGCCGTCCAGATCGAATCCTCGCACACTCTGGCGATCGAGAGTTTCGTCGACCGCGCCGACATCCCGCAGATCTTATTTCGACACGCCGTATTACGTCACGCCCGCCGACGAGGTCTCCGAGGAAGCCTTCGCCGTGATCCGCGAAGCCATGGCTAAGCAGAAGAAGGCCGGCATCGCCCGCATCGTGCTCTATCGCCGGGAGCGCCCCGTGATGATCGAGCCCTTCGACAAGGGCCTGCTGCTGACGACGCTGCGCTACGACAAGACAGTCCGAAAGCCCGAGGAGATCTTCGACGGGCTCGGCAAGGAGAAGACCGATCCCGAGCTGATCGACCTCGCCACCCATATCATCGAGAAGAAGCAGGCGACGTTCGACCCGTCGAGCTTCGAAGACCATTACGAAGACGCGCTGCTGGAGCTGATCCAGGCCAAGCAGAAAGGCAAAAAGCCTCCCGTCGTTCAGGCGGCGGAGCGGCCGGCCAATGTGGTCAACCTGTTCGAGGCGCTGAAGAAAAGCCTTGCAGGCGACGACGGCGGCAAGCCGGCTTCGAAGTCCGATTCAACGCCTGCCAAATCGAAATCGACGCCGAAAAAACCCGCGGGCAAGGCGCGCAAAAGCGCTTGAAGCGCGATCGACGTTGAGGAGGGCCGATGTCCACGCTCGATCTCTACCGCTCCAAACGCGATTTCACGCGCACGCGCGAGCCCAAAGGCACCGGCAAGGGAAAGAAGGGGGCAGCTGCGCAGGGCGGTGCCTTCGTCGTCCAGAAGCACGCAGCCCGGCGCCTCCATTACGATTTCAGGCTCGAACATGCCGGCGTCCTCTGGTCCTGGGCGGTGACGCGGGGCCCGAGTCTCGACCCGGACGAGAAGCGGCTTGCCGTCCATGTCGAGGACCACCCGCTGGAGTACGGCGGCTTCGAAGGCACGATTCCGGCCGGCCAATATGGCGGCGGATCGGTGATCGTGTGGGACGAGGGCCGCTGGTTGCCGGAGGGCGACCCGGCGGCGGGCATGAAGAAGGGGCACCTCGTCTTCACGCTGGAAGGCCATAAGCTCCATGGCCGCTGGCATCTCGTGCGGCTGAAGCCCCGGCGTGGAGAGAAGCGGGACAACTGGCTGCTGATCAAATCCGAGGACGAGTTTGCCAGGACCGACGAGGATATTCTCGAAACGCAGCCGGATTCAGTGAAGTCCGGCCTTTCGGTCGAAGCCATCGGCAGCGATGCGGAAAAGGGCGGCGTCTGGGATACGACAAAGCCTGCGAAACGCGCCGCAGCAGCAGCGAAACCGGCCCAAAAGGCGCGTCGGAAAAGCGATGACGGCGAACTGCCGCCCTTCATCGATCCCTGTCTCGCGACGCTGCAAGAAAAACCGCCCCCCGGCGAGAATTGGCTGCATGAGGTCAAGTTCGACGGCTATCGCTTGCAGGCGCGTATCGACCATGGCGCGGTGAAACTGCTAACGCGGTCCGGTCTCGACTGGACCTCGCGCTTCGGCAAAAGCCTTGTCGCGGCGCTGGCGGCCCTGCCCTGCGATGAGGCGCTGATCGATGGCGAATTGGTAGCGCTCGCCGAAAGCGGCATTTCTTCTTTCTCGGCCCTGCAGGAGGCGTTGTCCGAAGGCCGTAGCGCCGGCCTTGTATATTTCGCCTTCGATCTGCTCCATCTCGACGGTGAAGATCTGCGCAGCGAGCCGCTTCTGGCCCGCAAGGAGCGGTTAGAGCATCTGCTGCAGCACGGTGCCCCCGCTGAAAGTTTGGTGCGCTACAGCGAGCATTTCGTCGAACCGGGACAGACCATGCTGAACCATGCCTGCCGCATGGGGCTCGAGGGTGTCATATCGAAGCGTGCGGACGCACCCTATCGCAGCGGGCGCGGTCGCGACTGGATCAAGTCGAAATGCACCCAGCGCCAGGAGTTCGTGATCGCCGGCTATGTCCCGTCCCAGGCTTCGCCGCGCAAGCTCGGCTCGATCGTCACGGGCTACCATGAGGATGGCGAACTGAAGCCCGCGGGCCGCGTCGGCACCGGCTTTACCGTAAAATCGGCCGCAGCGCTGAAGGCGAAGCTCGATGCGATCGCGAGCGATGCGTCGCCCTTCTCGGGCGCCGCCGCGCGGGAGCGAGGTGTCGTCTGGGTGAAGCCGGAATTGGTTGCGGAAGTCGAATTTCGGGCCTGGACCGCCTCGAAGACCCTGCGGCACGCTTCATTCATGGGATTGCGCGAGGATAAGCCGGCTGGCGAGATCGTCGCCGAATTGCCGGTTAAACCGGCCCTGGAGAAGGCCAAAAAGGCGACATTGGGTTCTGAAAAGGCGCCGCCTGTGAAGACGACGGTGAAGCTGTCGAGCCCCGACAAGCCGCTCTGGCCGGATATCGGCTTCACCAAGCAGGATCTGCTCGCCTATTACGCCAAGGTCTGGCCGCTGATGCAGCGCTTCGTCGTCGGCCGGCCCTTGAGCCTGGTGCGGGCGCCGAATGGCATCGAGGGCCACCGCTTCTTCCAGAAGCATGCCGGCCCGGGGATGCACGAGGCCGTCAAGCGCCGGAAGGACAAGGATGGCGAGGAGCTGATCTATATCGAGGATTTCGACGGGCTCGCTGCGCTCGTCCAGCTCGGAACGGTCGAAATCCATGTCTGGGGCGCGGCGATGGAAGCCGTCGAAACGCCCGATCAGGTCATCTTCGATCTCGATCCCGATACGGGCGTGCCGCTCGAACGGGTGCGCGACGCGGCAATGACGATCAGGCGCCATCTCGAGGAACTCGGCTTCGAGAGCTTCCTCAAGGTTTCCGGCGGCAAGGGCTTCCATGTCGTGCTGCCGCTGAAGCCGAAGGCCGGCTGGGATCGCGTCAAGGATTTCGCCCGCGACTTCGCCAAGGCGATGGAGCACGCCGAACCGAAGCTCTACACCGCGACGCTCTCGAAGAAGGCGCGGCGTGGCCGCATCTTCATCGATTATCTGCGCAATGGGCGCGGCGCGACTGCGATCGCCCCTTATTCCACTCGCGCAAGGCCGGCCGCAACGGTTGCGATGCCCGTGCCCTGGGAGGAGATCGGCGCCCTGAAGCCCGACGCCTTCACGGCGCCGGATATCATCCGCGGTGATATGCTGGAGGATCTCTGGAACGGGTTCTTCGCCGCTGCCAAGCCGCTCACCGGCGACTGAGCGCCGGCGTTGCTGCAGGCGGCGTCAGGCCGCGGTCGTAAAGCTGCTGCGCGGCTTCGACCTCGCCGATATGGCTCTCGGCCCAGAGCGTGAGCTGGTTCACAGTCTGCGCCAGGGTGCGGCCGAGCTCGGTGAGCGAGTATTCGACGGTGACGGGCACGGTCGCGAATACTTCGCGCCGGACCAGCCCGTCGCGCTCCAGGCTTTTCAATGTCTGCGACAGCATCTTCTGCGAGATGTTCTCGATGCGCCGCCGCAATGCGTTGAAGCGCAGTGTGCCACCATCGAGCGAGATCAGGATCAGCACCGCCCAGGTATCGCCGATGCGGTCGAGCACGCGCCGCGTCGGGCAGAGCGCCTGGAAAGGGTCGGGGCGTTTCAGCATGGCGGTTTCCGGCAGGTGACCATGTCGCGTGAAAGTGCCTTCTTTACGGGGCCACACAGCGTGATCAGATAGGTTCCATCGGGATGCAGGTATCTGTTGGATACTAACATAAGGAACCCCTGTCATGAAAGTTGCCTTGATCGGAGCCAGCGGCTTCATCGGCTCGCGCCTGCTGGCCGAGCTCGCATTTCGCGGTCACGCCGTCACCGCGATCGTCCGCAATCCCGAAAAGGTTTCGGCCCTCCAAGGCGTCACGGCGGTGAAGGGCGATGTCTTCGACAAGGAGGGGCTGACAAAGCTCCTCGCCGGCCACGACGCGGTGATCAGCGCCGTGCATTTCACCGCCAGCGATCCGCAGGCCCTGCTCGCAGCAGTCAGGCAGTCGGGCGTGAAGCGTTATCTCGTCGTCGGTGGCGCTGGGAGCCTCGAGGTCGCGCCGGGCGTCAAGCTGTTCGACACGCCCGAATTCCCGGCGATCTACCTCGACGAAGCGAAAAAGGGCGGTGCCTTCCTCGACCTGCTGAAGCAGGAACAGGCGCTGGACTGGACCTTCCTCTCGCCTTCGGCCCTGATCCAGCCAGGCGAGCGCACCGGCACATTCCGGCTCGGAGCCGACCGGCTCCTCGTCGACGACAAGGGCAACAGCGCGATCTCGGCGGAGGATTACGCGATCGCCCTCGTCGACGAGCTGGAAAAGCCGGCCCATAGCCGCCGGCGTTTCACCGTCGGTTACTGACCGGCTCTCTGATCTACGCCGGAAACAATAAGGGCCATGCCACCGATCGGAGGCATGGCCCTTCTGCATTCAATGACCGGTCACGCCTTGCGGAAGCGCTTCTCGCCGATGCTGAGCGTGCCGCGCTTCAATTTGCCGAGGGCGACCCAGCCGGTTTCGCCCTCGAAATAGAGCTTCGAGCGGTCGACGGCATAGCGGCCGCGATGCTGGCCGCCCGCAGCCGGCTTCTCTTTTTGGAACTGCCCGTCGGGCCTGAGGTCGATGAGGATCGCTCCGTCCTCCGTCGTCCAGGTGCCGATCGCTGCCTGTTCGAAGGGGCTGGGGCCATCCGTCTCGATGAAATCGATTTCGAGCGGGCGTACGGAACGGCTGCTCGGCGTGAAGTCCGAGGCGAGCTGGCCGAGAGCCTGAAGAACCTGGCTGAATGGCATGGTTCGTCTCCTTGTTGTGGTGACGGCTGAAACCGCTTGTCGCAGACATCCCCGTCGGGATCTGTCAGCAAGCGGTTTGGCATCCGCCGCTTCCGGGGAAGCGGCCTGACGATCGTCACGGATCTGTTTGCGATGGCGGCGTCGTGAGGGGGCATGAAGCCCCGGCGCCTCTCGCACAGATAGGTCGATACCGGCCCGGCACAAGGCGCGGTCGTACAAAAATCTGATCGCCTGAAAGAAAACGGCGCCCTTTCGGGCGCCGTATGGTGTCGGGATGGATCGGCCGCGTGGTCTGCGGCCGGCGCGTCTGCCGTCTCAGAACTCTTCCCATCCGGCATCCTGGGCGCGTCCGTTGGCGACCTTGCGCGGGGCGGGAGTGGCCTTGGACTGGGCGAAGGCGGCCTCGGCGAGCTGGCGCAGGCGCTCGGGCTCGGCGCCGGCCGGAGCCCGGACGGATGCCGCCGGGGACGCTGCCGCAACCGCGACCGGCCGGGCCGGGGCCCGAGCCGGCGCCACGGTTTTCAGGGCGCGCGCCGCGGAGGAGGCCGCCATGACCGGCTGCGGATAGCCGCTCTGGCCGACAGCCTCGCGGCCGGTGCGGAAGGCCGCGACCAGCTCGTTGAGCTGGCCGATCCGGCCGGTCAGCGCATTGGCGGAGGCCGCGCTCTGCTCGGCCAGCGCCGCGTTCTGCTGGGTCATCTCGTCGAGATGGGCGACGGCCTGACTCATCTCGTCGATGCCGTTGGCCTGCTCGCCCGAGGCGGCCGAGATGTCGGCGATGGTGGCCGCCACCTTCTGCGAGGCGGCGAGGATGCGCGCGAGCTGGTCGCCGGCCTGGCGCACCAGCTTCACGCCCTCGCCGACCTCGGTGTTCGAGGAGGAGATTAGCCCGGAGATGTCCTTGGCCGCCTCGCCCGAGCGCTGCGCCAGAGTGCGCACCTCGGAAGCGACGACGGCGAAGCCCTTGCC
>NZ_JBFUIF010000039.1:0-39956 GCF_056402015.1 Allobosea sp. P4_C6
GCCGAATGCCGCCCGTCGGCGAAAGCACCGAGAACACCGAAGAGGACTCCCGATCGAACCGCCGCCCAATCGAACTCATCGACTCGCCGGCCTTCCAGCGATCCCAGATCTCAGCCCGCTGGGCCGCCGAATAGTAGATCCGCCGCCGCTGCTTCATCACCCACGCTCCATCTCCAAAGGAAAAGTAGCGTGTTGCGATTACCGATTGAGACCACCGGGCATTCCGCCTCGATCCTTGCCACCAGAGGCTAACGACTGGGCCGGGTGGCTAGCGGACATATGGGAAGAGCCGAGTTCATATCCGCCGAGCTTCGTATCAGGATAGTCGCACTCGTCAGCGGAAAACTCGGAGCCGGCGATCGAGAGCTGACCGATATCGCCGAACAACACAAGAAAGAGCCCCTCGCTCGGCTTTTGTGTATTAATGAGGCAGCTGGTCCAGTTCTAACCTTTGGCCGGGTGTGGAAACGGAGAGAAAAATGCCCATTTTTCTTGATCGGCATGACTTGCGAGGTCTCTCCGCCGCCGATATCGCCGAGGCTCATCGCAAGGACTTGGAAGTGCAGGAGCGCTATGGCGTAYGGTTCCTGACGTACTGGTTCGACGAAGCACGGGGTACAGGCTTCTGCCTCATCGATGCACCTGACATCCGTGCAGCAATGCGGGTGCATGACGAGGCCCACGGAGATTTAGCCAAAGATATAATCGAGGTAGATATTTCTGCAGTCGAAGCCTTCCTTGGTCGCGTCTCGGACCCACCTCCGAAGGGGGATAGCCCCCACGCGATGTTTGATCCGGCCCTACGAGTCATAATGTTCACCGACATAGTCGACTCGACCGGCATGACCGCGAGATTAGGTGACCTCCAGGCAGTTGAGATGACCAGGGCCCACGATTCCTTGGTACGCCGCGCGCTGAAGGACAAAGGGGGGCGCGAGGTCAAGCACACCGGGGACGGGATTATGGCTTCTTTCGATGAGGCCGCTGTAGCCGTGGATTGCGCCCGTACAATTCAGCAGGCCTTTGATGCCTTCAATCTCGCGAGCAAGGAGAAGTTGCGGGTGCGGATCGGGTTAGACGCGGGCGAACCCGTAGCCGACAGCAATGACTTGTTCGGTGCGACAGTTCAAACGGCGGCTCGCCTATGTCAGATAGCAGAACCCGACACCATTGTCGTGTCGGGGACAGTATCCGAATTGGTTCCGAATCGATTCAGCCTCATTTCACTTGGTGATAAAGCCTTGAAAGGCTTCGTGCATCCCATCGCCGCGTTCGAGGTACCGTGGCGCTGAGATTGCATGTTTGCGATGATATCGCATCGCAACTGTGTGCTGAAAGTCAAAAATGGTGAAAGGGCTCGTCCTGTCGATGAGGAATGTCAGGTTTCGCGCTGCGAGCCAGTGTCCGAAAGTGGCGCGTCTCGCCCGTTTCAGCGACGGGTGTTAGTGGCCCACCCTTGGGTCACTCTCTGGAGTGTCCGCAGCCGCGTTTTCGAACTGCCTGTCCGCCGGAGTTCCGGTGATAGATGGTTGAGCTGGTCCGATCCGGCGGACGTGTGGGGAGCTGTCGCGGGAGTTCGAGCCGACCGCGTGCCCATCGCGAACTGGGCTCGTCAAGCAGACCGCGATGTTGGCAAGATCATGGGCCGGGACCTCTCGATCCTGCCCACCGAGGCGTTGAGCGGGCTCGGCATCGGCTTCGTCTCCGAAGGACGGCGCCTCTGCCGCTATCTCGTTGTGCGGCCGGCTGGACGAGATGCTCGCTTGCCGTCCGCCACCTGCGCCGCCGTGCTTTGCCAACGGCGCTACTCATGCTCTATGTGCCGCCATGCGCTTTTCGCTACGTCAGTTGGAATATTTCAGCGCAGCCGGCGAAACGGGCAGCATCACTCTGGCCTCTGAACTCGTCCATATTTCTCAACCCTCGATCTCGACGGCGATCTTGCATCTCGAGCGCGAGCTGAAAGCGCAGCTCTTCGTCCGCCACCATGCCCAGGGCCTGTCGCTCAACCCTGTCGGACGTGCGCTTCTCGCCGAGGCCAAGCGCGTGGTCGCGCAGGCGGAGAGCCTCTACACCGTCGCCGACGAGACCAGCGGCCTGGTGCGCGGCACGCTGTCTCTCGGCTGCATGGTGACGCTGGCTCCCATGCTGGTCCCGGAATTGTCCCAGGGCTTCGTCTCGGCCTTTCCCGATACGACGATCCGCCATGTCGAGGGCCATCAGGAAGACCTGCTCCGGGGGCTGCGGCGGTCGGAGACCGACCTCGCCCTGACCTATGACCTCCAGATTCCGGAGGACATCGCGTTCTCGCAGCTCGTCAGCCTGCCGCCCTACATCGTCGTCGCCGAAACGCACCCACTCGCGCGGCAGAGCGCCATGACGCTGGAAGAGCTTGCGGATCAGCCGCTGGTGCTGCTCGATCTGCCCCTGAGCCGGGAGTATTTCCTCGCGCTGTTCATGGCCAAGGGGATCACGCCGACGATCGCGTCCCGTTCGGCGCATCCGGACGTCGTCCGGGCGATGGTCGCCAACGGCGCCGGCTACGGGCTATTCAACGTCCGCCCGCGATCGGACCACGCGCTCGATGGCCGGAGGCTGGTCTCGATCCGGCTCGCCGGGGAGCATCGCCCGATGACGATCGGAGTTGCGACGCTGCGCAGCTTGGCGAGTCCAAGCTCGTCGAAGCCTTCCAGGCCTATTGCCAAGCCCGCATCTCGCGCTCGTACATTCCAGGGATGATCGCGCCGGCCATGACCGAGCGCACCCGGATCGACGGCTGAGCCGCCGGAAGGCCGCTTACTCGTCGCCCGGCACGCCGTAGGACGGCGCCTCCCGCGGATCGAGCGCGCGCTGAATATAGGCCTCGATCTGCGGCTTGTAGACCTCCCAGGCCTTCGCAACCGTCTCGACGGGGCAGTCTTCCGTCCAGTCGCAGCGCAGATCGGCGATCGGCCAGCTGAGCTTGTCGACGATTTTGAGTCCCGCCGAACGGACGGGCCCGGCCTCGCCGCCCGCCGCGAGGCCTGTGCGCATGGCGGCTATCAGCCGGTCGCCCAGATGGCCGGAGCCGGAGCTTGCGAGGAAGCCGTCGACGATCGCCTGCGGAACGCCGTCATTGGCCAGGAGATTGCCGCCCGAGGCGACGTTCTCGGCCTGCGCCGACGTCCAGATGCCCAGCGATCGGGGGCCGGAATGGATCGCCGCCGTCCCGTTCCGGTCGACCGCCAGCACCTGCCGGTATTCGACGAACCGGCCGCGTTTCCGGATCTCGGCGATGGCTTCCGCCGCGCTCCGGCCTTCTTCCATCAGATCGAGCGCCAGGGGACCCAGGGTCGGGTCCGTGACGTTCTGCGAGGCCACCGCTCCAACCCCGGCGCGTGCATAGGAGCAGCGCGCGGCGACCGCAGGCGAGGAAGACGAGACCGCGACGCCGAACATGCCGGTCCGTGCGCATCGGGCGACGAGGGAAAAGGTCATCGGCCTGTGAGCTCCTAATCCGGAATGACGGCGGTGCCGTCGATCTCGACCAGCCATTCCGGCCGGGCCAGCGCCTGCACGACGAGGCCGGTCGAAACGGGGTGCACGCCTTTGATGTATTCGCCCATGGTGCGGTAGACCGCCTCGCGGTGGCGTACATCCGTCAGGTAGACGACCACCTTGACCAGGTGCTCCATCCTGCCGCCGGCTTCCTCGATGAGCTGCCTGATGTTCTGCATGACCTTGTGGGTCTGCTCGACCGGGTCATGGCTGTCGATGTTGACGGCGTCGTCGAGGTTCTGCGGACATTGGCCGCGCAGCCAGACGATGCGGYCACCCCGGGTCACGACCGCCTGCGCCAGGTCGTTGTCGAGCTTCTGCTCCGGGTAGGTTTCCTTGGTGTTGAACTTGCGGATGCGGGTATGTGCCATGTGGCCTCCTTAGTCGGACCATGCTCGACGCGAACCGCCATGGGGGCCGCGCGACGAACTCAAGTTCCTGTTCGACGCTCACGCGCTCTCGAGTTCGCGCTGCATGGCAGCGTGATAGGCTGCGTAGTTGCGCTGGATCGTGATCTGGTCCGCCAGATACTTGGCGTCGTGCCACACGCCCCAGATGAAGCTCGACCCTCGGCGCGACTGCCAGGGCAGCCCCAGGAAATAGACGCCGGGCTCTGACGAGACGCCGCGCTGGTGCCGCGGGCGGCCGCTTTCGTCGAAAGCGTCGACCTCCATCCAGCTGTAGTCGGAGGAGAAGCCCGTCGCCCAGATGATCGTGCTGATCCCGGCCTGCGCCAGATCGAGCGAGGCGATGGGATTTGTCACGCAATCGGAATCCGCGACCACGGCGCGCGCCTCCGGTTCTTCCGGCAGGTCGAGGCCGTTGCGGGCGACGTAGGCATCGGCCTCGTCCAGCAAGGCATGAAGATTCGCGTCGCCGCGCCCGAGATTCTCGACGAGATCGGGGGCAAAGCCGACCACGCCATTCTCGCAGGCTTGCGTCCGCCCGACGAGGAGCATTCCCCGTGCCGCCAGGCGCCGGAAATCGATCGTGTGACCGCCATTCGCCCCGCTGACCGCGATCGTGACGTGCTCCGTTCCGGGCTCCCGCGCAGAAGCGTCCCATTTACCGAGAACGCCCAGCCACCAGCAGAAGTCGCGGCCGCGATAGGCGCGCGGCGGGCGATCATGCGGGCCGACGGACAGGTAGACGCGCCGCCCCGACTCCAGCAATTCCTCGGCGATCTGCGTCCCCGAAGAGCCCGACCCGACCACCAGCACGGCGCCCTCGGGAAGCTGGCCGGGATTGCGATAAGCGGTGGAGTGCATCTGCAACATCCCCGTTTCCGGCGGAACCAAGGCTGGAATAGTCGGGCACTGGAAGGGGCCGGTCGCGACCACGATCCGGTTGGCCTCCATCATTCCTGCCGACGTCTCGACGCGGAATCCGGGCCGGCCGGCAATCCGCTCGACATGCCGGACTTCGACGCCGCAGCGGATCGGTGCCGCAATCTTCCTGGCGTAGGCGACGAAATAGTCTGCAACCGTTTCCTTCGACGGGAAGTCATTGGGGCCGACCTGGTCATTCACATCGGAAAACGCGAGGCCCGGAAACCGATCGTGCCAGGCTGGCCCGTTCGCGGCCAGTGTGTCCCATCGTTCGGAACGCCAGCGTTCGGCGATGCGGCTCCTCTCGAGAACGACATGAGGGACACCGGCCCGGTCCAGATGCTCGCTCATCGCGATTCCAGCCTGACCGGCGCCGATGACGAGCGTGTCGATCTGCTCAACTGACATTATCCGCCTCCCGCCGAATCTGGAGAATTTCTTTGGGAGAAATCCCAATCCCGGCATTGGTCTACCGGCGGCGTCAGCACTGTAAAAATACGAAATCTTGCTGTGGTGATTAGGATTTTCCTAAACGGGCCGGATCGAGCGGCCGGCGCCGACCCCACGCCGCGCAAGCGCCCGGACGAGATGTCTGGGCCTTACGCGGAACAGCAGCAGAGGGGTTCCGCGGTCGTCAGGCGGCACAGGCAGGACGAGGTGATCGGCACGTCGGCCTTGGACAGCGCAAGCGCAAGCTTCGCCTCCAGAGCCGGAAGCTCGGCTTCCTCGCCGCGCCGCCGGAGGCATTCCACGAGGCCGTGGAGAGCCCAGACATTGTCCGGATGCTGGGTGCAGCGCTGCACCCTGCCGCTCAGGCCGAGATCGTCGCGATAGACCCCCTCGGCCTCGACGACATGGCCCTGCTCCATCAGGAGCGCGGCCAGCGCGTGGCGCGGCGGGTGCATCCAGGCCCAGGGCTCGGTGTAGCCGAGATTGTCGTCGCGGCGCACCGCTTCGCGCAGATGGACATAGGCCTCTTCGTGATCGCCCTTGTGATAGGCGAGTTCGCCATCGAGCATGGCCTGCCCGACCGACAGCGTGTTCCGCGCATAGTTGCTGAGATACCGGTGCGTTTCCGAGATGCGCTCGTAGCTCTCCCGGAATAGCCGGCGCTCTTCCTCGGCGCGAGCGAAGTCCTTGAGCGTGGCGAAGGCGATGCCGCGCGCATAGTGATGCATCGGGATCGAGGCCCGGAAGATCGCGGGATCGCCGGGGAAAGGCTCCGCGATGATGTCGTGCCAGCGCCCGAACCGGACGAGCACATGCATCTTCATCGAGTAGTAGCCTTCCGTCGTCATGGCGAGCTTCGGCCGGCCTTGCACGCCGAGGATGTCCGGCGTCAGGATTTCGCGGATCCTGTCGGCGGCGGCGAGGGCCGGCGCATACTGCCCCATGAACATGCAGGTGAACATCATCAGATGCAGGTCGTGGCAGCGCGCCGTGACGTAGAAATTGAACGAGCCGGCATAGCCGGCATAGATGTCGTCGGCGGCGATCGCCTTCTCGCTGGCGATCCTGGCGCGCTCGTAGTCGCCGCACAGCACATAGATGTGTCCGGGCATGTGATTCAGATGGCCGGCATCGGGGCAGAGGGTCGCGAGCGCATCGGCCGAGCGCATCACCTGACAGCCTAAACAATCGCCCGCCAACTGACGTGAACGCGGCGGACCGGTGGCGGCGCGGCTGCGCCGCCACCTATTGTGAGTGTCCGTGCTCGCGAAAATGACTTAAGCCAACAGGGTCACCTGATCACAAGCATGAGGGGCTTTACGCATAGGAGCGACGCTGCTCAGTGAGCCGGCGAGCCGTCCGGCATGCGCGACCACACCTTCTTCTTGGTGTAGTAGAGCAGCCCCGCGAAGATCACGAGGAAGATCATCACCTGCATGCCCAGGCGCTTGCGCGCCTCGAGATGCGGCTCCGCCATCCAGACCATGAAGGCCGAGACGTCGCGGGCATACTGATCGACCGTCTCCGGCAGCGGCGACTTGCCGTCCGGCCCCTTCGGATACTCGACCTGCCCGTCCGAGAGCGGCTTCGGCATCGCGATCAGATGGCCGGGCATGTACTCGTTGTAGTTCTGCCCCGGCAGGAGCGCCGGGAAGCCGGCCGGCGGCTCCTTGTAGCCGACGAGCAGGGCGTGGATGTAGTCCGGCCCCTGCTCCTGATACTGGGTGAAGATGTCGAACACGAAGGTCGGGAAACCGCGCGTATAGGTGCGGGCCTTGGCCAGGACCGAGAAATCCGGGGGATAGGCGCCGCCATTGGCCGCGCGCGCCGCCTGCTCGTTCGGGAACGGCGACGGGAAGCGGTCGGCCGCCCGGCCCGGCCGGTCGAACATCTCGCCGGTTTCGTTGGGGCCGTCCTTGATCTGATAGGTCGCGGCCAGCGCTGCGACCTGGCCGGGCGTGAATTCGGGGCCGCCCGGCTGCGACAGGTTGCGGAAGGCCGCCAGGCTGGCGCCATGGCAGCTCGCGCAGACTTCCTTGTAGACCTTGAAGCCGCGCTGAAGCTGCGCGCGATCGAACTTGCCGAAAGGTCCGGCGAAGGACCAGTTCAGCGCCGGCGGCCTGGGTCCGCCCTCGGCTGCCTGCGCCGCCGGCTGGAACAGCGCCAGCGACAGGCCGGCGGCAAGCCCGGTGAGGGCGAGACGAAACGATGTTCTGCTCATGGTTCCGTCAGCCCTTGACGTTCGGTTCGGCAGCGGTGGCGGTCGCGATGCGCACCGCCGAACCACCCTTGGCGGAGGCCAGCACGGAATCGGCGATCGAGGTCGGCAGCGCCTTCGGCCGCTCGAACAGGCCGACGACGAACAGCGCGACGAAGAAGCCGAAATACAGCACGGTGAAGATCTGGGAGGCGATGACGTAGCCGCCTTCCGCCGGCATGGCGCCGAGATAGCCCAGGCCGATGCACACCACGAGGAAGGCCCAGAAGAGCTGGCGCGCGATCGGCCGGTAGCTCATCGACTTCACCTTGGAGGTGTCGATCCAGGGCAGGAAGGCGAGCACGACGATCGCCGCGCCCATCGCCATCACGCCGCCGAGCTTGTCGGGAATGGCGCGCAGGATCGCGTAGAACGGCAGGAAGTACCATTCCGGCACGATGTGCGCCGGCGTCGAGGCCGGGTTCGCCGGGATGTAGTTGTCGGCATGGCCCATGAAGTTCGGCTGGTAGAACACGAACCACGAGAACACGATCATGAACACGACCATGCCGAGGATGTCCTTGACGGTCGCATAGGGCGTGAACGGCACGGTGTCCTTCGCGACGTTCTTCACCTCGACGCCCGACGGATTGTTCTGGCCGACGACGTGCAGCGCCCAGATGTGCAGGATCACCACGCCGAAGATCATGAAGGGCAGCAGGTAGTGCAGCGAGAAGAAGCGGTTCAGCGTCGGGTTGTCGACCGAGTAGCCGCCCCACAGGAAGGTCACGATCGTCTCGCCGATCACCGGCAGCGCCGAGAACAGGTTGGTGATGACGGTCGCGCCCCAGAAGGACATCTGCCCCCAGGGCAGCACGTAGCCCATGAAGGCCGTCGCCATCATCAGCACGAAGATCACCACGCCGAGGATCCAGAGCACCTCGCGCGGCGCCTTGTAAGAGCCGTAATAAAGCCCGCGGAAGATGTGCACGTAGACGGCGACGAAGAACATCGAGGCGCCGTTGGAGTGCAGATAGCGCAGCAGCCAGCCATAGTTCACGTCGCGCATGATGTGCTCGACCGAATTGAAGGCCAGCAGCGAATTGGCGGTGTAATGCATCGCCAGGATGATGCCGGTGACGATCTGCGCCACGAGCATGAACACGAGGATGCCGCCGAAGGTCCAGAGATAGTTGAGGTTGCGCGGGACCGGGTAGGACACCGCCGAGTCATGCGCGAGGCGGATGATCGGCAGACRCGCGTCGAGCCAGCGCTCGATGCCGGTCTTCGGGACGTAGGAACTGTGACCACTCATGAAGAATGCCTCAAGGCTGTCTCATCTTGGCGGGAAAGCGTCGAGCGCATTGCTCAGCCGATCTTGATCTTGGTGTCCGCGGTGAAGGCGTAAGGCGGAACCGGCAGGTTGAGCGGTGCCGGGCCCCTGCGGATGCGGCCGGAGGAATCGTAGTGCGAGCCGTGGCACGGGCAGAACCAGCCGTCATAGTCGCCCTTGGACTCGCCGGGCGCGGTGCCCAACGGAATGCAGCCGAGATGGGTGCAGTTGCCGAAGACGACGAGGAACTGCTCGTGGCCGGCCTTGGTGCGCTGCTGGTCGGTCTGCGGGTCGCGCAGCGTCGCGACGTCGACGGCCAGGGCCTCGTCGATCTCCTTCTTGGTGCGGTGGCGCACGAAGATCGGCTTGCCGCGCCAGAACAGCTTGATCGCCTGGCCTTCCGCGATCGGCGCCAGATCGACGTCGACAGGCGCGCCGGCGGCGACGGTCTGCGCATCGGGGGCGAGCTGGCTGATCAGCGGCACGACGACGGCACCGAGGCCGACGGCGCCAAAGGCGCCGGTCGCAAGCATCAGGAAATCGCGGCGGGTTGTTCCGGTCGATGTATCGGTCGCGTTCGCCACGATCCAATCCTCTTACACGTCTTGCGAGCTGTAACAGCTCGAAATTGTCGCCTGTCGCCCTCATAGGGGCGCGCCGCTGCCGCCGCAATGCGGCGGTGCGTCACCATCGGCTCTTTGACATGCAGATTGGACGAAGTCTACTGTCGCGAACGTCCCGCCCATGCATGGCGCACAGACCTCTGGCGGGGACTTCAGACCGCGAGCTTTTCCGGATCGGCGGCGGCAAGGAAGCCGCCCGATTGCCGTGCCCATAGCCGGGCATAGAGCCCGCCGCTCCCGATCAGCTCCTCATGGCTGCCGGTGTCGACGATACGGCCCTTGTCGAGCACGATCAGGCGGTCCAGCGCCGCGATGGTCGAGAGGCGGTGCGCGATCGCGATCACGGTCTTGCCCTGCATCAGCGCGGTGAGCTGCTGCTGGATCGCCGCCTCGACCTCCGAATCCAGGGCTGAGGTCGCCTCGTCGAGAATCAGGATCGGCGCGTCCTTGAGCAGCACGCGGGCAATGGCGATGCGCTGGCGCTGGCCGCCCGAAAGCTTCACGCCGCGTTCGCCGACGCGCGAATCGAAACCCTGCCGTCCATCCTGGTCGCCGAGCCCGAGGATGAACTCGTGCGCCGCCGCCTGCCGCGCCGCGGCGACGATCTCGGCCTCGCTGGCGCCGATGCGGCCATAGGCGATGTTGTCGCCGATCGAGCGGTGCAGCAGCGAATTATCCTGCGTCACCATGCCGATCTGGGCGCGTAAGGAGTCCTGCGTGACATGGGCGATGTCCTGGCCGTCAATCAGGATGCGCCCGCCCTCGAGCGGGTAGAGCCTCAGCAGCAGGTTCACCAGCGTCGACTTGCCGGCGCCCGAAGGGCCGACGAGCCCGATCCGCTCGCCGGGCTTGATCGCAAGGTCGAGCCCTTCGAACAGCCCGCCACCCCTGCCGTAGTTGAAGCGGATCTTCTCGAAGCTGATCGCCCCCTTGTCGACGACCAGCGGCACGGCTTCCGGCGCATCGGGCAGGTCGTGCGGCTTCGCGATCGTCTCCATGCTCTCCTGCACCGAGCCGATATTCTCGAAGATGCCGCGCACGAGGTGGATCAGCCAGCCCGACATCTGCACCAGCCTGAGCACGAGGCCGATCGCGGCAGCGACCGCGCCCGGCGTCATCTCGCCCTGGCTCCACAGCAGCAGCGCGAGCCAGGCGGTCGCGACGACGAGCAGGCTGTTCATCGTCTGCAGGATGACGCTGACGCCGGTGATCAGCCGCGACAGGTTGAGGAAGGAGGCGTTCCAACGCGTCAACGAGTCGCGCACGGCCGAGCGTTCCGCGTCGCTGCGGGCGAAGAGCTTCACCGTCAGGATGTTGGTGTAGGAATCGACGATGCGTCCGGTCGTGCTCGACCGTCCGAACGAATTCGCCTCCGAGCGCGCCTTGGCGCGCGGCACGAAATAGATCAGCAGCGCGATATAGGCCGCGAGCCAGGCGATGACCGGCATTGCCAGCCAGATGCTGGTCCTGCCGAAGAAGCCGATTGCCACGGTCGCGAACACGAGCGCGTACCAGAGGTCGTCGATGACCTCGATCGTCGCGCCGCGGATCGACTGTCCCGCCTGGATGACGCGGGCCGACAGCCGCCCGGCGAAATCGTTCTGGAAATAACCCAGCGCGTGGCCGAGCGTGTAGACGTGGTTGCGCCAGCGGATCTGGTTGGTGATCTGCGGCACCACGACTTGGTCGACGATGGCGTGGTTGGCGAAATAGATCAGCGGCCGGACGACTACGAGCAGGAAGGCCGCGCTGGCGAGCACCCAGCCATGGTCGCGGAAGATCGTCTCCGGCGACTGGGTCGAGAGCAGGTCGACGAACCAGCCGACCATCAGATACATCGCCGCCTCGATGCCGCTGAAGCCGAGGCCGGTGATCATGATCGCCGCCATCCAGCCCTTCACACCCTTGATGTGGTGCCACATGAAGGGCCAGACGCCACGCGGCGGCGTCTCCCGCTCGTCGAAGGGAGCGAAGACGTCGATTCGGCTTTCGAGCCAGCGGAAGAGCGGGGCAAACATGTCCGCCCTCCTCTGGGTCGGCATGACGACGGAATTGAGACCGCGATATGGGCGCGTTTCGGGGCGATCGCCAGTGTTCTTGACGCATGTCGGCTCGCCACCGCATGACAGCAGACATGTTGCGTCTCGCCCTCTTCCAGCCGGACATCCCGCAGAACGCGGGCACGATGATCCGCATGGCGGCCTGCCTCGGCATTGCCGTCGACATCGTCGAGCCCGCCGCCTTCGACGTCTCGGACCGGCATTTCCGCCGCTCGGGCATGGATTATCTCGAACGCGCCGCCGTCGCCCGGCATGATTCCTTCGCGGCTTTCGACAGCTGGCGTCGCGAGAACGGCCACCGCCTCGTCCTCGCCGAAACGGACGGAGCGATCCCCTTGCCGGATTTCGTCTTCCAGCCCGGCGACGTCGTGCTGGTCGGCCGCGAATCGGCCGGCGTGACGGCCGAGGTGCAGGCGGCCGCCGAGACGAGCCTGCACATCCCGATGCGGACGGGTTTGCGCTCGCTCAATGTCGCGCTGGCCGCTGCGATGGTAATGGGCGAGGCGTTGCGACAGACAGGCGGCTTCCCGCGCCGCGATGGACCGGACCATGAGCACACCCAAGCCCGTTGAGAATCCGCCCGCCGACCCGGCCGTCGTCGAGGCGATGAAGCCCCGCGCCGCGGCGTGGTTCGAAAGCCTGCGCGACCGTATCTGCGCCGCCTTCGAGGCGGTCGAGGACGAGGCGGGCGGCCCCTTCCCCGCCGAGGCCGACCAGCCCGGCCGCTTCGTCCGCACGCCCTGGCAGCGCACCAATCATGACGGCGCACCCGGCGGCGGCGGCGTGATGTCGATCATGAAGGGCCGGGTCTTCGAGAAGGTTGGCGTCCACGTCTCGACCGTGCATGGCAGCTTCCACCCCGACTTCGCCGGGCAGATCCCCGGCGCCTCCGAGGATCCGCGGTTCCACGCCACCGGCATCTCGCTGATCGCCCATCCCTGGAACCCGCATGCTCCGACCGTGCATATGAACACGCGCTTCGTCGTCACCACGAAGCCGTGGTTCGGCGGCGGCGCCGACCTGACGCCGGTCCTCTTTGCGAGGCGCAATCAGGAAGACCCGGATTCGAGCGAGTTCCACGCGGCCATGCGCCGCCCCTGCGAGAGTTTCCCCGCAGTAGCTGACTACCCGCGCTTCAAGCAGTGGTGCGACGACTACTTCTTCCTGAAGCACCGCAACGAGCCGCGCGGCATCGGCGGCATCTTCTACGACTATGTCTGGACAGGCGATCCGGAAGCCGATTTTGCCTTCACCAAGGCGGTGGGCGAGGCGTTTCTCGACATCTATCCCAACCTCCTCTGCCGCAATATCGGCAAGCCCTGGAGCGAGGCCGAGCGTCAAGAGCAGCAGGTTCGCCGCGGCCGCTATGTCGAGTTCAACCTGCTCTACGATCGCGGCACGATCTTCGGGCTGAAGACCGGCGGCAATGTCGATTCGATCCTGTCCTCGATGCCGCCGACGGTGCGCTGGCCCTAAGCCAACGCCTGCCGGCTCACGGCGTCGAGCAACTCGAACTGCGCCTGCCGCTCGGCCGGACACGCCGCCTCGATCCACAGCCGGCGCGTCTCCGTCAGGACCCGTCCGATCCCCTCGCCTTTCGGCACGCCGCGGGCCACCACATCCTGCCCTCGCGGCAGGAATGGCGGCGTAGCTCCCAGCTGGCCGATGAGGCTCCGGACATGACGGCCGGTTTCATCGCCCGCCATGGCATTGAGCAGCACGAGGGCCGCGGCAGCCGCGTCGTCTCCGGCGCGATCGGCAACCAGGCGAAAGCATGCGAGCGAGGGTAGCTCGCCCCGGCCGCCGAGCGCTTCCAAGGCAAGCGCGATCCGCTCGATCCGGTCGAACTCGTCGTTCGACAGCCGCAGCCGGTCGCGCAATCGCGGCGCATCCTCGGCGACCGAAACGGCCAAGGCCGCCAGCCGGAACGCCGGGTGGACACCTTCGCCGTCCTCTCGCGCCACGGCCGCGAAACGGGCAAGGTGCGGCACCGCGCCGATCACCGGCATCACCAGCCCGGCGCCTGCCATCGCATCGAGCGTGGCCGCAGCCCCAGGCGCGACCAGCAGCTTCATCAATTCGGCGCGGACCCGTTCGCGCGACAGCCCCTCGAGCCCCGCGCGGCCCGCGATGCAGGCGCGCAAGCCCTCGGCATCGGGCGCACCGACACCATACCGGGCATGGAATCGGAAGAAGCGGAGGATCCGCAGATAGTCCTCGCGAATGCGCGTTTGCGCCTCGCCGATGAAGCGCACGCGCCGGGCGGCGAGATCGGCGAGCCCGGTGCTGTAATCGTGGAGCCCACCGTCCCGGTCGAGCCCCAGCGCATTGATCGTGAAGTCACGCCGCAGCGCATCCTCAGCGAAATCACGCCCGAAGGCGACCTTGGCGCGCCGCCCGTCGGTTTCGACGTCGCGCCGCAGCGTCGTCACCTCGAAGGTCGCACCGCCCGATATCAGCGTGACCGTGCCGTGCTCGATCCCGGTCGGAACGGCCTTGAAACCGGCCTTCCGGCCGCGCCTGATCGTTTCCTCGGGCAGGGCCGTGGTGGCGAGGTCGATATCGCTCGCGGCCTCTCCCAGCAGGAGATTGCGCACCGCGCCGCCAACGACACGGGTTTCCTCGCCCTCGCCGTTCAGCGCGCTCAGCAGCCGGACCAGAACCGGCTCGGCCAGAAAGCGCGCGATGGCGCTTTCACGCTCGGGTTTCATTTGAAGCGGCCGGGCACGAGCACGCCATTCTCCATATGCGGCGGCTCATAGGCGCCCTGGCTGCGCGGCGCGAAGAAGCCGCCATAGGCGAAGACCGCGATCGACAGCAGCAGGCCGACGACGGCGAGCCAGAAGGCATGCCGGCTCCAGTGCTCGACATCGAAGGGGTTGCGCCTCTTGATGACGAGATAGCCCGCGAAAATGCAGAAGGGCAGGACGAAGAGCAGAACCTCTTCGATGATCGCGCGCAGCATCGGCTTCGTCGTTCCCCGGTGCGCTTTCGGCGCAGAGACATGAATTCTAACCGGCCAGCCGCTCGTAGAGATTGCGGATCATGCCGGCGGTCGCACCCCAGATATAGCGACCCTCGAACGGCATCGCATAGTAGGTCCGGAAATGTCCCTTCCACTCCCGCCCTTCCCGCTTGTGGTTGGCGGGGTCGAGCAGGAAGGAAAGCGGCGTCTCGAAGGCCTCGTCGACCTCGTGACGGTTGATCGTCAACGAGAAGGGCGGCTCGACCAGCGCCACGACGGGCACGATGCGATATCCGGTCCCGGTCAGATAGGCGTCGAGGAAGCCGAGCGTGCGGATGCGCTCCCGCGGCAGGCCGATCTCTTCTTCCGTTTCACGCAGGGCGGTAACCACCGGGGAGCCATCGATGGCATCGACGCGGCCCCCGGGAAAGGCGACCTGCGCCGAATGGTTGCGCAGCGCTGCGGCGCGCTGGGTCAGCAATACCGTCGGCCCCGTCTCGCGCGGCACGATCCCGATCAGCACGGCTGCCGGCACCGCGCGCTTCTCGTCGGGGATCGGCACGGGCTGGGGCTGGTTCTCATGGTCGCCGCGCGGACGCGCGATCACCTCGCCGAGCAAGGGCGGCTCGGCGCGCAGGCGCTCGCGCGCCAGCTTCGCGAAGGCCTCCGTGCTGAGGTTCAAGGCGTGGCCGTTGGTCGTCAAATCTCGATGCCTTCGATCTCGCTCGCCGGCAGCGCCGGGTAGAAATGCCCGGCGGCGGCGATGCCGAACATCGCCTCTCCTTCGGCCCCTCGCACCTCGCCGAGCGCCAGCAGGTCATAGGTGACCGCCCGCGTCAGCCGGGCCCAGAGGCCGTGCCGAACATGGACATAGGGTTTCAGCCCGTCCTTTGCAGCCCGCTCGAAACGCAGGGGATGCTCCGGCCCGACGCAGAGCAGGTCGTCGACCTGCGTCCGGAAGGCGATTCCCCTGCCGTCGCCCTCGCCGTCCAGCTGCATCTCGACAGCCTGGAACGGCGCGTCCTCGACCGTGATCCCGACTTTCTCGACCGGGGTCACGAGAAAGTAATCGTCGCCCTCGCGCTTCAGCACCGAGGAAAACAGCTTCACCAGAGCCGGCCGGCCGATCGGCGTGCCCAGATAGAACCAGGTGCCGTCGGCGGCGATACGCATGTCGAGATCGCCGCAAAAAGGCGGGTTCCAGCGCTCGACAGGCGGCAATCCGCGCATCTTGCCGCCGCCTATCGCGGCCATCAGCCGATCCATCGCATTGCCCGGAGCCGTCATCGAAAGACCCGTCCCCACCTGCTGCGGCACATTGGTTGCATCGTGTTTCTGCCTTGAACTCCACATAATCGTGAAGCCGAGATGATGTGTACCGTCCCATTCGGCGCTTGAGCCGCCGGGGTGGCCCGTCCACAGTCAACGGCGGAACACATCGATCGGTTCGCATAGGGGCGCAACGGCCCGCGACAGTGAAGGAGACCGACATGGCGGTACAGGCCCGCGCGAGCGAGAGCAATTCCCCGATCGATCTCGACAGCGGCATCGTCGAGGCGGCCGAAGCCGCGCTCGGTGCCATCGGCGCGGCGCGCAAGGAAATCGGCCAGGTCATCTTCGGCCAGCAGAAGGTCGTCGATCTCTCTCTCGTCACGCTGCTCGCGGGCGGCCACGGCCTGCTCGTCGGCGTGCCCGGCCTCGCCAAGACCAAGCTCGTCGAGGCGATGGGCACGGTGCTGGGGCTCGCGGCGCGGCGCGTTCAGTTCACGCCCGACCTGATGCCCTCCGACATCCTCGGCTCCGAGGTTCTCGACGAGAGCGCCGATGGCAAGCGCCATTTCCGCTTCATCAAGGGCCCGGTCTTCGCCCAGCTCCTGATGGCGGACGAGATCAACCGCGCCTCGCCCCGCACCCAGTCCGCCCTGCTGCAGGCGATGCAGGAGCACCACGTCACCGTGGCCGGCGAGCGCTACGACCTGCCCGCGCCCTTCCATGTGCTGGCGACGCAGAACCCGATCGAGCAGGAGGGCACCTATCCCCTGCCCGAAGCCCAGCTCGACCGCTTCCTGCTGGAGATCGATGTCGGCTATCCCGACCGCGAGGCCGAGCGCCGCATCCTGCTCGAAACCACCGGCGCCACCGAATACAAGCCGTCCCAGGCGATGACGGCGGAGACGCTGATGTCGATCCAGCGCCTGGTTCGCCGCCTGCCGGTCGGCGAGGCCGTCGTCGATGCGATCCTCGACCTCGTCCGCTCCGCCCGCCCCGGCGAAGGCGACGCCGCCGTCACCGAGAAGCTCGCCTGGGGTCCCGGCCCGCGCGCCAGCCAGTCGCTGACGCTCGCGGTGCGGGCCCGCGCATTGGTCGAGGGCCGGCTCGCGCCCTCGGTGGACGATGTCGCCGCCCTCGCTTTGCCCGTGCTGAAGCACCGTATCGCCCTGACCTTCGCCGCTCGCGCCGATGGCGAGACGGTCGAGCGCGTCATCGGCAGGCTCGTGGAACGGCTGGGATAGGTCGATGCTGCGCACGCGCGTCCTGGGTTCGAGCGAACGGAAGCCGGCCAAGCCGATCCTGACGGAGTCGCTCGACCTCGCCGCGCGCTTGCCGCGCCTGATCCTCGAGGCCCGCCGCGTCTCCGCCAGCATCCACGGCATCCACGGCCGGCGCCGCTCCGGGCCGGGCGAAACCTTCTGGCAGTACCGACCGCTCGTCGCCGGCGAATCGGCTTCGCGCATCGACTGGCGCCGTTCGGCGCGGGACGGCCATCTCTTCGTCCGCGAGCGCGAATGGGAGGCTTCCCACTCGATCTGGCTCTGGATCGACCGCTCGCCATCGATGGGTTTCGCCTCCTCATTGGCGATGGCCTCGAAGATCGACCGTGCGCTGGTCACCGGCTTCGCCCTGGCCGAAGCGATGGTCGAGGGTGGCGAGCGCGTCGGCCATCTCGGCCTGACGCGGGCGCTTGCCTCGCGCCGCATCGTCGAGTTGCTGGCCCAGGCCATCGTCGCCGACAGCCGCGGCGGCGACGCCGATCTGCCGCCGGGCGGGCCGCTGCCGCGGCTGGCCGACGCCATCATCATCACCGACGGGCTTTCACCCTCCTCCTCGCTGGCGCAGCGCATCGCGACCATGGCGTCATCAGGCGCGCGCGGGCATGTCCTGCTGATCGCCGATCCGATCGAGGAAACCTTCCCCTTCACCGGCCAGGCCGAGCTCTTCGACCTCGAGGACGGCTTGACGCTGCGCGTCGGCGACGCCGGCTCCTGGGGCGAAGAGTATCGCCAGCGCCTCGCTGCCCATCGCGAAGCGATCGCGGAGGCCTGCCGCAAGGCCGGCTGGACCTTGACGCTCCACCGCACCGATCGTCCCGCCAGCGAAGCCGTGCTGCGGATCGCCAGCCTCGTCGCCGCCTCGCGCGGCGCGTCGGGCTTCTAGGGGACCCGCCATGTTCAGCGCCCTCCCCTTGAGTTTCTCCGCCCCGCTCGCCCTGGCAGCGCTCGCGCTGCTGCCGGCCCTCTGGCTGATCCTGCGCGTGACGCCGCCGCGCCCGCGCCGCATCGATTTCCCGCCGCTCAAGATCATGGCGGACCTCGTCGCCAAGCGGGAATTGCCGGCCCATACGCCCTGGTGGCTGCTTGCCATGCGCATGACGGCGGCTGCGCTCGCCATCCTCGCGGTCGCCGGCCCGATCTGGAATCCGGCGCGTGAAGGCGCACCGCTGCGCGGCCCGGTCCTCCTGCTCGTCGATAACGGCTTCGGCGCCGCCGCCGACTGGCCCGAGCGCATCGCCGTCGCCGAATCGCGCATCGCTGCCGCGACGCGCGAAGGCCGCCCCGTCGCCATCCTCGGCCTCGCCGAGGCTCCGGCAGCCATCACGCTCGCGGAACCCCGCGCCGCCCTCGATCGGCTGCGGGCTTTGGCGCTTCAACCTCACGCGCCCGACCGCGCCGCCCATCTGCCGCGCGTCGAGGCCTTCCTGCAGACCGCGCCCGAGGCCGAGATCGTCTGGATATCCGATGGCCTCGCGATGGCGGACGATGGCAGCTTCCAGGCGCGGCTGAAGCAGATTGCCGATGCGCGCCGCCTCTCGATCCATGCCGGGCCGCCCGGCCAGCTCGCGCTCGCCGCGCCCGACAATCTCGCCGGTGCTCTCAGCGTGAAGGTCCTGCGCCCGACGGCGAGTGCTCCCGCGACCGGACAGGTCCGTGCGCTCGACCTTAAAGGCCTGCCGCTCGGCGATGTGCCCTTCATCTTCGAAGGCTCCAATCTGCAGACGACAGCGCGGCTGACCCTGCCCATCGAGGTCCGCAACGCCGTTTCGCGCCTGGAGATCGTCGGCGAGAACAGCGCCGGCGCGGTGGCCCTGCTCGATGATCGCGCGAAACGCCGCCGCGTCGGCATCGTCTCGGGTTCCACCGCCGATACCGCCCAGCCCCTGCTGTCGCCGACCTATTACATCTCGCGCGCGCTCCAGCCCTTCGCCGAGGTGCGCGAGCCGCGCCAGGGCTCGACCGATCCGGTCGGAGAGCTTCTCGCGCAGAACCTCTCGGTGCTCGTGCTCGCCGATATCGGCGCGCTCGACCGCGACACCAGCGCCAAGGTCTCGGATTTCGTCACCCGCGGTGGCGTGCTGCTGCGCTTCGCCGGCGCGCGCCTTGCCGCCTCGTCCGACGACCTGACGCCGGTTCGCCTGCGCCGGGGCGGCCGGACGCTGGGCGGCGGGCTGTCCTGGGAGACGCCGCGTAAGCTCGCGCCCTTCACCCGGGAGAGCCCCTTCTTCGGCTTGATCATCAATGACGACATCCGCGTCACCCGCCAGATCCTGGCCGAGCCGGAGCCGAACCTCTCGCGCAAGACCTGGGCTGCGCTGGAGGACGGCACGCCGGTCGTCACCGGCGAGCGCCGCGGCGACGGCCTCATCGCCATGGTCCATGTCACCGCCGACACGACCTGGTCGAACCTGCCGCTCTCGGTCCTCTTCGTGGATATGCTGCGCAGGGTCGTGAACCTCGCCGGCACGGGGCCCGCCGCCGATGCGCAGAGCGACGAGACTCGCGTGGAGACGCTGTCGCCGACCCGCGTGCTCGACGGAAGCGGCCGCTTCCGCACCCCGCCGGCGACGAGCCAGCCCGTTGCCCGCAACTATGCCGGCCGCGCCACCTTGGCCCACCCGCCCGGCCTCTACGGCCCCACCGACGGCTCGCTTGCCGTCAATGCGCTGACGCCGAACGATACACTCGCAGCCCTGGACCTCGCCGGCCTCGGCGCGCCGATCCTGCCGATCGACGAGCCCGTCGCGCGCGATGCCCGCCCGCCGCTGCTGGTGCTCGCCTTGCTGCTGCTGATCGTGGATACGCTGGCGACGCTCTGGCTCGGCGGACGGCTCAATCTCGGCCGCGTCCGCAAGGCGGCTGCGCCGGCCGCGATCCTCCTGGCCCTGACATTTGCCGGCGGCCTCCTGCCCGACATCGCCCGCGCCCAGCCCGCCCCGGCCGCGCCCGCCGATAATCGCCCGCCGATCCCGCGCGAACTCCTCGCCAATGGCGCCGTGACGCGGCTCGCCTATGTCGTCACCGGCGACAGGGCCGTCGACGACATGTCGAAGGCCGGCCTCGCCGGCCTGAACACCGTGCTCGGCGCGCGCACGGCGCTGGAGCCCGGCGATGCCGTCGGGGTCAATGTCGAGCGCGACGAACTCGCCTTTTTCCCGGTGCTCTACTGGCCGATCGTCGCGGGCCGGCCGATCCCCTCGGCCGAGACGCTGCGCAAGCTCGAAGCCTTTATGAAGGGTGGCGGCCTCGTGATCTTCGACACGCGCGACGCCATGAGCGCGCGGCCGGGCGGCGGCACCACGCCCGAGGGCGACCAGCTCAAGCGCATGCTGCAGACGCTCGACATCCCGGAGCTCGAGCCGCTGCCGCGCGACCACGTCCTGACCAAGACCTTCTACATCCTCGACGAGCTCATCGGCCGCTACGACACGGGCACGACCTGGGTCGAGACGCTTCCGCCGGCGGACAATGACGGCCGCCGCCCGGCGCGCGCCGGCGACAATGTCTCGCCCATCATCATCACCGCCAACGACCTCGCCTCGGCCTGGGCCATCGACAAGCGCGGCGAAGGGCTGGTGCCGCTTTCCGGCGCCGATCCGCGCCAGCGCGAGATGGCGCTTCGCGCCGGCATCAACCTCGTGATGTACGCCCTCACCGGCAACTACAAGGCCGACCAGGTCCACGTCCCGGCCCTGCTCGAACGCCTGGGACAATGACCATGTGGAGCGTCTCCTTCGCCCCGCTGGTGCCGCTGCCGCTGCTGATCGGCCTTGCCGTTCTCGCCGCGCTGGCCGCCGGCGCGGCCATCGTCCTGGCCGGGCGCAGCGCCATCCTGCGGGCGCTGGCGCTGATCGTGCTGACCGTCGCGCTGGCCGATCCCTCGCTGGTCTTCGAGGATCGCGAGCCGGTCAAGGACGTCGTCTCGGTGGTGGTCGACCGTTCGGCCTCGAACCGCCTCGCCGATCGCTCCGCTCAGACCGACGCCGCGGTGGCGGAGGTCGAGCGGCAATTGCGCGGCATTCCCAATGTCGAGCCGCGGATCGTCGAGCTGCGCGACGCGCAAGGCACCAGCGACGGCACCCGCCTGTTCGAGGCGCTCGCATCGAGCCTCGCCGACGTCCCCTCCGAGCGTGTCGCCGGCGCCATCGCCATCACAGACGGCCTCGCCCACGACACGCCGGCCAATGCCGAGGCTCTGGGCCTGCGCGCGCCCCTGCATGTCCTGACCACCGGCCGCAACGCCGAGATCGACCGCCGCATTATGCTGGTCGATTCGCCCCGCTTCGGCATCGTCGGCAAGGATCAGGTCATCCGCCTGCGGGTCGTCGACAAGAACGGTTCGAGCCGCGCCGGCCTCACCATCCGCCGCGACGGCGAGATCGTCGCCCGCCGCGACGTCGCCACCGGCCAGATCGTGCAGGTTCCCATTCGCATCGACCGTGGCGGGCCGAACGTCGTCGAGATCGAGGCCGCGCCGCTCGACAACGAGCTGACGCTCGCCAACAATCGAGCCGTCATCACCATCGAAGGCGTGCGCGACAAGCTGCGCGTGCTGCTGGTCTCGGGCGAGCCGCATCCGGGCGAGCGCACCTGGCGCAACCTCCTCAAGGCCGACGCCAATGTCGATCTCGTCCATTTCACCATCCTGCGCCCGCCGGAGAAGCAGGACGGCACGCCGATCAACGAGCTCTCGCTGATCGCCTTCCCGACGCGCGAGCTGTTCCAGGTCAAGATCAAGGAATTCGACCTGATCATCTTCGACCGCTACGCCAACCAGTCGATCCTGCCGCTGCTCTATTTCGAGAACATCGTCCGCTATGTCCGCGACGGCGGCGCACTCCTGGTCGCCGCCGGCCCGGAATATGCGGGATCGCAGACGCTCGCCCGCACACCGCTCGGCCAGATCCTGCCGGCCGTGCCGGATGGCAGCGTCATCGACGAGGCCTATCGCGCCCAGGTCAGCGAGCCCGGCAAGCGCCACCCCGTCACCCGCGACCTGCCGGGTTCGGAAGTCTCGCCGCCGCGCTGGGGCGAATGGCTGCGCATGGTCGGCGCGCAGGCCCGCGCCGGCGCTGCCCCCGTGATGACCGGCCCCGGCGAACGGCCACTGCTGATGCTGGCGCGCGAGCAGAAGGGGCGCGTCGCGCTCTTCCTCTCCGATCACGCCTGGCTCTGGGCCCGCGGCTTCCGCGATGGCGGCCCCTATCTCGACCTGCTGCGCCGCCTGAGCCATTGGCTGATGAAGGAGCCGGAGCTTGAGGAGGAGGCGCTGCGCGCCACCGCCCGCGGCGGCACCGTCGAGGTCGAGCGGCAGACGCTGAGCGACAATCCCACCCCCATCACCATCACCGGCCCCGATGGCCAGTCGCGGACGATCCCGCTCGAGCCGGGCCGCCCCGGCCTGTTCACCGCGCGTATCCCGACCGGCGATCAGGGCCTCTACCGGCTGACCTCCGACAATCTCACCGCCTTCGCCAGCGTCGGCCCCGAGAACCCGCGCGAGCTGATGGAGGTGGTCAGCGACCCCGCCGCCCTCCAGTCGCTGGCGCAATCGACCGGCGGCTCCTCGCGCCGCATCGGCCGGGAGAGCGGCTCCGGCGTCAGCCTGCCGCGCATCGTGCCGGTGCGCTCCGGCAGTCAGTTCGCCGGCAACGACTGGATCGGGCTGAGGATCAGCGATTCCGGCATCGTTCGCGGCGTGCAGATCTCGCCGCTCTTCGTCGGGCTGCTCGGCCTCGCGATCCTGTTCGGCGCCCTCGTCGCCGGCTGGCTGGGGGAAAGCGGGCGCCGCTTCAAGCGTCAGGCCTGAGGCCCCGCCGTCATTCTCGGGCGAAGCACAGCTTCGACCCGAGAATCTCTGGACGAGAAGCCACTGGTTTCCGAGATGCTCGGGTCAAGCCCGAGCATGACGCCGGTTGGGTTCACCCCACCCGCGCCGACGTCACCGCACCGCGGCGCTGCTTCAGCACGCCTTCGACCAGCTCCAGCGCCAGGAAGCGCGCCGGATCGGCCGGGCCGGGCAGCACGAGCTGGCCGAGAGGCAGGACCTTGAAGCCGAAACGGGCGTAGTAAGGCGCATCGCCGATCAGCATGATCAGGTCGTAACCGGCCTCGCGCGAGGCCTCGATCGAACGGTCCATCAGCGCAGCCCCGATTCCCCGGCCTTCGAAGGCGGGGTCGACCGTCAGCGGCCCGAGCATCAGCGCCTTGTGGCCGCCCGCGACGACCGGCGTCACCTTGATCGAGCCGACGAGAAAGGTGCCGACATGCGCGGCGAAGGACAGCGCCGGATCGGGCGGCACGCCCTCTCGCAAGCGGAAAGCCGTGCGAGCGAAGCGGCCGGGCCCGAAGGCGCGCTCATGCAGGCGCTCGATGGCGGCGGCGTCCACGGGCAATTCGTGGCGGATGGTCAAAGGCAGGGATGTCATGACGTTAACGCGAGGCAAGAAGCGGATCGGCGAAACGAAGGCAGGCGCGTATGGGCGCAATGCCAGGCAGGCGCTTTCAGCGCGCCGGTCGTCGCAGGTCTCGGAGGCTTTGCCCGTTCGTCATGGGCTGCGCCTCTAGCAGAGCTTCCGGCCGGCGTCCATCCGTCTCGCGCCAGCGCCCCGCCGCCTTGCCGGCGATGGCGGATTGGTTTCGATTCACGACGTGAACGGCGGGGGGAATAACCGGTCGCTTTCGAGGAGCGACAAGGCATCGGACAGGTGCCGCTTCACAACGGAGGAAACCAATGCCGACACGCCTGTGGCACGCTGTCATCCTTCTGGCGGCGAGCGCCCTGCCCGCCCATGCCCAGCAGCAGGCCCTGCCGAAAGAATCCGTCAGGGACGAGTTCTTCTGGCTCGGCGAGATCAACAAGGCGAGCACCGTCATCAATACCGAGCAGGGCCTGCTCGACCGCATGCTCGCGCCCAAGCTGGCACAGGGCATCGCCAAGGTGATCGCAGCCGGCAACCAGCCGGGCGCCAAGCGCCCCTCGACCGTCATCACCTTCGAGCCGCTGATGATCAAGGAGGCCGGCGTCGAGGTCACGCTGATCCATGCCGGGCGCTCCAGCCAGGACATGCATGCGACCTACCGCGCCGCGATCCTACGTGACCGGATGCTGACGCTGGCCGACGAGCTCAACAGGACGACGCGCACGATGGTGGAGCTCGCCGCCACGCATCGGGGGACGATCGTCCCCAACTACACCAACGGGGTCGCGGCCCAGCCCAACAGCTACGGCCACTATCTCCTCGGGCTCGCGGCGGGGCTCGATCGCGATGCCCAGCGCATCCGCGAGACCTATGCCCGCGTCGACCGTTCGCCGATGGGCACGACCGTCCTCAACGGCACGAGCTGGCCCCTCGATCGCCAGCGCATGGCCGATTATCTCGGCTTCGGTGCCCTCGTCGACAATGCCTATGACGCCTCGCAGATCGCCGCCGCCGACCTGCCCGTCGAGACCGGCGGCATCGTGACCGGCATCGCGCTCCATATCGGCGGCTTCATCGAGGACGTGATGACGCAATATGCGCAGTCGCGGCCCTGGATCCTGCTGCGCGAGGGCGGAGGCAACACCTATGTCTCCAGCGCCATGCCGCAGAAGCGCAATCCCGGCCTGCTGAACGGCACGCGGGAGGAGGCCTCGACGGCGCTCTCGCTCGCGATGGGGCCCATCTTCAAGGCGCATAACATCCCGCCCGGCATGCCCGACGCCAAGGATGCCAAGGCCAACAGCGCCATGATCGACAGTGCCGCCAAGACCCTGCAGGGGCTCGACCGCATCCTGAAGGCGCTGGTCATCGATCCCGACCGTGCTCTGGAGGAGCTCAACAGCGACTGGACCGCCTCGCAGGAGCTCGCCGACGTTCTGATGCGGCAGTACAAGCTGCCTTTCCGCGCCGGGCACCACTTCGCCTCCGAGGTGGTCGACTACGCCAAGGACAAGGGCATCAAGCCGACCGACTTTCCCTATGCGCAGGCGCAGGCGATCTATCGCAAGGCGGCGGTGGAGATGAGCCTGCCGGTGGCGGAGCTGCCGATGAGCGAGGCCGAGTTCCGCGCGACGCTGGACCCGGTCGCGATCGTGAAGAACCGTGCGACCTCCGGTGGTCCACAGCCTGCCGAGATGGACCGCATGCTGGCGGGCGCGAAGCAGCGCCTCGATCAGCAGGATGCCTGGATCAAGGACAGGCGTACACGGATCGCGACGGCTCTGGCGAAGCTCGACGCCGATTTCGGCAAGCTGGCGAAAAGTGCGGAATGAGTCGCGCGATCCCGCGCCAGCCGACGCTCGCGATCACCACTCGGCCGCGGGGAGCTTGCCCGCGGCGATCTCGTCCAGCCGCCGCCGCGTGGCCGGCGTCGTCCCTTCCGGCAGATCGTCGAGCCGGAAAAAACCGGCTTCCGCGATCTCCCGATCCGGCTGCTTGACCTGCTCGACCTTGAACGCGCGGATGACATAGACGGCGATATGGTCGCGCCGCGAAATCCGGCGATTGAAGAACAGCCCGTACAGCACGGGCCGCTCCGTCGCCGCGATTCCGGCCTCTTCCGACAGTTCGCGCTCCAGCGACTCCGCCGCCGTCTCGCCGACCTCGACGCCGCCGCCGGGAAAATGCCAGCCCGGAACATAGGTGTGGCGGATCAGGAAGACCTCGTCGCTATCGTTCAGCACCACGGCGCGCACGCCGAAGGTCACGCCGCGCGCGAACCGAAAATAGAGATGGAGAAGCCGGGTCAGCAGTCGCTGCCGGATCGTCCGGGGCGTTTCCGGATCGGCAGAGCCGGAGTGCGTCGGCGGTTGCATCGGAGATTTCTCAAGCCCGAGTTAATTGTCTATGCAAAAAGCGCATAACGGATCGTCCAGCAACTTGGTTGCTCTGTCACAAACGCGCCCCAAATAAGGATCACACCGCCGCATCACCGCTGGGGACTATCGTCATGTTGCTTTCTTTCATCATCGCCCGCCTGAGGGCCAAGCCTGCCTATGTCTGGAAGCCCGCTGTCACGCTGACCGATTCGCGTATCGTGTCGGAGCTGACCGGCTACGCCAACTGAGGCTGTCCGCATCCGCCAGTCGAGGCGCGTCAACAGCGCGCTTGACTGACGGCACGCGGGAAGGGCAAGCGCTTGAGCGTGTTCAAGCTCGCGCATCTGTCGGACCCGCATCTCGGCCCGCTCGCCGGGTTTTCGCTGCATCAGCTCTTTGGTAAGCGTGCGACCGGTTACGTCAACTGGCGCCGCAAGCGCCGGCACGCCCATGACATGGAGATCCTGGCGCGGATCGTCGCCGACATCCATGCGCAGCAGCCGGACCATGTCGCCTGCACAGGCGATGTCGCCCATATCGGCCTGCCGAACGAATTCAAGACCGCCATCGCCTTCCTCGACACGCTCGGCCCGCGCGAGACGGTCAGCTTCGTCCCCGGCAATCACGACACCTATGCGCGCTCCTCGCTGAAGCCGCTGGCCGGGCTGCTCGCTCCCTGGATTTCCGATGACGAAGGCCGCGCCGGCTATCCGTGGTATCGCCGCCGCGGGCCGGTCGCGCTGATCGGCGTCAACAGCGGCGTGCCGACCATGCCGCTGATGGCGACGGGCCGCGTCGGCAGCGAACAGATGAAGCGCATCGAGGCGTTGCTGGATCGCGCGCGCGACGAGGGTTTGATCCGCGTCGTGTTGATCCATCACCCGCCCTATGTCGGCGGCGCCAAGCGCGGACGCGAACTGGTCGACGCCGCCGCCTTCGAGGCCATGCTGAAGCGCAAGGGCGCCGACCTCGTCATCCACGGCCATAACCACAGCTTCTCGCTGGCCTGGCGCCCAGGCCCGGGCCATGACGTGCCGATCGTCGGCGTGCCCTCGGCCTCTCTCGGCCCGCGCGGCCATGGCGAGCTCGGAACCTGGCATCTGTTCCGTATCGAAGGTGATGCGACCGCGCCCCGGATCACGCTGGAACAGCGCGGCTTCGAGCCCCATGGCACGGTCATGCTCCGCCAGGAGATCGCACTGCTCGGCGAGCGGGTCTGACGGTCAGGCCGTCGTTTCCGCGCCCCGCTTCCCTTCTCCCCTTGCGTGATCGAAAAAACTTGCAGGCGCCATAAATTGTCTTATGTTATCAATTAGATACATTGTTATCTGCGACAATCCAAGTTGAAGGGTAGATTATAGGCAGCATCGGAACTCCCAAGCGCGGCAGCCTGACGGAGCGCGGGTTGGCGAGCCTTGCCGCGCCTGCCAGCACCCCGAGCTCATCGAACCGGCGGTGTTGACGGGCCGGCCGTCGCAGCCGGCATAGTCATCGGCCTGCACCATGCTGGCGAAGCCTCGCAGATGCTACATGTTGGGCCGCATCTATTGTCAGGGTGCACGGCGTACTTGCACCTAGCGGCAAACCTAAAACCAATTAACCTGCAATAATCTGGTGTTGAGTCTCTCAGTCCGGTGAGCGGTTGGTGTCGCAGCTATCGAGATCTGCGAACTTCTCGATCGAATTCACGGTTGCAAGGGGGAAATTGCCGATGCTCGGGCGCCTGAAGGCGATGTTCGATTTTTTCAAGGCATCGGTACCGTTCCGACTGCAGCCCGCGATCATCACGACGATCTTCCTGGTCGTCATGCTGCTGCTGCCCGCCCCCGAAGGGCTGACGCCGAAGGCCTGGGCGCTTCTGGGCATCTTCCTGACCACCATCCTCGCGATCATCCTCAAGGTCATGCCGATCGGCGTCATGGCCATGATGGCAATGACCATCGTCGCCCTTTCGCAGGTCACCGCGACCTCCTCGAGGGGCGCCATAGCGGACGCGCTGGGTAGCCTGTCCAGTCCCCTCATCTGGCTGATCGTGGTCGCGATCCTCATCTCGCGCGGCCTGAAGAAGACCGGTCTGGGCAGCCGCATGGGCCTGATCTTCATCAGCCTGCTGGGCAAGCGGACCATCGGGATCGGCTATGGGTTGGCGATCTGCGAACTGGTGCTGGCGCCCTTCACGCCCAGCAACACGGCCCGCGGTGGTGGCATCGTGCATCCGATCATGCGATCGATCGCGACCGCGTTTGATTCCGATCCTGCCAAGGGCACCGAGCGGAAGATGGGCACCTACCTGTCGCTCGTGAACATGCATGCCAATACGATCACCTCGGGCATGTTCGTCACCGCCACGGCGCCGAACCCGCTGGTGGTCGACTATGTCGCGCGGGTCACGAACCAGACCTTCCATCTCACCTGGACGGCCTGGGCGCTCTACATGGTGGTACCGGGCCTGGTCTGCCTCCTGCTCATGCCCATCGCCATCTCCAACCTCTCCCCACCCGAGGTGAAGGCGACGCCGGATGCGGTCGGATATGCGCAGACCGCACTGAAGCGCATGGGCCCGCTCTCGGGCAAGGAATGGGTGATGATCGGCACCTTCGCGATGCTGCTCGTGCTCTGGGCCAACGTGCCGGCGATGATCTTCGGCCCGGCCTTCACGCTTGACCCCACAGCCGTTGCCTTCCTGGGCCTGTTCACCCTCATCATCACCGGCACGATCGATTGGGACGACGTCCTTTCGGAAAAGAGCGCCTGGGATACGCTGATCTGGTTCGGCGCCCTGGTGATGATGGCCGAGCAGCTGAACGAGACCGGTGTCATCCCCTGGTTCTCCAACCTGCTGAAGAACGGCATCGTGGCCGCCGGCATGGGATGGGAGCTGGCCGCGACGCTGCTCGTGCTGCTCTTTGTCTTCTCGCACTACTTCTTCGCCAGCACGACGGCGCACATCAGCGCCATGATGCTCGCCTTCCTGACCGTGGGCGTCAGCGTGGTGCCGCCCGACTATGTGATACCGTTCTTGCTCATGATGGTGGCCGGCTCAAGCATCATGATGACACTGACGCACTACGCCACGGGCACCTCGCCCATCATCTTCGGAAGCGGTTATGTGCCGTTGGGCACCTGGTGGCGCGTCGGCTTCATCATGTGCGTTGGGGAGCTTATCATCTACGCGGTGCTCGGCACCACCTGGTGGAGGATATTGGGCCTCTGGTGAACCCGATGACGGATGGAGGAGAAACCCGCATGGCCGACGATGCCGCAGCCGCCGATGGCGTAGGCTTCACCTTCGACGGCCATGCCATCCGGGCGACCAGGGGCGTCTCCCTGCTCCAGGCCTGGATCGGGGCCGGCCTGCCGCTCACCGAGAATGTGGGCTGCATGGGCCAGGGGGTCTGTGGTGCCTGCCGGGTTCTGGTGCGCCGCACGGGCGAGCGGCTGGCCAGCACGGCGCTCGCCTGCGAGATGCTGGCCGAGGAGGGCATGCAGGTCGCCTTCATCGACCATTTCCCGGCTAGCCGCGCGCATGGCTACGACCTGCAACTCCTCACCGACAGCTGGACAGCCATCGAGCAGATCGGCGCGGTCTTCCCCGAAGCCAAGCATTGCCGCCACTGCGGCGGCTGCGACCACGCCTGCCCCAAAGGGATCGAGGTGCAGCGCATGGTCGATCTGGCCGTTCTGGGCCAGACCGACGCGGCGGCGGGGCTGTTCGATCACTGCGTGCTCTGCAATCTCTGCGTTGCCGCCTGCCCCGAGCATATAGACCCTGCGCATCTGGGCCAGTTCGTGCGGCGGATGCGCGCCTCCCTCACACTGCGCCCGTCGGACCTGATCATGCGCCTGCACGAGATCGGGGAAGGCCGGCAGCCGATTGACTTCGACGCGCCCGGCGCCAATCCGCCCGCTACGGAGTCCGTTGCTTGAGCGCCGCCTGCATTCCGCATGCGCAAGCCGTGGAGGCTTGGCGAGCTGCCGCCCCGGCCCCGGCCAAGGCATTGGACCTGCCGGTGCAGGACCTGCTGGCCGGCTACCACCCTGACCGCCAGCCGGGCGCCATGGTGACGCTCCGGGTCGGCGTCAGCGCCGGCCAGGAATGCCCGGCCATCCTCGCTGACCTGCTGCAGGCGGATTCGCTGCTGGAGGATGTGGACCTCGCCGGCGCTCCGACCCTGGACGCTGATGTGTTGGTCATCGGCGGTGGTGGAGCGGGCTGCGTGGCGGCATTAACCGCCGCCCGTGCCGGGGCGCGCGTGCTGGTCGCCACCAAGCTGCGCATCGGAGACAGCAACACCGTCATGGCCGAAGGCGGCATCCAGGCCGCCGTGGGCGCCGAGGATAGCCTGCAACGCCATTTCGAGGACACGCTGCGCGCGGGCCATTTCACCGCCGACAAGGCATTGGTGGCGGCCCTGGTCGCAGACGGACCTTCCGCCATCCGCTGGCTGATCCAGGAGGGGATGAACTTCGACCTCACCGAGCACAGCCAACGCATGGGCGGTACGCTGCTGCGCAAGAAGCCGGGCGGCGCCACCGCGGCCAGACTGCTGTCCTATCGAGACTTCACCGGGCTGGAACTGATGCGGGCGCTGCGGGAAGCGACCCTGCTGCAGCCGGGGATCACCCTCCTCGACCGCCATCCGGCGCTGGAATTGCTAAGCGACGATCGCGGCCGCTGTGCCGGGGCGGTCCTGCACGACTTCGCTCACGGCCGCGCGGTGCTGGCGCGCGCCGGGGCGGTGGTGTTGGCCACTGGCGGCGCGGGGCGGCTGCATCTCGCGGGGTTTCCGACCTCGAATCACTACGGCGCCACGGCGGACGGGCTGGCGCTGGCCTATCGCCTCGGCGCTGCGCTGCGCGACGTGGACAGCTTCCAGTACCACCCTACCGGCATCGCCTGGCCGCCGCACCTGGAAGGCGCGCTGGTCAGCGAGGCGGCCCGCTCGTCCGGCGCCTATCTGGTGAATGGGCGGGGTGAGCGTTTTGTCGATGAATTGCAGCCACGCGACATCGTGGCCTCAGCGGTCCTGCGCGAGATCGCCGAGGGCCGGGGCATCGGCCGCGATGGCAAGACCGGCGTCTTTCTTGACACGCCATCCCTGGAACAGGCGAAGCCCGGCATCCTGGAGAAAAGCCTCGTCACGCTGCTCCACCTCGCGCATCGCGGCGGCTTCGACCCGGCCGAAGAACCCTTCCTGATCCGTCCAACGCTGCACTACCAGAATGGCGGTGTGTTGATCGACCCGAAGGGCCGCACGGCCGTCCCCGGCCTTCTGTGTGCCGGCGAAGTGACCGGCGGACTGCACGGGCGCAACCGCATGATGGGCAACGCGCTGCTGGAACTGGTGGTGTTCGGCCGCCACGCCGGTGCCAGCGCGGCGGCCGACGCACGGGGGGAGCGGCCGCGTAACGTCGGTCTGGCGCACCTGGCCAATTGGCGCCGCGCCCTTGAGATGCAGGGCCTGCCACTTAGCCGCAAGTCGCCGATGATCTTTCCGCCCTATGGCAATTTCGACGCCTCCACCGATAGGTCGATCGCCACATGACCGCAGTGCTCACCGCCGAGGCCATCCAAGTCGGTCCGGATCTCGCCGGGTGGCTCGCGGCGGGCGGCGGCGAAGGGTTGGAGCGTGCCCTGTCGGACCCGGCCAGCATCATTCCCACCCTGGAAGCTGCCGGGCTGCGCGGTCTGGGCGGCGCAGGCTTTCCGACGCATCGCAAATGGGCCGCCGTGGCTGCCCAGCCGCTCTGCCCGGAGGGAGGCGGGAAATGGATCATCTGCAATGGCAATGAGGATGAGCCAGGCACTTTCAAGGACCGATTCCTGCTCTCCCGCACGCCCCACCAGGTGATCCAGGGCGCGCTCATCGGCGCGATCGCAGTCAAGGCGAACAGGATTGCCCTCTACGTCAATCCGCGCGAGACCGGCTTGGTGGAAATGCTGCACGCCGCGTCCGCGGCGTGGCGCCAGCATCCTCTCCTCGCGCGCGTCGGCGGGGCGATCGGGATGCCTGTGGAGATCCGTGTCAGTCCCAGCTCCGGCCTTTATGTCGGCGGCGAGGAGACGGCAGCGGTGGCCAGCGTGGTGGGCGGCTTTCCCTTCCCGTCGCTCAAGCCGCCCTTCCCCGCCGAGAAGGGCGTGTACGGCGCGCCGACGCTGCTGAACAATGTCGAGACCTTCGCCCATGCGACGCACATCCTCGGCCGGGGCGCTGCTTGGTATCGGGGGCTCGGCCTCGGCGATGCGGTGGGCACCAAGCTCTATTCGCTGTCCGGTGACGTAATGCGCCCCGGCCTGCACGAACTGCCCATGGGCACCTCCCTACGCGACCTGGTGTTCGGCCATGGCGGCGGAATGCTCGCGGATAAGGGGTTCAAGGCCGTCTTCACCGGCGGTCCTTCCAACACGCTGCTGACGGCCAGTGATCTCGACGTGGCGCTGGATTTCGACAGCCTGCGGGCACGTGGCTCGCGGCTCGGCACGGGTGCGATGATCGTAGTTGGCGAAGGCACTAGTATCCTGCGCAAGACGGCAGAATACGTCGCTTTCTTCGCGGCCAATTCCTGCGGTCAATGCCCCTCCTGCAAGATCGGCACAAATCAGGTTTCGCGCATCCTCGAGCGTATCGAGGCCGGCGCCGGGCGGCCGAGYGATCTTGCGGCCCTGGAGAATCTTACGCGGCTGCTGCCTGGTTCCGGCCGTTGCGGCCTGGTGGATGGCGCGGCGACGGTGCTCGCCAGTTCACTGTCCACGTTTGGCGAGGAGTATAGGCAGGCGTTGAAGCTCTGATTGCGGCATTTCGGGACGCCAGCCGCGGGGCCTCGCGCCAATTTCACTCGGCTACTTACGTGTTAGGCCGTCTGGACGAATTTGATCAAGCATAGGCCTGCGGCGAAGCTGACGATGGACCGAAAATTCCGGGCTGTCTTTTCGCATCGGAGGCCAACGCGCTTGAAGCGTTTGAGGGTGCCGATGCCCTGCTCGATACGGGCGGGCCTTATGAGCGTGATGGCGAAGAAGGCGGGCCTGTCCTTCTCTTTGACGCCCAGTCGTCTTCGTCCATCCGAGTAGACATCGCTTCCGACCTCCAGATCAGTCGAAACCCATGAATCACATGCGATTCTCCGCTGGAATCCTATTTGCGCGTGCCTCGGGCGCTCAGTAGATGCAGTTGTCGGCCAGAACTGGCGTTTCGAGATCGGACTCGTAAATTACGCACTGACCGGCTAAAACCGCGCCGACTAGGAACTGAATTCCGGCGGGAGTGTGTAATGGTCAAGCCGACGACATCTCAGAAATTAGACCCGTCCACGCTAGACAGCGCATTTTCTTACTCGACCGACGCGTGGCAGCGCGCGATTCTCTTCCTCGATACAATGCGCAAGCGAGCAGGACAGTATGAGGAGCAGGCGAAGCAACTCGCTCCAAACGTACTCGACTATGAAGCGGAATTGATTTGTGACGGGCGCAACCTCGCGCGCCCGGTCAACTACGTTCTGGCCGGCATCATACCACCGCCCGACATAGTCATCGACCAACGCAAGCGTCCCTTCGTTGTCGTCGATCCGCGCGCAGGCCATGGCCCCGGGATCGGCGGCTTCAAGGCCGACAGCGAAATCGGCGTCGCCATGAAGGCGGGACACCCCTGTTATTTTATCGGCTTCTTGCCCGACCCTGTGCACGGCCAGACCATCGAGGACATCGCGCGCGCCGAGGCAGTCTTCCTTGAGAAAGTCATCGAGCGGCATCCAGAGGCTGAGGGCAAGCCTTGCGTAATCGGCAATTGCCAAGCGGGCTGGGCAGTCATGATCCTGGCATCGCTGCGCCCGGAGCTTTTCGGCCCGATTATCGTCGCCGGCACGCCGTTGTCCTACTGGGCTGGCGTCAGGGGGCAGTTTCCGATGCGGTACGCGGGGGGGCTGCTCGGCGGCAGTTGGTTGACCGCGCTTGCAGGCGATCTGGGTGCCGGCATCTTCGACGGGGCTTCGTTAGTTCAGAATTTCGAGAGTCAGAATCCCGCAAACACGCTTTGGTCGAAGCAATACAATCTCTACTCAAAGATCGACACGGAAGCAGATCGTTATCTCGGTTTCGAAAAATGGTGGGGTGGGCATGTAACACTCAATGCCGAAGAAATGCAGTTTATCGTCGACGAGCTCTTTGTGGGGAACAAGCTTGCAGCCGGTGCGATTCAGACTTCCGATGGAACGACGATCGATTTACGCAACATTGCCTCACCGATCGTGGTCTTCTGCTCCAAGGGCGACAACATCACCCCCCCGCAGCAGGCGCTCGACTGGATCCTCGACCTATACGATAGCGTCGACGACATCCGCGCCTATGGCCAGACAATCGTCTACGCGGTGCACGAGACTGTGGGTCATCTTGGTATCTTCGTCTCTTCGGGAGTGGCCCGCAAGGAGCACGATGAGTTCGCGTCCAATATCGACCTAATCGATGTGTTGCCGCCCGGCCTTTACGAGGCAGTTCTTGAGGCAAAGGGTGAAGCGGTCACAAATCCCGATCTCGTAACGGGGTCATGGGTCATGCGCTGCGAAGCGCGAACCCTGGATGACATTCGTGCCATGGGCGGAAATGATCTGGAGGATGAGCGACGGTTTGCCGCCGCTGCGCGCGTCTCCGAAATCAACCTCGCGCTCTACCGGACCGTGGCGCAGCCGATCGTCCAGGCACTCGTCACAACGCCGATGGCCGCGGCGTTGCGGAGCCTGCATCCGCTTCGCCTTTCCTACGAAATGTTTGGAGCCAGCAATCCGTGGCTCTCATGGGTCGAAGGCGCCGCGGAAAACGTTCGGGGACACAGGCAGGCAATCCCCGCCGATAATCCTTTCTTGGCGCTTCAGGAGAAGGCTTCCGACCAGATCGTCGAAAGTTTCGAAAATTGGCGCAAACAGATCGAGAAAATGTCGGAGCAAAGCTTCCACGCCATTTATGGAACGTCGGCGCTTCAGAGCGCGCTCGGTGTCGACGTCAAGTCACATCGCCGGCCGCGCCAAGCGGCGGCGAACCTGCTGCACGCCAAGCTCCTCGAAGCCCGGATTGCAGAATTGCGCGCGCTCATGACGGCAGGTGGGCTTCGCGAAGGGCTGGCCCGTTCACTAATCTATGTCGGGTTGGCACGCGGCAGCGTTGACGAGCGCGGCTTCGAGGCGATCCGTCGTATCCGACAGGCCCATCCTGCGACGCGGCAAACAAGCCTTCGGGAATTCAAGAAAGTGATACGCGAACAGTACTACATGCTCCTGATCGACGAGGATGCGGCACTCGCAGCCATCCCGGCTTTGCTGCCGAAGCAGCCAGACGAGCGGCGTGCGGCTTTCGCGGCTCTGCGCGAAGTGCTGGAGGCGGCAGGCTCGCTAACGGACGCCACTAGCGAGAGGCTCGCGCGCATTGCCCTGTTCTTTCAGACTCCAAGTGAGCCGGTAGCTCTTGGGCCGTCGAATCCAGGCAATCGTATCGCGTCCTGACTTCATCCGAAGGGATCCCGCATGTCCGATCGCGCCGCCCAGCAATTGACGCACTGGCCTCCCGATGGGGACCCGACCCGGTCAGCTCGATCCCGGTGTAGTGCTCTAACTGATGACCCACAAGGGCATGAGCGCGGAGGATGTTTCTGATCTTCTGTATCGCGATTCCGGGCTCAAGGGTCTTTCCGGCCTCTCCAATGACATGCGCGATCTGCTGGCGAGTGACGAGGCGGGCGCGGCCTTCGCAATCGACCATTTCGTCCATCGCTGTGCGCTGCAGGCCGGGATGTTGGCGGCCGCTCTTGGTGGACTCGACGCCTTCGTCTTCACCGCAGGAGTCGGTGAAAACGCGCCGGCTATCCGCGGCTGCATCGCCGAACGTCTTGCCTGGCTGGGTGCCGATCTAGACCCCGACGCCAATGAATCCGGCGCCGTTTGCATGTCCACCGCAGCAAGCAAAGTGGCGCTCCTCGTGATTCCAACTGACGAGGAACTCGTCATCGCCCGCCACACCTTCGCGTTGCTCCACACGTCCGCCGCATCCTGACCGGAGGTCCCGTCATGCCGCTGCCCACCGTCAAAGCCAAGCTCCTGGAAGGCCGCAGAGGGTTGATCGTCGGCATCGCCAACGACCGGTCGATCGCCTGGGGTTGCGCCCGCGCCTTTCGCGCCTTTGGCGCCGAACTCGCCGTCACCTATCTCAACGAGAAGGCGAAGCCCTATGTCGAGCCATTGGCGCAGGAGGTGGAGGCTGCGATTGTCATGCCGATGAACATGAGCTCGCCCGGAGAGCTCGAAGCCGTTTTCGAGCGCATCCGATCCGAGTGGGGAGAACTGGATTTCGTGGTTCACTCGATCGCATCCGCCCCCAAGGACACGCTTCGGGGCCGCGTGACGGACGCGCCGCGCGAGGGGTTCCTCGAAACCATGGAAATCTCGTGCTGGTCGTTCATCCGCATGGCGCATCTGGCCGAGCCGTTGATGAAGAAGGGCGGCACGCTTTTTACCATGACCTATTACGGCTCGCAGATGGTGGTAGAAAACTACAATATCATGGGTGTGGCCAAGGCAGCTCTTGAATGCTCGGTGCGCTATCTCGCCGCCGAACTGGGCCCCAAGGGTATCCGGGTCCACGCCGTTTCGCCCGACCCCCTCGCCACCCGCGCAGCCTCCGGCATCGCCGAATTCGATGAATTATTGGCGAAGGCCAAATCCCGTGCCCCGGCCCGCGAGCTGATCAGCATCGACGATGTCGGCCTGGCGACGGCTTTCCTCGCTCACGATGCCGCCCGATTAATGACCGGAGACGTGATCTACATTGATGGCGGCTACCACATCATGGACTGAGCGGGCGCGGGCTGCGATCAACCAACCATGTATGTGCCCCTATCAGGCGCCGTTGCGGGTTTTGCAGCTGACTTCCCATCCGCATCTGTACAAGCGCCCTAGCCGGCTCGCCGCTTGGCAGCTGTGGAGGCTCCCTAAAGGACAATAGCATCGGCAGTCCGACGCATTAGCGTTCGATTGGAACCGCTGCGGATTTCAAACGGCAAGACGCGCATCTTGAATGTGAGGGCCGGGCATGAAGTCGATCCCTGTTGCTGACGCGGTCAATATGGTCCCTGACGGCGCGAGCCTGATGATCKGTGGCTTCATGGGTGTCGGCACGCCCGAACGTGTAATCGACGAGTTGGTGCGCCAGGGAAAACGCGACCTGACTGTGATCGCCAACGACACTGCGATGCCCGGACGCGGGATCGGCAAGCTCATCGACGCAGAGCTCGTGCGAAAAGTGATCGCGAGCCACATCGGGCTCAACCCGGTCACGCAAAAACAGATGATCGAGGGACGGATCACGGTCGATCTGGTGCCGCAGGGGACGTTGATCGAGCGCATCCGATCGGGCGGCTATGGTCTTGGCGGTGTTCTGACGCCGACCGGCGTGGGAACCATCGTCGAGGAAGGCAAGCAGAAGATCGAGGTAGATGGCCGGAGCTATCTCCTCGAAACGGCGCTCCGCGCCGATTTCGCGATCATCGGCGCCTTCCTTTCGGATTATCTCGGCAATCTGACTTACGCGCTCACCGCCCGGAACTTCAACCCCGTGATGGTCATGGCCGCCGACACAACCATGGTGACGGTCGAGCATGTCGTGCCGGTCGGCTTCATTCCGCCGGATCACGTCGTCACGCCGGCGCCTCTCGTCGATTATGTGATCGCTACCGGGTGACAGCCGATGGATGCTCAAGAGATTATCGCTAAGCGGATTGCGCTGGAATTGCGAGCGGGAATGCTCGTTAATCTCGGGATCGGCATTCCGACGCTGGTTGCCAACTATGTTCCGGACGGGATCCAGGTGTTTTTCCAATCCGAGAACGGACTTATCGGCACCGGTCCTGTTCCGGAGGAGGGGCTGATCCAACCGCTTCTGTCAGACGCTGCCGGCCGTCCGGTGACGGCTCTTCCCGGCGCGTGCACTTTCGACAGCGCCACCTCATTCGGCCTGATCCGCGGCGGCCATGTCGACATGACCGTGCTCGGCGGCCTCCAGGTCGATCAGCAAGGCCTGCTGGCGAACTGGATGATCCCCGGAAAGATGGTACCGGGCATGGGCGGTGCGATGGATCTCGTTGCCGGCGCCAAGCGTGTTGTGGTCGCCATGCAGCACACGGCCAAAGGTCAGCCCAAGATTCTGAAGACCTGTTCGCTGCCACTGACATCGTCGAGGCCCGTGGACCTCGTGGTCAGCGAGATGGCCGTCATCGCATTTCCTGATGGGCAGGCAACGCTGCTCGAGACCGCGCCTGGCGTAACTGTCGACCAGATCGTGGCTGCGACGGAAGCAACTCTTCGGATTCACACCAATGTATTTGAGATGAAAATCTAGAAAATCAGAAAAGTCGACACCGAGATTGCCTCAACAGATTTGATGAAGAAAAATCTTCGAGGAAAATGAGCCATGACGAAGCCGGTATTGGCAGAGATTCCGAATTTGCGCGACGAGCCTGCGCCGAAGGAAGGCGTCCTGGCGAGAATCGCGATTTCCTTTACTGCGTGGGCAGAGCGCTGGTTTCCCGACGCCTTTGTCTTCGTGGCGATCGCGGTTGTCGTCGTCGCGCTGGCTGCAATGTTGAACGGCGCGTCCGTTCTCTCGGTCAGCCGGGCATTCGGCGATGGCTTCTGGAGCCTAATCACCTTTACGATGCAAATGGCCTTCGTCGCGATCGGAGGCTATGTCGTCGCGGTATCGTCTCCGGCCCAGAGGCTCATTCATCGTCTCGCCGAGATTCCACGAACCGGGCCAGGAGCCGTTGRCTTGATTGCGGCCATCAGCATGCTGGCGTCGCTCTTAAACTGGGGGTTGAGCCTCATTTTCGGCGGGCTGCTGGTACGCGCGCTCGCGGAGCGCCAGGAACTCAAGATGGACTATCGTGCCGCGGCCGCGGCGGCCTATCTGGGGCTCGGCGCCACCTGGGCGATGGGGCTTTCGTCCTCGGCTGCGCAACTGCAGGCGAATGCCGCCAGCCTGCCGAAGTCGCTTTTGCCGATCACGGGCGTCATCCCATTCTCCGAAACGATCTTCCTTTGGCAGTCGGTCGTCATCACCGCCGTTCTGGTGGCCATCTCGGTCGTGATTGCCGTCTCGTCCGCTCCGGGGCCCGGCACTGCCATCACGGCGCAGGCCATGGGGATCAAGGTCGAGCGCGGGGAGACGGGTGAACAGCGGCAGCCACAGCAGCCAGGCGAGTGGCTGGAACATTCCCCTCTGCTGACGGTCCTAATCGTCGCACTTGCAGCGGGGTGGTTGATCCATGAGTTTGCGACCAAGGACCCGATGATCGCGATCTCCAGCCTCAACACCTACAATTTCCTTTTCATTATGCTCGGCATGCTGCTGCACTGGCGGCCAAGGCGTTTTCTTGACGCGGTCGTGAAGTCCGTTCCGGCGACTTCAGGAGTGCTGATCCAGTTTCCGTTTTACGGCTCCATCGCGGCAATCCTGACGATGGCGAAGAACGAGGCCGGCCTGACCGTCTCCGACCAAATCGCTCATGCATTCGTCGCGATGTCGACCCAGCACCTCTATCCTTTGGTGATCGGCATCTACTCGGCGGTGCTCGGCTTCTTCATTCCTTCGGGAGGCGGCAAGTGGCTCCTCGAGGCGCCCTATGTGATGCAGGCTGCCAACGACCTCAAAGTACATCTCGGCTGGGCGGTACAAGTCTACAACGCGGCCGAGGCGCTTCCGAACCTGATCAACCCATTCTGGATGCTACCGCTGCTCGGCGTGTTGGGGTTGAAGGCGCGCGACGTCGTCGGCTTCACGTTTCTCCAGTTGCTCGTCCACCTGCCCCTTGTGCTGTTCATGCTCTGGGCGCTGGCCTACACGCTCGAATACCATCCGCCGGTGATCCCATGATCTGGAGCGCCTCGATCTCGCGGAGTGCCTGCAATTCGCCGGGGATGGGAAAGTGAAGGTTCACTACTCGGTCAATCGGCTGGAGGACATCAATGGCATCTTCGACAGGATGCGGAACAATCAGATCGACGGCCGTGGCGTCATGAGGATGTAGCTGGCGCTCGCGCCAGCATGGACGAGAGCGGGGATAGGCCGGCAACCC
>NZ_JBFUIF010000040.1:0-38621 GCF_056402015.1 Allobosea sp. P4_C6
CAACAGCACGTCGACCTGCCGCAGCTCAACAGCACGTCGACCTGCCGCAGCTTCGCGACGATCTCTTCAGGCTTGTGCTTCTTCTGCGGCATCGCGGGCATCCTCCAAAGGCTCAAAAAGCCTACTTCAGGGAGGGCCACTTTTCAGGGGGCAGGCCAGTCCGGCATCCGCTTGCCGGTCAAGCCACGAGCACTCAAAGCACTGCAGGGCGATGGATGCTTTCAGAACGGGGCTGGCGGATCAGATCGACGAAAGGCCGGCTTCTTTTTAGCCAGCTAGCTGATGTGGCTTCACCTAGTCGTGTCCGGCATAACGCAATGAACGATCGTCGCTGGCCCAGGGTTGCGCTCCGTGCGATTTGTTCGCTGAAGCGGCCAGATGCATCGAGCTGATATGACAAAACACGAGGCGAAGGATCTGCCACGGATCACGGTGATCGGGACCGGTGGAACGATCGCGTCTGCCGCTGCGAGCGCGGACGATTTTCACAATTACAGCGTCACCAGCACTGCAAAGGAAATTCTGGCGGCCGTGCCCCAGATCGCGGAGCTGGCCCGCATCGATATCCAGCAGCCGATCAATATCGAAAGTTTCCGGATCGACAATGCGATCCTGCTGGACATTGCCCGTGCCGTGGCCTCGGCCGTTCAAGACCCTCGAGTCGATGCCGCTATCGTCACACACGGCACGGATACGCTTGAGGAAACAGCCTATTTCCTGAATCTGGTCGTACCGACCGACAAGCCTGTTGTTATCGTCGGCGCAATGCGCCCGGCCAATGCGTTAAGCGCCGACGGCCCCCTCAATCTTTATAATGCTATCCTTACGGCAACCGCGCCAGAATCCGCCGGCAAGGGTGTGCTGGTTGTGGCGAACGGCCATGTATTTGGCGCGCGCGACGTCGTGAAGCGCGACACGTCTTCGGTCGACGCCTTCCAAGCCAACAAGTATGGAATTCTTGCCGAGATCAGCGGGAAATCTGTGCAGTTTTTGCATCGCTCGGAGCGTCTTCATACGCGGCGGAGCGCATTCGATATCGCCCGTCTGGATCGCCTTCCGCAGGTCGATATCTTGTTCGACCATCCGGGCGCGGGTTCTTACCTTTGCGAAGCCTGTGTGGCTGCCGGTTCCAAGGCGCTCGTCGTCGCGGGCATGGGCAACGGCAGCTTGTCACCGGGCATGCGCAAGGGGGCAACCGTCGCGCGCAATGCAGGCGTCACAGTGATCCGTGCCAGCAGAACCGGCCAAGGCATCGTTGCTCCCCTACGCAGCGACGCCGAGCTCGGCCTTCTCGTCGCCGGTTCACTGACGCCGCAAAAAGCGCGAATCCTGGCGGCGGTCGGCATCGCGAACGAGATCCYGCACGAGGATCTACAAGCACTGTTCGATACGTACTAATTTGTCGGCGCCCGCGAGCGTATCGTTGATAAATCACTACCCTAGCCCGCCTCGGGGAATGCTATTCGAGACGGTCTTGGATTCGCGGAGATCTGGCGCATCGGCCGCGATGGCGGCAGTTCAGGCTGCCAGGCGCGGGACGGCGCCCGCGCTCAGGCGGAGCGCTTCGCCGGCACCGCTGGATCGAAGTGGCTGGGAACGGGGTCCAGGCCCAACCGGTCGCGGAGCGTCCCGTCGCCATACTCGCTTCTGAACAGGCCGCGGCGGCGCAGCAACGGGACAACCTCGCCCGCGAATATCTCGAACTGTGCCGGCAGGATCGGCGGCATGACGTTGAAACCGTCAGCCGCGCCGGACAGGAACCAGTCCTCGATGATGTCGGCGATCTGCTCCGGCGTTCCGGTCGCGGTGAAATGGCCGCGCGCACCGGCCAGGCTGTGCAGCAGGCCGCGCAATGTCGGCCGCTCGCGCGCGACAAGGGCGGTGATCGACTGGGTCCGGCTGCGCGACGCCTGCACCTGCGACGGGTCGGGGAAATCGTCCACCGACAGAACCTGGTCGAGCTTGAGATGCGAAAAGTCGTGCCCACCGAAGCGGCTCGACAGCCTGGCCAGCCCGACGCTCGGGTGTGAAAGTTCGTTGAGCTCCTCCCAGACCCGCTTGGCTTCCGCCTCGGTCGAGCCGATCGCGGCGCTGAGGCCCGGCAGGATGACGATCTGGTCCGGGCTCCGGCCAAGCGTACGCGCCTGCGTCTTGATATCAGCGTAGAAGCCGATCGCGCTTTCCTTGGTGAGATGCGCGGTGAAGATCGCCTCGGCGTAACGAGCGGCGAAGGCGCGGCCGTCGGTCGAGGCCCCCGCCTGGACGAAGACCGGGCGCCCCTGCGGCGAGCGCGGGATGTTGAGCGCGCCGGCCACGCTGAAATGGCTGCCGCGATGCTCGGCGCGCCGGACGCGATCCGGTTGGGCATAGATTCCATGCTCGCGGTCGTCGATGACGGCGTCCCTGGCCCAGCTGTCCCAGAGCTTGGAAACAACCTCGACGAAGTCGTGGGCGCGCGCATAGCGCTGGTCGATGCCGAGCTGCGTCTCCCCGCCGAAATTGGCTGCGGCGCCCGGTGCCCAGGAGGTCACGATGTTCCAGCCGATCCGCCCGCCGCTAAGATGGTCGAGCGAGGCGAATTGCCGGGCGAGGTTGTAGGGCTCGTTATAGGTCGTCGATGCCGTGGCGATCAGCCCGATGCGTTCGGTCAGCGCGGCGAGCGCGCCGAGCAGCGTCAAGGGCTCCAGCTCGCCGCGCGCGGCATGGGCAAGCTCGTCGCCGAGCGCGAGCTGGTCGGCGAAGAAGATCGAGTCGAGCTTTGCCGCCTCGGCCGCGAGCGCGAGATCGCGATAATAAGCGAGATCGCTCAAGGCTCTCTTCGTCGAGGCGGGATGGCGCCAGGCCGTTTCGTGATGGCCGCGGCCGTTGATGAAGAGATTGAGGTGCAGCTCGCGTGACATGGCGGATCGACCTGTGAGTGGGAGCTAGATGGCATCGGAGACGCCGAGCGCCGCGAGCAAATCGCCGCGCAAGGCCTCGAAACGGGAATCCTTGAGCCGGGGATGCGCCAACGCCACCGGCCGGTCGACGACGATGCTGCCGCCCTCCATCACGAGGACGCGGTCGGCGAGCTTGATCGCCTCGTCGACATCATGGGTGACGAGCAGCACGGTCGGCTGATGCTGGCGGATCAGGCGGAAGAGCAGCTCGTGCATCTTGATCCGCGTCAGCGCGTCGAGCGCGCCGAAGGGCTCGTCGGCGAGAAGCAGGCGCGGCTGGCGCACGAGCGAACGCGCCAGCGCCACGCGCTGCTGCTCGCCGCCGGATAGCGCGTTAGGCCAGGCATCCTCACGCCCGGCCAGGCCGACATCAGCCAGGGCCGCGCGACCCCGCTCGTCCGCATCCGCCACGCGCAGACCGAAGACGACGTTCTGCAGCGCGTTCTTCCACGGCAGCAGCCGGGAATCCTGGAAGAGAACCGAACGATCGGCGGGAACGCCGATCCGCCCCTCGCCCTCGACGCCGTCGTCGAGCCCGGCGATGGCGCGCAAGAGCGTGCTCTTGCCCGAGCCGCTCTTGCCGATGAGCGCGACGAACTGGCCTGGTGTGAAATCGAGCGAGACATCGTTCAGCACATTACGGCCCGAGAAGCGGCGGGTCACGCCGCGCAGCGTGACGGCAGCCGAAGCGACGCCGCCCGGCGGCAGGTGGAGCGGATGGGCCGAGGCGTTCACGAGGCGAGCGCCTTGCGATAGGACAGCGCCTTGCGTTCCCAGTACCTGACGGCGAAATCGGAGCCGAGGCCGAGAATGGCGTAGATCGCGAGGCCGACGACGATGATGTCCGTCTGGCCGTAGTCGCGGGCGCGGTTCATCAGATAGCCGATGCCTTCGCTGGTGTTGATCTGTTCGAGCACGACGAGAGCGGTCCAGCAGGTCGTGACGGCGAGCCTCAGGCCGGTGAAGAAGCCCGGCAGAGCACCCGGCAGGGCAACTTCGCGCAGGAAGGCGCTGCGTGTCAGCCCGACGCTGCGGGCGAGCTCGACATGGCGGATGTCGATACCCCTCAGCGCGGCGTGGGTGTTGATGTAGATCGGCACCAGCACGCTGGAGGCGATCAGCGCGATCTTCATCGTCTCGCCGATGCCCAGCCAGAGAATGGCGAGCGGAATCAGTGCCAGCGTCGGCACGGCCCGCTTGATCTGGACCAATCCGTCGAGCGAGGCCTCGCCGATCCGGCTGAGGCCGGAGGCGAGCGCCATCGCAAGCCCGATCGCGACACCGATGCCGAGGCCGAGATAGGCTCGCTTGGCCGAGGCGAGGAAATGATCCGCCAACGTGCCGTTGGTCAGAAGCTCGAAGCCGGTGAGCAGAGCGGTCGATGGCGCCGCGAGGAACCTGGGAGAGAGCCAGCCGAGGACAGAGGCGAGTTCCCAGATTACGATGAGCGCGACCRGGCCCAGCAGGATCCCTCCTGTCGGCAGCCGTCCGGGCGCCAGCTTGGGCAGCCGGCCCGCATGCGCCCCGGCCGTGCGGGCGGCATGCCCCTCGACACCCGCTTCTGCCTGGAATGCTATGGCATAGGTGATCAGGCTCATGGCGGTCCTTTCGTCCGAACCGGGACGTCAGTTGGTCTTGGTGGCGATGACCTCGTCGAAGCGCAGGTCGAACTCCTCGCGCGCATCAAGCCGCTTCGGCAGGTCGCCCGCTTCATGGATCACGTCGATGAGCGATTGCTGCTTGGCGATCAGGCTGGCCAGCAATGGAAACTGGTAGTCGCCCTCGGACTCGACGATCTTGCGCCCATCGGCCGGTTTCAGGTTCTGCCGCTTGACGTAATAGGCATCGACCCAGGCATCGACATTCTTGTGGGACCAGCGGCTGGCATCGATCCAGCCCGCGACGAATTCGCGGATCGCCGCCGCCTTCGCCGGGTCGTCGAGCGCCTTCTTGCTCGCGTAGAGATAGGTCAGGCTTTTCGGCAGCCTGTTGTTCTGCTCCTTGGGCAGCGCGCTGGCGCCGCGATCGGCGAAGTCGGTGAGATAGCGCGAGAAATGCGGCTCGTTGAGCGCGGCGACATCGACCTGGCCGGTCCGGACCGCATCGGGAAAGTCGGCGGCCCTGAGCGGCACGAGCTTGACGTCCTTGCGCGTCAACCCGGCAAGCTTCAGCGCGTTCAGCACGAAGGGCTGGCGCCCGGTGCCCTCGCCATAGGTGATGCTCTTGCCCTTCAGTTCCTCGAGACTGTTGATCTTGAGGCCGGGACGGGCGGCAAAGAAATAGTCTGTCTCGGAGGAGACCCGCGCTGCGACGATCGGGATATTCTCGCCCGCCGCATGGGCCTGGATCGGCGGCGTGTTGCCGACCGTCGCGAGATCCAGCGCGCCGGCCCGGAACGCCTCCAGAATCGCCGGCCCGCCGAGGAAGTTGGCATAGGTGACGGCGCTCGACAGCTTATCCTGCACGCCGGAGGCCCGGATCAAGGTCTGCAGCGCTTCATTCTGATCGGCAACGACCAGCTTCGTGCCGGCTGGAATCTGCGATGGCAGAACTCCCTGTGCCTGTGCGGCTCCAGCGACAGAAACGATGAATGGCACGAGCAGCGCCGCCTTCAGCAGCGCGCGGCGGTCGGCTTCGAAGCGTTTCGAATGCTCGGTCGCATCGACCATGTCGTACCCTTTCGCGGATTTGTGTTCGACGCCGATCCAGCGCCGAGGCATCAAATCTTGCGAAAGGATCGTTCGTTAAGTCAAACGAATGTTCTTTTTAATATACGACGCAATCCCGAAGAACCTTCCAGCATCGCAACCTGATACGAGAAGGAATAGGTCGAACAGCCCAACGCGGCGGCCGACAAGGCCGATTGCCGATCCGCGTCGGCACGCCAACCGACGCTGGTCGCGCCACGCTATAATTACGTTCCTCCGCCCTGAGCGGAGATTGAGTTCGACTCTGAGAGCCAGCAAACGCAATACGCCCGCCCTCGCCCGGCCTCTAATAGGTAGGAGGCGTGATGGCGCTCACGATTTCGCTCGTTTCCGTCGAGGCATTCCGGAATCGGTGCGGCTCCCGGCTGTCGAAATAATAACCATCGCCAGGCTGCAGGATCGACGTCCGGCCCGCGACCGTGACTTCGACGGCGCCGCGGATGACCAGGCCACCTTCCTGGGCCGAGTGGGAGAAGGCCTCGCCCGTATCGGCGCCGGGAGCGTAGGTCTCGTGCAGCATCAGCATCGAGCGGTTGGGGAAGCCCGTTCCGATGACGCGGTAGGAAATGGCGTCCACGCGGCCGATCTCCGTCATTTCCGCTGCGCGGCAGAAGGGATTTGGCGGTGAAACGGCGTGAAAATCCAGAAAGAAACCCGATAGCGTCGTGCCGAGCGCGTCGAGGATGGCGTGCAGCGTGTCGAGCGACGGGCTAATCAGGTCCCGCTCGATCAGCGATACCGAGGAATGGGACACGCCCGAGCGCAAGGCGACGGCGCGGACGGAGAGCTTCCGGCGCTGGCGAAGCTCCCTCAAACGGTCGCCGATCTTCATGGAAAGCCTCCTTCGTGCGGGTGCAGCATCTGAACGCAGCTGGTGATTATTTTCAACACGCCTGCCCGCCCTCCTTGCGTTGCCTCAATGCGCCGCGGAAGCTTGCAGCTCACTCCTGCTCACCGGAACACGCTGCATGTCCAAGTCCGATCCCGCCCTGGAAGACCGGATAACGCGCATCAAGGCGCCCCAGCGCAGTGCCTGGAGCGACAACACCCCCGTCGAGGCCACGGTGAAGGCCGTTCTGGAGGCGGTGCGGCGGGACGGCGACGCCGCCTTGCGGCATTATTCCCGCGAGTTCGACAAGGTCGATATCGAGGCATTCGAGGTCACGCCCGCGGAGCGCGTCGCCGCGCTCGAAGGACTCGAGAAGCAGACACGCGCCGATACCGAATTCGCGATCGAACGGGTGCGGAGCTTCGCCGAGGCCCAGCGCAAGACCCTGCTGCCCCTGGAGATCGAGGCCCTGCCGGGCCTGCATCTCGGGCACCGCATCATCCCGATCGCTCGCGTCGGCGCCTATGTGCCGGGCGGGCGTTACCCGTTGCTGTCGGCGCCGATCATGACGATCGTGCCGGCCAAGGTCGCCGGCTGCGACGAGGTCATCGCCTGCCTGCCGCCCGCAGCCCACCCGGCGATGATCGCCGGTTGCCATCTCTCCGGCGCCGACCGGATCTTCCGCGTCGGCGGCGCTCAGGCGATCGCCGCGATGGCGTTCGGCACGGAAAGCATCCCGGCCGTCGATAAGATCGTCGGCCCCGGAAACGCCTATGTGAACGAGGCCAAGCGGCAGGTCTTCGGGCTGGTTGGCATCGACCAGCTGGCCGGGCCGAGCGAAATCTTCGTCGTCGCGGACGAGACCGGCGACGCAGTGACGATCGCGGTCGACCTGCTGGCGCAAGCGGAGCATGACGTGCGCACCCGTGTCGGCCTGATCACCACCGATCGCACCCTGGCGGAGAAGGTGCTCGTCGAGATCGAGCGCCAGCTCGGCAATCTTTCGACGGCGCCGGTGGCCGCCGCCGCCTGGCGCGATTATGGCGAGATCGTCGTCTGTGCCGACGAACCGGCCATGCTGGCCTATTCCGATCATATCGCCGCCGAGCATCTCGAAGTGCACACGCGCGATGCGCATGCGACGGCGGCGAAGCTGCGCAATTACGGGTCGATCTTCATCGGGGTCGCCGCGAGCGTGGTCTATTCCGACAAATGCTGCGGCACGAACCACACGCTGCCGACCATGGCGGCCGGGCGCTACACCGGCGGCCTCTGGGTCGGCTCCTATCTCAAGACCTGCACCCATCAATGGCTCGACGAACGCGGCGTCGCGGCCGTGGCTCCGCCGGCCATGCGCCAGAGCGCGAGCGAAGGCCTGGAGGGGCACAGGCGGGCAGCGGCGCTGCGGCTCGCGCCGGCGCAGTTGCTGAGCGAGATCGGAGCCTGACCGGCGACAAGATTTTCCGGAAACCCTCTATCGCACCACGAAAAAGGGGGTTCCAATGAGGGCAACAACGATCCTGTCCGCGAGGGGCGGAACGGGTCGCTGCAGCAGAAGCAGGGAGAAGATCCATGACGTTTCTGAAATCGATACTCGGCAGCACCGCGCTCGCGGCGGGGCTCGTCATCGCCGGCCTCGGCGCGGCGTCCGCCCGTGACCTCACCGTCGTATCCTGGGGCGGCAACTACCAGGACGCGCAGCGCAAGATTTACTTCAAGCCCTTCGCCGACAAGACCGGCAAACCTGTCCTCGACGAGTCCTGGGACGGCGGCGTGGGGGTCGTCCAGGCGAAGGTAAAGGCGGGAACGCCGAACTGGGACGCCGTGCAGGTCGAGGCCGACGAGCTCGCCATCGGCTGCGCCGACGGACTCTACGAGAAGCTCGACTGGACCAAGCTCGGCGGCAAGGACAAGTTCCTGCCGAGCGCCGTCAGCGATTGCGGCGTCGGGGCGATCGTCTGGTCGACGCTCCTTTCGTACGATTCCGACAAGCTGAAGACGGCGCCGACCTCCTGGGCGGATTTCTGGGACACCAAGAAATTCCCGGGCAAGCGCGCCCTTCGCCGTGGACCGAAATATGCGCTCGAATTCGCGCTGATCGCCGATGGGGTCGCGCCGAAGGACGTCTACAAGGTGCTGCGCGACAAGGGCGGCGTCGATCGCGCCTTCAAGAAGCTCGACGAGATCAAGTCCGACATCGTCTGGTGGGAATCGGGCGCCCAGCCGCTGCAGCTGCTGAAGTCCGGGCAGGTCGTGATGACCTCGGCCTATAACGGCCGCATCAGCGGCATCAACAAGACCGAGGGCACCAAGTTCAAGACCGTCTGGCCGGGCAGCATCTACGCGGTCGACAGCTGGGTGATCCTGAAGGGCAGCCCCAACAAGGACCAGGCGATGGACTTCATCGCCTTCGCCAGTCTGCCGGAGAACCAGTCCAAGCTGCCGCAGGACATCGCCTACGGCCTGCCCAACAAGGCCGCCGCGGCCGCCGTTCCGGCTGATCTCGCCGCCGACCTGCCGACCGCGCCGCAGAATCTCGAGAACGCGATCGCGATCGACGTCGATTACTGGAACGACAACATCGAGGACCTGACCAAGCGCTTCAACGCCTGGGTCGGCAAGTAGGTCGGCAAGGAGGTCGGCAAGCAGCCGCCTCCGGTTTGCCGCTCGTCATCCAACAAGTCCCCGGGCGTGCGAGAACGTGCTCGGGGCTTGCCGGCCGACCGCTTGGCGTGCCCTGCCCTTCCGGCAATCCTCGCCGCGGCCGCAACGGCTTCGCCTCATCCGTCACGGGAATATCGATCCTTTGCGAGATCCGGATCCGTTCATTCATTTCGAGGCCATCAGCAAGGTATTCGGCACGGTAACCGTGGTCGACTCGCTCGATTTCCATGTCGCGCGGGGCGAGTTTGTCAGCCTGCTCGGCCCATCGGGCTCGGGCAAGACGACGCTCCTGATGATGCTCGCCGGCTTCGAGACGCCGTCCGGCGGGAGCATCCATGTCGACGGACGGCGCGTCGAGCATCTGCCGCCGCACAAGCGTGAGATGGGCGTCGTCTTCCAGAACTACGCCCTGTTCCCGCACATGACGATCGCGGAGAATGTCGGCTTTCCGCTCAAGATGCGGGGCGTCGCCCGGGCGGAGCGCGAGACGCGGGTGAAGCGTGCGCTCGACCTCGTGCGCCTCGGCCACCTCGCCGACCGCAAGCCTTCCCAGCTCTCCGGCGGCCAGCAGCAGCGCATCGCGCTCTCCCGCGCCCTCGTCTACGAGCCCAAGGTCGTGCTGATGGACGAGCCCCTGAGCGCGCTCGACAAGCAATTGCGCGAACATATGCAGCTCGAGATCCGCGCGCTGCATCGCGAGCTCGGGTTGACGGTGATCTTCGTCACGCATGATCAGGGCGAGGCGCTGACAATGTCCGACCGTGTCGCCGTGCTGAACCGCGGAAAGATCGAGCAATTCGATACGCCGTCTGGCCTCTACGACCGGCCTCGGACACGCTTCGTCGCCGAGTTCATCGGCGAGACCAATCTGCTGGCGGGGCGCGTGTCGCAGCGCCAGGGCGAGGCCGCGACGATCGCGCTCGCGGCTGGCGGGAGCGTGACGTGCGACAGGGCGGCAGCCTTCGAGGCCGGCCATGACGTCATGGTCTCGGTTCGTCCTGAAATGCTGCATCTCGTGCCGGATGCTGCTGCGAACGCATTGCCGGTGACGATCGAGGACCATGTCTATCATGGCGATCACATCCGCCTGCACCTCGCCTATGGCGATAACCGGCTCGTCGCCAGGGCCGGGCGCCGCGATGCGGCACCGCCGATCGGCAGCAGGGCGTTCGCCAGCTTCGCACCCGGCGATTGCTCGCTGGTGGCGCCATGAGCGCGCGCCCGAGGGCCACGCTCCTCATCCTGCCGCTGGTGGTGTTCCTCGGCCTGTTCTTCCTCTGGCCGCTCTGGATGATGGTCTCCACCGCGGTGCAGGGCGGCACCGTTCGCCTGGCCTTTCCGCAAACGGCAATCGCCATCGCGAGCTGGAATGGCAACAGCCCGCCGCCGGCCCCGCTGCAGGCTGCACTCGTCCGGGATTTGCGGGCGGACACGCCGCAGGAGCGCTTCGGCGATGCCGTGCGCACGCTCAACAGCCAGCAGGCCGGCTTCCGCACGCTGCTGCCGCGCACGGCCCGTGCCGTACGGGAAGCTGGCGAAGCCGACGTGGCGGACCTCGCCACAGTCGATCCGCGCTGGGGCGACCTAGCCTATTGGCTGGCGTTGAAGCGCAGCATGCCAGCTTATACAGACGCCAATCTGCTGGCGGCGGTCGACCTCAAGCGCAGTGACGATGCGCGGATCGAGCCGGTCGAGTCCGATTTCGCCGTCAACCGTGCGATCATGCTGCGCACCTTCATCATCGCGGCGCAGGTCACGCTGCTCTGCGCGGCGATCGGGTTGCCCTTCGCGATGCTGGCGGCGAGCGTATCCGGGTGGAAGCGCAATGCGCTGCTCATTGCCGTACTGCTGCCGCTATGGACATCGCTGCTGGTGCGCACGGCGGCCTGGCTCATCCTGCTGCAGGATAACGGGCTGATCAACCAAACGTTGCGCGCGATCGGGCTGATCGATTCGCCGCTGTCGCTCATCTACAACCGCACCGGCGTGCTGATCGCCATGACGCATGTGCTGCTGCCGCTGATGGTGCTGCCGATCTATGCCAGCCTGATCGCAATCCCGCGCAACCTGATGCCGGCCGCCGCGGCGCTGGGCGCGGCGCCGCTACAGGCCTTCCGCCACGTCCTGCTGCCGCTTGCGATGCCCGGATTGCTCTCGGGCTCGCTGCTCGTCTTCATGGTGGCGCTCGGCTACTACATCACCCCGGCCCTCACCGGCGGAGCGGGCGACCAGATGATCAGCTCGGTCATCGCCTTCTACGCCACCGGAACGGCCAACTGGGGGATGGCTGGAGCGCTCGGCCTGTTCCTGCTGGTGCCGACCACGGTGCTCTATATCGTCTATAATCGGCTTTCGCGCACGCCGCTGGTGCAGACATGAGCGGGGCTTCGATTCGTCCGGGCGGCGTGGCCTTCAACACGTTGAGGCTCGCCTTCGGGGCGCTGGCCGTCGCCTTCCTGCTTTTGCCGCTCGTCGCGATCCTGCCGCTCGCCTTCACCGACAGCGTCTTCCTCGTCTATCCGATCACCGGTCCCTCGACGCGCTGGTTCGGCGCGCTCGCGCAAAGCCAGGCCTGGACCCGCGCAATCGTCAATTCGCTGATCATCGGCACGGGCGCGACAGTCGTCGCGACCGTGATCGGGACGCTGGCGGCACTCGGGCTGAGGCGCGAGCTCGTGCCGTTTTCCGGGCTGCTGCGCTCGGTCTTCCTGCTGCCGATGGTCGTGCCTGCCGTGGTGCTCGGCGTCGGCATGCAGATCCTCTACGCCCGCATGGGCTTGGCCTCCAGCTATCTCGGCGTCATCATCGCGCATGCCGTGCTGTGCGTGCCCTTCGTGCTCGTCAATGTCGCGAGCTCGCTCGCCAGCATCGATCCGGCGCTGGAACGGGCGGCCGCCAGTCTCGGCGCATCCCCGGTCAAGGTCTTCCGAGGCGTGACGCTGCCGCTGGCCATGCCGGGCATCCTGACCGGCGCCGTCTTCGCCTTCGCCACTTCGCTCGACGAGGTGGTAATCACGCTCTTCGTCGCCGGCCCCAACCAGACGACACTCGCCCGCCAGATGTTCTCGTCGCTGCGCGAAAACATCAGCCCGGCGATCGCGGCGGCGGCCTTCATCATCATGATCCTGACGTTCGTGCTGCTCCTCGCCGTGAAGGGTGCCTCGCTCTACCAGGCACTGCGCAAGCGGCAGAGGATCGAGATCGGCTAAATCGGACCTCATTACGAAGGCGTGTGTCGCTTTTCGGTATCGATTTGCGCCACCAGGTGCCATCATGGCGTGGCGGTCATGCTCGCCATCGCCGCTCCCCCGCCGCGACGTTTTGAAGATCGGGCAAGCCGCGCGGCAACAGGCTTACCCTAGCTTAGCGTCACGGCCATCGCGTCGGTCGAAACGTCCCAGCCGGAAGGACGACAGGTCGATACGGCTTGAGCCATCCAGGACAAGCTGGCTCACGGCTTCGCCGATCGCGGCCGAATGCTTGAAGCCGTGCCCTGAGCATGGCGACACCACGAGAACGCGCTCGCCGCGCGGCCATCGATCGATGACGAAGCCGCCATCGGGCGAAACAGTGTAGAGGCAGGTCGCGCGACGCGAGACATCGACATTCAGGCCATCGAGCCGCCCTTCGATCGCTTTCGCGTAAAACTCCCGCGATTCAGCCTCGTCGCTCGAACGGTCGAAATGGTCCGGGTCGACGAAAACGGACTTCTCCCCATGCGCAACCTTCACCGAGCCGTCGATCGCTGGAAAGCCGTAGAAGCCCTGCCGCAGGCCTGACGCCCAGATGAAAACCGGTGCATCCCTCCACGCGCGGGCGGCTGCGGACTCCAGACCGTACCAGTGAAGGATTTCGCGCGTAGGGCGCAGCAGGCTGGTGAAGTCCGGACCGAGCAGCTTGCTCGCCCAGGCTCCCGCGCTCACCACGACGCGGCCCGCGCGGATCGTGTCATGGTCGGTCCTCAGCTCGACATGATCACCCTCCGGAACGATCGCCTGGACGCGGGTGTCGAGCGACAGCCGCGCACCTGCCGCGACGGCGAGGCGCAGTTGCGCGGAAACGCAGTGCTCCGGCCGCAGATAGCCGCCCTCCGGCTCGACATAGACCCGCTCGCCCTCGGCCGCGTTCAGCCAGGGATAGCGGCGTCGCGCTTCAACGGCATCGACGACTTCGTGGTCGATCCCCTCCCCTTGCGCGACCGCGGTGACGCGATCGACATAATCTCCGGCGCCCTGGCCCGGCCCGCCGCCGGAAACAGCCAGGAAGCCGACCTGGCCGAACAGGCTCTCGCCGGTGCGTGCTTCCAGTTCCTTCCATATCTCGTGGGATCGCCGCACCAGCGGCACCAGCTCCCTGCCTTCCGCCACTGCAAGCCGCGTGATCCGCGTTTCGCCATGGCTCGAACCAAGCTGATGCGGCGGACTGAACTGGTCGATTCCGAGAACCTCCGCGCCGCGCGCCGCGAGCTGGAACAGGGCGGCGGAACCCATGGCGCCGAGGCCGAGAACCGCGATATCGACTGATTTCCGGACCATGCAGCACTCGCGACAGCTCGCCGCCCGCAGGGATTCGCGGCGGGTTTAAAGGGTTGAAGGCGATCGCTCACATTGTTGGAGCGGGCGCATCCAGGCCGTCAATATTAGACTACTAACTTAGTAGATTATCTGCTCGACGGCGTTCGTTCGTGGAAAGACTTCCGCCGTCCACGGCTCCGGGGGAATTCTCTTCTTAGGTCTATCGAGTGCCGCCTGCCGGGCGGATCGGATCGGGAATCGACCTTTTGTCTGCCTTGCCTCGTCGGAGCGCCTCTCAGCGGCGCCGGCATGAGGGGCGCAGATCCTTGGCCATCCAGATTTCCCGCTTGCCGCTTGCCGAACAACGCAGCACGAGGCTGCTCTGCCGCAGATTCCCGCGCACAGGGCGACGCGCGCGCCTTCGCCTTCGCCTTCGGACCTGCCGCCGAACAAGATCGAAGACCACACAATGCGGCGCCGAGCCCGGCGAATGGGCAGGGGCAAACGGCCCGTCGAGCCGCGGCGTTTTCTTAAACCTAGGTCGTACGACTTCTTCGTTCTCCGCAGCGGTCAAACAAAAAAATCCTGTTCGGCTTCCGCAAGCGAGCTTGTGGCGAAATCATGGCGGAACCGTTCAATCGAAGGAGATCGCGCCATGTCCGCCCTGTCCCTGCTGCGCCGAAGCGTCCTCTCGCTCGCAGCAACCCTGCTGCTCGGCGGCGTCGCGCTCGCGAATTCCGGCCCGCTCGTCACCACCGATTGGCTGGAGAAAAACCTGAGCGATCCAAAGGTGCGGATCGTCGAGGTCAGCGTCGAACCCGGCCTCTACGAGCGCGGGCACATCCCCGGTGCGCAGAACGTCGTCTGGCACACCGACCTCGTCGACACGGTCGAGCGCGACATCGCCAAACCTGAGAAATTCCAGGCGCTCGCCCGCAAGCTCGGCCTCGACAAGGAGGTGACGATCGTCCTCTACGGCGACAGCAACAACTGGTTCGCCGCCTGGGGCGCGTGGGTGTTCGATATCTACGGCCTGCGCGCCAACGTGAAGCTGCTCGATGGCGGCCGCAAGAAGTGGGAGCTGGAAAAGCGCCCGGTCTCGACCAATCCCCTGGCCATCAAGGCCTCCGGCTTCACCGTCGCCGAGCCGAACCGGAAGCTGCGCGCCCGCCTCGCCGATGTCGTCGCGACCGTCGAGAAGAAGTCGGAGGCTCGCGTGCTCGACATCCGCTCGGCCGATGAGTTCTCCGGCAAGATCATCGCGCCGGCGGGCTTCCAGGAGCTGGCGCTGCGCGCCGGACATATCCCCGGCTCCGTCAACGTGCCCTGGGCGCAGGCGGTCAACCAGGCCGACGGCACGCTGAAGTCGCCCGAGGAGCTGAAGAAGCTCTACGCCAATGTCGGGATCGACGGCTCGAAGCCGGTCATCACGACCTGCCGCATCGGCGAGCGTTCGAGCCATACCTGGTTCATCCTGTCGCGCGTGCTCGGCTATCAGGTCGCGAATTATGACGGCTCCTGGACCGAGTACGGCAACACCGTCGGCCTGCCGATCAGCAACCCCGCCGGCACGGTGTGGGGCGGCAAGTAAGCCGCCTTCGCTTCGATGAGCATCTCCGACGAGAGCGGCGCGCTGGAGTATCAGCGCGCCCGCGAAGCGACCATGGCGGGCCCGGCCGCCGCGGCCCATCGCCTTTCCGGCCTCCCTTGGGGCATCGTGATCGCGCTCTGCCTTGCCGGAGCGCTGGCGGCGGCCATCGTCGCGGTCGGCCGCGATGGCGATCCGGCGCCGCAGCTGCAGCTGTCCCTGATCCTCGGCGCCGCATTCGGCTTCGTGATCCAGCGATCGCGCTTCTGCTTCCTCTGCATCTGGCGTGACTGGCTGGACCGGCGCGACCCGCGCGGCCTCCTGGGCATCATCACGGCTCTCGTCATCGGCATCACCGGCTATACGCTGATCTTCGGTGCCTGGCTGCCAGACCCATCAGGATCGCGCCTGCCTCCGACGGCCCATATCGGGCCGGTCAGCCTCGCGCTTGTTCTCGCGGGCCTCGCCTTCGGCGCGGGGATGGCGATCTCAGGTTCCTGCCTCAGCGCCCATCTCTATCGCCTCGGCGAAGGCTCTCCGACAGCGCCCTTTGCCCTGATCGGCGCCGTGGGCGGCTTCATCATCGGCTTCCGAAGCTGGAACGGGCTCTATCTCTGGACAATCGCGGATGCGCCCATCCTTTGGCTGCCTCGCCACCTCGGCTATGGCGGCGCGCTGGTCGCCTCGCTCGCCGTTCTGGCTGTGCTAGCCTTATTCCTGCTGCGCGCTCGCCCCCTCCCCGCGCGGCGCGAACTGCCGGCGCGCGATCCTCTCGTCGCCGTATTCCGGCAGCGTTGGCCGGCCTGGCTGGGCGGCCTTCTTGTCGGCCTGATCGGGGTTGGCGCCTATCTGCGCCTGTCGCCGCTCGGGGTGACGGCCGAGATCGGCTCGCGCTCGCGCCAATTGGCTGCCGCGTTCGAACTCCTGCCTTCGCGCCTGGAGGGCCTCGACAGCTTCCGGGGCTGCGCCACCATCATCCGTGACGCCTTGCTGACACCGAACGGCCTATTCATCGCCGGCCTGGTTGTGGCAGCGCTTATCGCAGCCCTCCTTGCTGGGGAGTTCAAGCCTCGCTGGCCAAGCATCGGCCAAATCCTGCGCGGCCTTACCGGCGGCGTCCTGCTCGGCTGGGGAACGGTGATCGGCCTCGGCTGCACCGTCGGCACCTTGCTGTCGGGGATTTCAGCGGGCGCCCTTTCGGGTTGGGTTTTTGCAACAGCTTTGGCCGCGGGCGCCACGGTCGTTCTGAGACTCGGGCGTCGTTTCGGATTGCCTTTGTAAAACGTCGGCAGCGGCCTTTTCGATCAGGCGATCGGCGCCGCACTCAACGCGACCGCCCAAAAGGGCGAGTGTCTCAGTTTACAAGCCCCCGGGTCCCGCCTCCTTCAGGTACCAGAAGCGGACATTGCGGACCTCCGGATGCGTGGCCGCAATGGCTCGTCTGGAACCCGGAAACCTCGCTGCAGTTGGAGGCTTACCCGTAGCGTGGTCGTTATCCTTCCCGGGGTCAGGAGTCTGTCGTGTCCACACCGTCCCGTCGCAGGATCCTCGCCTTGCTGTCCAGCGCCTGGGCGATGGGATACCGCCCAGCGGAGGCTCAATCGACGGCCGATGCCAGGAAAGGCTTCGGCTACGAAAACGTCGTTCAGCAAGCATTGGCGCTGGCGGAGCGGCCTTTCGATGCCGAAAGCGCCGCGATTCCGGCCGAATTATCGAAGCTGACCTATGACAGCTACCGGGAAATCCGCTTTCGTCGCGACAAGGCGTTCTGGCGCGATGGTGGCTCGGATTTCCGGCTCCTGCCTTTCCATCTTGGTTTTCTTCACAACAAGCCGGTCCAGATTCACATCATCAATCACGGCACGGCAGTCCCGATACCGTTCACGACCGGGCTATTCGAATACGGCAAGGTGCCGGTTCCCAAGGGGCTTTCGCCGGCGCTCGGTTTTGCGGGTTTCGCCGTGACGACCAATCTGAACGACCCAAAGGTGCAGGACGAGGTCATCTCCTTCCTGGGCGCGAGCTATTTTCGTCTGATCGGTCGGGGGCATCGGTATGGGCTTTCGGCTCGCTCTTTGGCGTTGGATGTCGGCGGGAAGCAGCCCGAGGAGTTCCCGTTCATGCGGGCGCTCTGGCTCGAGGAGCCCTGGCGCGAAACGACCGAACTCGTGATCTACGCACTCCTGGACTCTCCTTCGGTCACTGGAGCTTATCGCTACGTCGTCACCCCAGGCCGGGAAACCTATGTGGATGTGACCGCGACGATCATTCCTCGCAAGGAGATCGCGCGGATCGGCATCGCACCGCTGACATCCATGTTTCAGGCTGGCGAGGGCGATCTGGCCCAGCGAACAGATTTCCGGCCTGAAATTCACGACTCCGATGGGTTGATGATGCAGTCCGGCGGGGGCGAATGGATCTGGCGGCCCATCCGCAATCCAAAGGCGCTGCGCATATCGAGCTTTGGCGACAAGAACCCGCGCGGCTTCGGCCTCATGCAACGCGACCGGGAATTCGGCAGCTATCAGGATCTGGAAGCGCGATACGATGCGCGGCCGAGTTACTGGGTGCAGCCGCAGGGAGATTGGGGGGATGGCCGGATCGATCTCATCGAAATCCCGACGGTGAACGAAGCGTTCGACAATGTGGTTGCGTGCTGGACCCCAAACACGCCCCTGCCCATCGGACGGCCCGCCGAATTCCGGTATCGCATTTCTGCGATATCGGCGACATGGCATCTGCACCCCTACGCGCAGGCGCAACAGAGCTTCAATGGCTCTGATGTCGAAGATGGTGTGGTGGATGGCAACGGCACAAAGCGATTCATCATCGATTTTGCCGGGGGCGACCTCGCCTACTACCGGAACGAGCCAGAGCGATTGGAGCTCGTCGCCACGACGACGAGCGGCGCGATTACTTCCAAAATCCTTGCGTTCAACACGCCGCTCAAGGGGGTGCGCGCGATTGTCGATGCGACCCTGCCTGACGGCCAATCGGCCGAACTCAGAATCTTCCTCAGATCGCGAAATCGAACATTGAGCGAGACGTGGACCGCGACCTGGTCGGTTCCGGCTGGCGACTCTGCTCCACCGAACAAGCCAAAGAATTGACTTACGGGACAATCAGGGCGTTCCGCTCGGTTTCGGGTTCTCATGGTTGGTCGAAGACAGTCCGCGCTCAGATTCCGCTTCACCCCACATTCATCACAAGAGGCCCCATCTCAATCGAACAAAACAGAGACCAAGTAGAGGCTGACAGCCTGCATCGTGAGATCTTTCCCGTCGGATGGTGAGCCGACATCGCGGTCCAAGGAAAATGAAAGATGCGCGAGATCGTGACTTCATCGGCTACCCCGAGTGCAGCAGCGAAGTCGCCCAGCGACGGCGTCGCCAGCCTTGCCATTGGAGCGTTTATCATTGCCGCGCTGTATTTCGGACGAGAGGTCTTCGTCCCGGTGGCGCTTGCGGTCCTGTTCAGTTTTGTCCTGGCGCCGCTGGTCAAAGGATTGCAGAAGCTCCGCGTCCCACGTGCCCTGGCGGTCATCACGGTTGTCCTGATAGCATTCGCGGGACTGGCCATCCTGACCATGGCCATGGTCGGCCAGGCGACGCAATTGGCCGGTCAATTGCCGATCTACCAGAGCACGATGCGCGCGAAGATCGCCGCGCTGAAAGGTTCGGAAGCCGGCAGCGGAGTTCTCAGCCGGGCTGCGGATGTCCTGCAAGACCTGGGCAAGGAACTTGATCGTCCCAAGCCGGAACTCCMCCCTGCCAACGAGCCGCCCGCGGGCGCTCGGGAGGGCCGTCCGATTCCCGTCGAGGTGCACCAACCTGAGCCCGGCGCGATGGAAACGCTGCAGGCATTTCTGTCGCCGCTGATCCATCCGCTCACCACGACGGGAATCGTGCTGATTTTTGTGATCTTCATCCTTCTGAAGCGGGAAGATCTTCGAAACCGCTTCATACGGCTGACCGGCACCCACGACTTGCAAAAGACCACCGCCGCATTCGACGACGCGGCCAGACGTCTAAGCCGGCTGTTCCTTACTCAACTGATCGTCAATGCGGTGTTCGGCATCGTCATCGGTTGCGGCCTTTGGGCCATAGGTGTTCCCAGCTCACTGCTATGGGGCATCCTTGCAGCAATCCTTCGGTTCATACCTTACCTCGGAGCGGTTCTCTCAGCGGTCTTTCCAATGGTGATCGCGGCATCGGTCGATCCCGGCTGGACGATGCTCCTGCTGACGGCCGGCTTGTTCCTGATCGCAGAACCGATTGTCGGCCATGTGATCGAACCGTTGGCCTACGGCCGCTCCACCGGCCTGTCGCCCGTCGCCATCGTCGTCGCGGCGACATTCTGGACCTGGCTATGGGGTCCCATCGGACTCGTTCTGGCGACGCCGTTGACGGTGTGCCTCGTGGTTCTCGGCCGGCACGTCGAACGGCTGGAGTTCCTGGACGTCATGTTGGGTGACCGACCGCCGCTTTCGGCACCGGAGATCTTTTATCAGCGCATCCTCGCAGGGGACCCGGCAGAAGCGGCCGACAAGGCCGAGGAGGTGCTGAAGGAACGCTCGCTTTCCGCATACTACGATGAAGTCGCGCTCGAAGGCCTACGTCTCGCCGCGGCGGACGAGGCGCGCGGCGTTCTCGACGCAAGTCGTCGAGACCAGATTCTCGCGACCGTGCGCGAGGTCGTCGACGATCTGTCGGACCACGACGACCGGCGACCAGGACCCACCGCTGCAACAACCGATGCGGAGAGCGAGGCGGCCGTCGAACAAACAGATGAAAGCGAAGGAACCTCCGATCTGCCCGTGCTCGCCGAGGAGGCGCTGGGCGAGGCCTTCAAGGGCCGAGATCGCGTAATCTGTATCGGCGCACAGTCGCAGCTCGATGAGGCGGCTGCGCTGATGCTGAATCAGATCATGGAGAAGCACGGCCTGGCCGCGAAGGTTCTTCCGCCGAGCACGCTGTCAGCGGAGGGGCTTGCTCAACTCGCTGAACAGAAGCCGGCCCTGATCTGCCTTTGCTATCTCGGTGCGCAGAGTACGGCTCACATGAAATATGCCATCAAGCGCCTTCGCCGTCATATGCCGTCGACCATCCTCGTGCTGGGCTGGCTGTCACAAGCGTCTGATCCAGCAATGGATCTCAAGGGAGCGCTGGACGCCAACGAGGTGGAAACCTCCCTCCGAGGCATTTGTCGGGTCTGTCTCAAATCAGCTGAGCGCGATGCTACGGTTTGACCAAGGGCCTGCGGTCGCTACGCTCGGCAGGTTCGGCGTTATGCCGTCGGTGCCAACAGGCACTCGCCGAATAGATGAAGTCTGACGGCGCGCGGCTTTGCGGCTTCTTCCGGATTGGCGGGGATGAACGAGCTTTCGCCGCCGGCAAGCGCGGTCGGCAGCAGCATCACGCGAACGAAAACGTTTTCGGCGCCGCTGATATTCGTCCCGATGACCGTCTCATGCCCGCTTTCGAACCAGGCCTGTCCGGGCCCGACGCGGTCGAGCTGGTCGCCGACATCGGCGAGCAGCAATCCCGTCAGCAGCCTGCGAATGCCTGGGCCACGGTGGCGATGAGCGGGCGTTCTCGCTCCCGCTCCGGATCCGACACGATCCGCACGGAGCATGAAGTCACCCTCGGGCAAGGTGACGATGCGGGACAGCACCGGCGACAATCCGTTGCCTTCGCGTATGACAGAACCCTCAGGCGTCAGCTCGAACAGCCAGGCACAGCCGGAGCTGGCAACGAGATCTCCCGGGCGCGCGAACCCGCCGTCCCCTTCAGCAAACCGGCAGTCGCCAATCACAACTTCTCCCGCCTGCGCGAACGCGAAGGCGATATTGTCGCGCTCCAGCCTGCAAGTGGCCGGCGCGCCGATATCGTAGGCGGTTAGTCTGTATCGGCGAGCCATTCGTCCGTCCTTACCCGTGTTGCGCGCGCCGAGCCTCCGAGAGATCAGCGGGACTGTCCGACGACCGCCTCGAGGATCGGGCTTCCCGGTTCACGGAACTCGTTCAGGATGTCGAAATGGCCCCAGCGCGGCAGCGTGTGGACTTCCGGATTCATGCCGCTGCGATGGAGATGATGCGAGTAGCGGTAGCTTTGATCGATCCAATGCCATGGCTCGAGGCCGCCCACGAAGACGGTGACCGGACATCTGACACGCACGCCCCGCCGCTCGACATCGCGGCGTTTTGCGATCTCTTCCGTCAGGCGCACATCCGCATTGACGCTGGTCGGCATGACCGGCCGCGGATCGTAGATCCCGCTGATGAGCACCGCGCCGCTGACGAAGGCCGGATCGACGCCCTCTGCCGCCCAGTCATGCGCGAGGCATTCTGCAACGAGATGGGCGCCCGCCGAATGCCCGGACAGGCTGATGCGCCCGGCATCGCCACCGAAACGGTGTGCTTCGCGTCTCACCCAGGCCAGAGCCGCAATCGCGGATTCCGCCACGCCGTCAAGCGTCGAAGCCGGGCAGAGTTCGTAATTCGCGATCACGGTGGTGATCCCGGCCGCCACCAGCGGAGCGGCGACGAAGGCGAAGTTCTCCTTGTCCTGCGCGCGCCAATAGCCGCCATGATAGAAGACATGGACGGGGCTCGGCTCGGTTTTCCGCGGCGCGGGATAGATGTCGACCTTGCGCAGAGCATGCTCGCCATAGGACAGGTCTGCATGGCGTTCCAGCCGCGCCAAGGCTTCGGCATTGATCGGCGCCCGGTCTGCCTGGGCGTCCTTGAAATTCGGGAACGCTGCCTGCGGATTGTATTGGAGCTCGTGCTCTTCCGCGCTGAGCGCGGACCAGAAGAACTGATCGGAAGACATCTTCATCCTCTGCCGGTCGATGGCACTGCAATTCCTTCAAGCGGTCCGGGCCAGACGCTCCAACGAGCTGCTGCGCAGCTTCGAAAGCGTCGAGCGGACGGAGAGCGCCTCCGGATCGGTCACCAGCTCGATGAGTGCCCCGGTGCCTGCGCTGCGTGCGCGCTGCAGCGCCGCGTCGAAATCGCCCGTCGCTTCCACGCGCTCCGCATGCAGGCCATAGGCCTGCGCCAGCGTGACGAAATCGGGGTTCGTCAACGCCGTGCCGCTTTCGCGTGCCGGATAATGGCGCTCCTGGTGCATGCGGATGGTCCCGTACATGCCGTTGTTGACGACGATGAACACGATCTTCAGCCCATATTGCGCCGCCGTCGCCAGCTCCTGCCCGTTCATCATGAAGCAGCCATCACCGGCGATCGACACCACCTCGCGCTCCGGAAAGGCGAGCTTCGCCGCCACCGCGGCCGGCACACCATAGCCCATGGCGCCCGAGGTCGGGGCGAGCTGCGTGCGGTAGGTGGAGAAGGGCCAGTGGCGATGCAGCCAGCCGGTGTAATTGCCGGCTCCCGAACAGATGATGGTGTCGTCGGGGAACGCCTCGCGAAGCTGCACGATCACCTCGCCCAGATTCACCTGGCCGGGCTGCGCTGTGGGGACCAGGCTCGCCTCGTAGTCGGCGCGGCACGCGCGCGCCCATTCGGCCCATGCCGGCGCCGCGATGGGCGCCTGCGCCGCAAGCGCCGCGATCGTCGTGCTGGCCGCGGCATTGATCGGCAGATCGGCCTGGTACACCCGGCCGAGTTCATCCGGATCGGGATGCACGTGAACCAACGTCTTCGCGGCTGGTCGCGGCGGGGCCAGGAGCGTGTAGCCCGCCGTCGTCATTTCCCCCAGCCGCGGACCGAGGACGAGCAGAAGATCGGCCTCGGCAAGGCGCCTGACGAGACTGGGCTCAGCCCCGATCCCGAAATGGCCGACGAAGCAGGTGTCAGCGTTCGGCAGATAATCCTGGCAACGCAGCGAAACCGCGACCGGCACGTGGTTGCGGCCGGCGAAGGCGACGAGGTCGCGCCCGGCCTGCGTGGTCCAGCCGCCGCCGCCCGCGATCACCATCGGCCGTTGGGCTTTCGCCAGCATCGCCATGGCATCGGCGACCTGATCCGAGCGGGGCGCGGCCGGCAGCGGGTCGGCCCGCCGCCCCAGGTCGATTTCACCTTCGACGACCGCGCTGAGCATGTCTTCCGGCAGCGACAGAACGACGGGTCCGGGCCGTCCGGCCATCGCCGTCTGGAAGGCACGATGCAGATATTCGGGGATTCGCGCGGGGTCGTCGATTTGCGCCGCCCACTTCGCCAACGGCGCGAACATCGCTCGGAAGTCGACTTCCTGGAAGCCCTCGCGGTCGGCGAAATCGCGCCCGACCTGGCCGATGAACAGGATCATCGGCGTCGAGTCCTGGAAAGCGGTGTGGACGCCGATCGATGCGTTCGTCGCTCCAGGCCCGCGTGTCACGAAGCAGATGCCGGGACGACCGGTCAGCTTGCCGTGAGCCTCCGCCATGTTTGCCGCCCCGCCCTCCTGGCGGCAGACGATCAGCTCGATCTCGTCGCGCTTGTCGTGCAAGGCATCCAGCACGGCGATGTAGCTCTCGCCCGGCACGCAGAAGACGCGGTCCACCGCCTGCAAGGCAAGGCAATCCACCAGCAGCTGCGCGCCCGTCCGTGCCATTCGCTCGCCCATAACAACGCTTCCCTGCATGAAACCGGTTCAATCCTTAACCAATATCACCCAATTACAACCAATGGCCATCGATTTTTCCGCACCGCCTCGGTCGATCACGCCTTTTGAACATCTGGCGAGAATGAGGTATCGATATTCGAGAATTGGCGGGACCAAACCAGACCAAACATGATCGAGCACCTGGCAAGACAACCGGACGAGCCCAGCGCGCGGCTGAAATCCGATTCGGACAGTCATGCCATCTACCAGAGCCTGCGCAGCTCGATCGTCGAGGGACAGTTGCGGACGGGCGCGCGCCTGCCGACCGAAAGGGCGCTCGCTTCGCGCTTCGGCGCCGCCCGCAACACCGTGCGCAAGACGATGAACCAGCTCGCCGACGAAGGGCTGATCATCCGCCATGTCGGGCGGGGCACTTTCGTGGCCCGAAGCCAGTCGAAGACCAGCGCGGAAGCGAACGCCGAACCCGATTTCAGCCTGGGCGAACTGCTGGAGGCCCGCCTGATGTTCGAGCCGACACTGGCCGAACTGGTCGCGGAACGGGCGACCGAGCAGGATCTCGCGGCGCTGTCGACCTATCTCGAAGCACTTCGCAATGCCGCGAGCTGGAGCGAGTTCAAGGAAGCCAAATACGCCTTGCACCTCGCCATCGTCCGCGCTTCGCGAAACGGCTTCCTCGTCTCGGTGTTCGAGCGGATCATCGCGTCGCGGCGCAAGGCAGGTTGGGGTCGACCGGGTGGTCATCCGCTTCCGATCAGCGCCGTGCGCGCGGCCGCCGCTCGCGACAATGCCGCGATCATCGACGCCTTGAAGGCCCGGGACGCGAGCAAGGCGCGCGACCTCATCAGCAGCTATCTCCTGCGCACGCTGATGTCGGTCAGCGAGAGCTGACGCCCCGGCTGGTTCAGCGCCGGTCCATCCGGCGCTGCAGGGCGCGGCCCACCAGCATCAGTGCGAGCGCCGTGATCAGAATGGCGAGGCCCGGAAAGGCCGACATCCACGGCGCCAACAGGATGTAGTCCTTGCCCTGCTGAAGGATCGCGCCCCAGTCGGGCGTCGGCGGCTGAACGCCGAGACCCAGAAATCCGAGTGCGGACTGGATCTGCAGCATGAGCGGAAACAGCACCATGCACTGGACGAGGATGACGGGCAGGACATTTCGCGCGACGTGCCGCATGAGAATCAGGCGCGGCGACAGGCCGAGGCTGCGGGCTGCCTCGACATAGGTCATGCCGGCTTCTGCCATGGCTCCCGATCTGGCGATGCGGAAGAAGAGCGGCACGTAGACGACCGTGAGGGCGAAGACGAGGTTGATGGTCTTCGGGCCGAGGATGCCGGTGACCATCACGCCGAAGATGATCGGTGGAAAGCTCAGGATGACGTCGACGAGCCGGCCGAGCACCATGTCGATGCGCCCGCCGAGGAAACCCGAGATCATGCCGAGCGCGCCCCCGATCAAGGCCGCGGCAGCCAGGGCCGAGGCGCAGATCGACAGGGTCATGCGCGCGCCATGCACGACGCGGGCGAGCACGTCGCGGCCGACATCGTCYGTCCCGAATGGATGAGCCGACGAGGGAGCTTCCATCGCCCTGTCGACATTGACCGCCAGCGGCGAATGGCTGGTGAACAGGCTCGGAAACAGCACGACCAGCAGCACGAAGGCGAGCAGAACCACGCCGAGAGCCAGGTCCGGCTCGAGGCGCGCGCGCAGAACGAGGCGCGACAAGCGGGCGCGGAAGGAAGGAAAGGTTGGTGAGGTGCTCATGTCGGACTAACCCAGCCGGACGCGTGGATCGATGATCCGGTAGGAGAGATCGACAAGCAGATTGACCAGCATGGCCACCACGACCACGACCAGCAGCCCGGCCTGCAGCACGGGATAGTCCCGCGTCTCGATCGACGACAGCAACAACCTGCCGAGTCCCGGCAGCGCGAACAGGCTCTCGATGATGACGGCACCCCCCAGAATCTGGATGAGGATCAGGCCCATGAACGTCACCAGCGGAATCGCGATGTTGCGCAGCAGATGGGTGAAGAAGATGGTCCGCGTGGGGACGCCCTTGGCGGTCGCGGTCCGCACATAGTCCTGCCCGAGGGCGGAGACGATGCTCTGCCGCACGAACTGGCTGTAGGCGGCAGCCTGCAGCAAAGCGAGGCTCAGCACCGGAAGGGCGATCATCGAAAGGTTTTCGCCCAAGGCTTCGGTCGGTGGCACGTACATCAGCGGGGGCGACCAATCGAAGCCGGCCGACATGCCGACCAGCAGCATGAGACCGATCCAGAACACCGGCGCGGCCAGGCCGAGCAGATTGAAGGCCTGGACCGCGCGGTCGAGCGCGCGGCCTTCGTAGATGGCGGAGAGAATGCCGAGCGGGACGCCGATCAGCGTCGCCAGAATGAGGGTGGTGAAGGCCAGCTGAACGGTTACCGCGAGCGCCGAGCCGATCATGCCGAGGACGGGCTGCCCGCGCGTCCAGCTGGTGCCGAAATCGCCGGTGAGGACATGCCCGAGCCAGCCGAGATATTGCCGCCAGACCGGTTGATCGAGGCCGAAGAACTCGCGCAGTGCCTTGGTCGCGATCGGATCGCTGGTTTGGCCGAGCATCTGGCCGACCACGTCACCGGGCACCGACCGCACCAGCAGGAACACCACCATCGACGCCAGCAGCGCCGTGACGGCAGAGGCTGCCAGTCGTTTTGCGAGATAAGCGCCCATCGGACTCCGCGGATTTCAAGACAGGAAGAATGGCCGGCGCGGAGTTGGAGGCCGCGCCGGCGTTGCAGGCGACGCCATGCGGCGCCGGATGCGGGCGGGATCAGCCGACCCAGGCGCGCGCCAGGCCGTAATACCAGCCGGTGGGATGCTGATCGTAGTTGTGCACCCTTTCGCCCCTGACGACGACATGGTCGGCCGAAAACAGCATGATCGTCGGCACGCTTTCGGCCATCACCTGCTGATAGCGTGTATAGATCTCACGGCGCTTTGCCGGATCGCTCTCGGCACGCCCCTCGTCGAGCAGCTTGCTGGCTTCGTCATTCTTCCAGTTGCGGAAATCGGCGCCTTCCGGCGCCTTGTGGAAGTGCCGGTAGAACAGCAGGTTCGGGTCCGGAACCGTCGCCCAGTCGTTGAAGGTGAAGCCCATCTGCTTCGACTGGAAATTCTTGACCCAGACGCCCAGCTCGACGCGCTGGATCGAGAGTCTGATGCCGACCTTGGCGAGCTGCTCACGCAGGATCACACTGGCGGCGTCCATCCAGTCGTAGCCGATGATCGAGGTCAGGGTGAGATCGAACCCGTCGGGATGGCCGGCCTCGGCCAGCAGCTTCTTGGCGGCGGCGATGTCGAGCTTCTGGTTTGGCAGCTTGTCGAGCGGCGCGCCCCAGCTCTCCTGCATGCCGGCGACCATGGTGCCGACCACGTTGCCGAGCCCGCYGATCGAAGCGCGCATGATCTCGTCCTTGTCCACCGCCAAGGCGATGGCGCGGCGAACGCGTTCATCGTCGAGCGGCTTGAGCTCGGCACCGAGATCGATGGCCTTCTGGTTGAAGGACGGCTTCCGCTCGACAACGAGCCCGGCCACACCTTCGACCTGCTTGACGTCCTGCGGGCGGCTCAGCGTCGCGATGTCGATGCGCTTGTTGCGCAGGCCGACGAGCAGGCTCGCAGCATTCGGAACGAAGATGAAGTTGATCCGGTCGAGATAAGGAACGCCCGGCTCCCAGTAATCCGGGTTGCGGACCAGGGTGGCATTGCTGTTGGGCTTGAACTCGGCCAGCTTGAACGGCCCGGTGCCGACGCTCGTCTGGTTCAGCTTGGTTTTCGCATCGGCCGCATCGAAATAACCGGCCGGGACGACGCCGCCGTATTTGTTGCCGAGCGTCATCGGCAGTGCCGCGTTGGGCGCCGAGATCGTGATCTTGACCGTCGCGTCATCGACGGCGTCGATCGCCGTGATCATGGCGAAATCGCCGGCCCCGGGCGAGCCGTTCTTCGGGTCCCGAATATAGTTGTAACTGTAGGCGACGTCCTTCGCGGTCATCGTCTGGCCGCCATGGAACTTCACGCCCTTGCGCAGGCGCACGGTATAGACCAGCCGGTCGGCAGACAGGTCGAAACCTTCGGCGAGCAGCGGCATGGCGGTGCCGTCGGGGCTTTCGTAGAACAGCCCCTGATAGATCAACACCGTCAGCCGGATGCGCGCATCGGCCGCCTGATGAAACGGGTCGAGTCCCGGAGGCTCGACGAGCAGACCCATGTTGAGGGTTCCACCCGTCTTCGCGCCCGTGGGCTTCGGCCCGTAGAGTTCGGCCGCGGCGGCCGAACCGGCGAAGGTCGCCGTGGCAATAAATCCTCCGAGGGCCAGCAGCAGGCTGCGGCGGTCGACGCCGCCAAAGAGATCCGAATCCGACATTGTTGTTTTCCCCTCACCGGGCTCCGGTTCGGATCTGCTGAGATCCTGGGATGGCCGGGCGCCCGTTGGCCGGTACCCCATGTCGAGAAGCTCAGTCGCGATAGGCCACTACCAGCTCGATCTCGACGGCCGCATCGCGCGGCAGTTCGGCAACCCCGACGGCAGAGCGCGCGTGGCGGCCGGCCTCGCCCAGGATTTCGCCGAGCAGGTCGGAGGCGGCGTCGAGAACCTTCGGCTGGTCGTTGAAGCCGGGAGCCGACGCGACGAAGCCCGTCACCTTCAGGACGCGTTCGATCCGATCGAGGCTGCCCAACGCCTGCTTCAAGCAGGCCAGTCCCTGCAGGATACAGATACGCGCCTCGGCGCGAGCGGCTTCAAGCGAGACCCCGGCGCCGGCCTTGCCTCTGACCTTGACCTCGCCGTCAACCTTGGGAAGCTGACCCGCGACATAGGCGACGCCCCGGTGCAGCGTCACCGGTACGTAGTTGAACGAAGGCGAGGCAGCCTCCGGCAGCTCGATACCGAGCTCGGCAAGACGCTGGTCAATCATGGGCTTGTCCCGGAATTGGCGCGAGAAGATCTTCGACGAGGCCGTCAAGGTCGTAGCGCGGTCCGAAGCCGGTCTCGGACACGAACCGACTGCCGTCGCTCAGCGGCAACAGCAGTGCCGGCTCGATGCGCTCGAACCCGATCTCGACCCCCGGTCGCCTCGCCCGGACGGCCTCGATGATGTCGAGGATGCTCGCCTCGAACCCCTTGATGTTATAGGCCGGCCGGACCGGCCCGCTATGGCGCAGCGCCGTCAGCATCGCCGCCGCCGCGTCGACGACATGCATCAGGTCGACGGGGTGGTCGTGAAACGTCACATGCGCCGGGCGCCCTTCGCGTGCCGCCGCAAAGACCTCGGAGATCGAACTCGCGGCGCCTTGATACCAGAGCCCGGGGCCGAGGATCAGCGGCAGGCGCATGCTGACGATCTCGACGCCGTGCCGGCGCATCAGGAACTCGGAAAGCACCTCCGCCATCTGCTTCGTCACGCCGTAGACGGTGGTCGGAGCCGAGACATCGTCTTCGTTGACATGCGTGGTCGCATAGGCAGATGCGGGGCCGTACACCACGGCGGAACCGGTCCAGACGATGCGGTTCACGCCGGCGCGGCACGCGGCCTCGACGAGCCGGCCGTGGCCGGCGACATTGATCTCGAATGCGGCATCGGCCTCGGCTTCCCCGGCGCGCATCAGGCCCTGCTTGCCGACGCTATGCGCCACGCAGGACACCACCTGCGTCGGCTTGAACCGGGCAAAGGCCGCGTCGAGAGCCTCGCGATCGCCGATGGAGCCCTCGAACACCTGATAGCGGCCCGCGACATCGGCAAGCCGGTCCTCGGCCATGGCCGGCCCGAACAGAACCGGGGCATACCCAGCACGGATCAGGGCGCGGACGACATGAGACCCGACAAAGCCCAGTCCGCCGGCGACAAGCACGGTGCCGGCGCTGCCAGGCCTCGACGCCAGCTCGGTGGAATCAGGTTCGACTGCATCAGCGAAGGACATGGCGATCCACCGCATTCCAGTCGATCTCGATACCGAGGCCGGGCGCGTCGGGTACGGCGATCACGCCATCGACCTGCTGGAGCGGATCGACCAGGATTGAATCCCGCAACGGGTTGTCGCCCAAATCATATTCGACCAGCGTCGGGCGCGGGACATTGCCGCCATGGGGATAAACCGGCAGCGACGCGACGAAATGCACCGCCGCCGCCAAACCGACCCCGGTGCCCCAGACATGGGGCGACAGGCGCAAATGCTCCATCATCGCGAGCTGGGCGATCTGACGGCCCTGCCAGAAACCACCGCAGAGCGAGAGATCCGGCTGCACGACATCGACAGCACGCCGATCGATCAGGCGTTTGAAGTCGAAGGCGGTGTAGAGGGCCTCGCCCGTGGCGATCGGGACCGGACTCCAGCGGTGGAGCGCCTCATAGCCGGCGAAATCCTGAGGCGCGAGCGGCTCCTCGACCCAGCCTATGCCGTAGGGGACGAGCCGGCCGATGCTCTCGCGCGCGAGATCGAGGGTGTAGTTGGAGTTGATGTCGACCAGGATCTCGACATCGGGGCCTAGAATCTGGCGCGCCGCAGCGACACGCTGCTCGTCGCTGGCCGGCGACACGCCGATCTTGATCTTGATCGAGCGATGGCCCGCCTTCGCCATCGCTTCGATCTGCGGCTCGAAATCGCGCTCGCTATTCTCCGTCAGATAACCGCCAGACGCATAGATCGGCACCTGGGAAGCCTGCTTGCCGCCGATCAAGCGGTGAACCGGCAGGCCCAGCGCCTTGCCCGCCGCATCCTTGGCAGCCATGTCGATGCCGGAAATGCTCCAGGTCAGGGGACCCTGGACGCCGAAATGGTAATGGCGAGCCAGCATCTGCGAGAAGACATGCTCGATGTCGAGCACGTGACTCCCGAGCAGGTAGCCCTTTACCAGTGGCAGCATGGCGAGATTTACCGTGGGCATGCCCCAGCATTCGCCGACACCTTCGGTTCCGTCGGACAGGCGCAGGCGGACCAGGGTCGTGGCCCGGGCGCTCGCGAGCGACTTTGCCATTCCATAGCTGCGACCGGGGGGAAGCTGCGCCTGCAAGGGGATGAACGCGATGTCTTCGATGATCATGGCCCGTCGCATTCCTTGTCCAGCCAATGCAGATCAATTTCAGCCAATGTTGAACCAATTTGAGGGCGAGCGCAATATCGTCGAGACGTGGCCGTCGCTACATGCTGTGCGGCGCCCATCTGCAGCTTGATGCCAATAGCTGCGCTGCGCATCTCGACCGGCCGAAGCGCGAGCACCGCTTCGCCGGACCATTCAACATCGACAAGAATTCGATCGGCGAAGAGCCCGGGGAACGCGCCCGTCTGAATAAGCAGGCAGGCCAGGATGTTGCGCGCATCAGGGCTTTTCAGGCCATCGACACATGTCTGGCTTGCGCAAGCCAGATCGAAGCAATGCGCCGCGGCTCAACGCGAACTGCCAACCGGGGCGTTGCGCCCGATCAGGTGGCAAGCGCAGTGGCGCCAACAGCCGCCATCGAGCCGTCGTCCGAAAGCGGACGCTCGAAGCTCACCTATGGAATATCCACCTTCGCATTGCGGAAGCAGAATCGTTTGTGCTCCGCCAGGGTCCGAGCCAAATCATCGACGCGGAGCGAAGACGCTCAATGAGCGCCAGCCCTGACGAAGTTCGCCAGCTCAGCGGTCTGGGGGGTTGCGAACAGCGCCTTCGACGCCCCCTGCTCCCAGATTTTCCCCTGATGCATGAACACCGTGGTGTCGGCCACGGTCCGGGCGAAGTTCATCTCGTGGGTGACGAGCAGCATGGTCATGCCACCCTTGGCGAGCTTCTCCATGACGATCAGCACCTCGCCGGTCAGCTCCGGGTCGAGCGCCGAGGTAACCTCGTCGAAGAGCATCACCTTCGGCTTCATCGCCAGCGAGCGGGCGATGGCGACACGCTGCTGCTGGCCGCCGGAGAGGTTGTCGGGGTAGCTGTCGAACTTCTCGGAGAGCCCGACCTGCGCGAGCACGTCCTTTGCCAGTGCAAGCGCCTCCGCCTGGGAGACGTTCTTGGTGATGCGCGGCGAGAGCATGATGTTCTGACCGACCGTCAGGTGCGGAAACAGGTTGTAGCTCTGGAAGACGATGCCGACATCCTTGCGCAATTCGCGCAGCTTTGTCGGGTCCTGCGTTGTCGTGTGGCCGGCGACCTCGATCTTGCCGGCATGGAAGGTCTCGAGCCCGTTGATGCAGCGCAGCAGCGTCGACTTGCCCGAGCCGGAGCGGCCAATGATGGCGACGACCTGTCCTGTCTCGACGCTGAGCGAGACGCCTTTCAGCACCTCCAGCGAGCCAAAGCGCTTGTGGACGTCTTCAATGAGAACGGCTGGCATTCATCACCTTTTCGAGATGGCGGCTGAGCCGGGACAGCGGGAAACAGATCGCGAAATAGATCGCGCCCACCAGGGTGAATATCTGGAAGGCCTGATAGGTCGCGTTGTTGACCAGCATGCCGGCACGCATGAGGTCGACGAAGCCGACGACCTGGACGATCGAGGTGTTCTTCACGAGCTGGACGAGGAAGCCGACCGTCGGCGGCAGCGAGATCCGGATCGCCTGCGGCAGGATGATGTAGCGGTACTGCTGCGGCGTGGTCAGCGCCAGCGAGGCGGAAGCCTCCCATTGCTGACGCGGTACGGATTCGATCGAGCCGCGCCAGATCTCGGCGAGATAGGCTGAGACGTAGATCGACAGCGAGGCCGAGGCGGCGAAGAAAGGCGGCAATTCGATGCCAACAGCCGAAAGCCCGTAATAGCTCATGAACAGCACCATGAGGACCGGGATCGACTGGACGACCAGGATGTAGCCGGCCGCGAACTGGCGCAGCAGCTTGACCCGGGACAGGCGCATGATCGCGAAGGCGCCGCCGAGGATGCTGCCGATGAAGAAGGCTATTGCCGTGAGCGCCAGCGTCCAGCCGGCGGAACGCAGGATGAAATAGGCCTCTGGCCAACCGAAGGTTTGCATCAGGCGGCCTCCCCATGCGCTTCGGTGAGGCGCGCGAGGCCCGAGACCTGCGGGAAGAGCTTCCGGCCGAGCCAGTTCAGAAACAGCTTCAGCGAGAGCGCCAGCACCAGATAGATAATGGTGACGACGATGTAGGTCTCGAAACTGCGGAAGGTATCCTGCTCGATGATCGCGGCCGTGCCGGAGAGCTCCTGCACCGAGACGAAGGAGCAGATGCTGGACGCCAGCATCATCAGCACGAACTGGCTCGACAGCGCCGGCCAGACACGCGCGAAGGCCGGCTGCAGGATCACATACTGCAGGACCTGGCGCTTGGTCATCGCCAGCGCCATGCCGGCCTCGATCTGCGACTTGTGGATGGAGTCGACGCCCGCGCGAATGATCTCGGTCGCGTAGGCGGCAAGGTTGAGCGTCATCGCCAGGATCGAGGCCTCGAGCCCGTTCATGCGGATGCCGATCTGAGGCAATCCGAAGAAGATCATGAAGAGCTGGACCAGGAAGGGCGTATTGCGCATCAGCTCGACATAGGCATCCACGAGGTAGCCGGCCCAACTGCCTGCGAGGCTGCGAAGCGCGGTCATGAGCGTCGCGAGTACGAGGCCGAGGCCGATCGCGATGAAGGACAGCGCGGTCGTCAGCATGACCCCGTTCAGGATCATCGGCCATCTGGAAAAGACGTCTTGGAAGAGCAACGGCGCGCTCCTTCGGCCCTGGTGGTCGAGAGGGATCGCCGGCGCGCTGGAACGCACGCCGGCTTGAGCGTAGGATCAGAAGGTCGGCAGCGGGGGCAGCGGGCTGCCGACCCATTTCTGCGCGATCGCATCGAGTTCGCCGTTCTGCTTCACGTAGTAGATGAAGTTGTTGAGCCACTGGCGCAGCTCATAGGCGTCCTTGCGCATCGTCATCGAGTTGGGCTGCATGCCGAAGACGAATTTGAGTTCGGTCTCGGTCTCGCCGCGCGCCTTCATGGCGGCGTTGGCCTGGGCGTCGGGGCCGGCGATGGCCTCGACCTGGCCGGAGAAGAGCGCCTGCATCGTGGTCGCGTCGTCCTCGAAGCGCAGAATGGTGAGGTTCAGCTCCTTCTCGCGGCTGGTGAACTCGCGCTCGACGCTGGAGCCGCGGTTGACGCCGACCTTCTTGCCCTTCAGGTCGTCCCAGGTTTTGATGGCGACGTTCTTCTTGGCGTAGATGCCGGTCTGGAAGGCGCTATAGGGAATCGAGAACATCACCGCCTTGGCACGCTCGGGCGTCGGGGCGAGCGTCGCAACGAGGAAGTCGACCTTGTTGGCCTCCAGCGCCGGGATACGGGCCGGCGGGGTGAGCTGCACCATCTCGACCTTGACGCCGAGATATTTGCCGATCAGCGCGATGACGTCGGCATCGTAGCCGATCGCATTGCCCTGCGAGTCGACCGAGCCATATGGCGGCGCGCCGATCAGCACGCCGATCTTGACGGAGCCACGCTTGATGATGTCGGTGACCGTCTGGGCCGAGGCCTGACTTGCCGCCAGCATGCCGGCGCCCAGCGCCAGCAAAGTGCCGGCAACCCTGAAATGCTTGAAGAGACCCATGGTGCGCTTCCCTGCTTTTTGCGGATTGTCCGCGGTTGGCCCAGCCGGCTTCTTGGCGTCCGGCTCGGAAATCGGAGATCAGGCGACAGCTTTGCCCTCGCGCACGAGGTTGGTCAGAGGCTCGCCGGCGAAACAGCGCCGGATGTTGTCGGCGATGGTCTGCTGGCGGCGGCGGATCGTGCCGCTCGTCCAGCCCGACATATGCGGCGTCATCACGATGTTCGGCAGTTCATGAAAAGGCAACGAGCCCGGCAGGGGATTCGCGTCTTCGGAAGAGGGATATCGGTACCAGGTGTCGATCACGGCACCGGCGATGCGCTCCTGCTTTAGCGCCTCGTACAGCGCAGCCTCGTCGAGCAACGGGCCACGCCCAACGTTGAAGACGACCGCATTGCGGCGCATCGCGGCGAAAGCGTCAGCGCCGACGATCCCTCGGGTTTCCGGGGTGAGCGGGAGCGAAACAACGATCGCGTCGGCCGAACCCCAGAACGCGTCGAGCCGGTCGAGCGTGAAAGACCGGTCGACGATCTCGGAGGTCGCGACCGGGCTGCGATTGGCGACGTTGACCTGCATCTCGAAGGCCTTGGCACGCCGTGCGATCGCCTTGCCGATATGCCCGAAGCCGAGCAGGCCGATGGTCTTGCCGGCGATCTCGCCATGGACCCGGTCGGGCGCGCCCGCCCAATAAGCCCAGTCGCCGCGGCGCAGACGCTGATCGGCGTCGGCGAGCGGAATGTGCCGCGCCAGCAAGGCGCTCATCACATATTCCGCGATCGCCTGCTCGTGGCCGAAGCAGTTGCAGAGGCTCGTCTCGGACGGGAGCTTGTCGAGCTGGACCGCGTCATAGCCCGCCCCCGGCACATGGAACAGGCGCAGATTCGTCAGGGCGGGCAAGGTGGCATCGAACTTCACGCCGACGACGACATCCGCATCGGCATAAGCACGGCGATCGGCTTCGGCCTCGAGTTGGTCCGGGAGGACACGGATATCGGCGTCCGATCCCACCAGCCCGGCGAAGCCTTCGCTGAAGGAAGCGGCATTCTCACCATGAAAGACGATGCGCATGATCGGCGGCTCTCTTTACGTCAGGTATTTAGCAGCGGCTCTAGGCTGCAATCCAGCAAGGAAGGGTCGATCGCAGCCTCCATCTCGTCGAACATGCCATCGACGAAGCCTATCAACGCATCGGAGGCCGCGACGGCCCGGTCGCCATGACGCGTCGCGATCGCGTTCAGCACAGCGATATGGTGGTCGATGGTGCCTTCCAGCCCGACACGATGGGGCATGTAATTGTGATAGATGAAGCCGATGCGCCGGAAGATCGTGTGCAGCGGGCGCAGCGTATGTTCCAGGAAGGGCTCGGCCGCCGCCGCCAGCACCATCTGGTCGATGCGCCGGTCGAGCGTGTTGAACTCGGCAAGAGTGAGCCCGGCGCGGCGCTCGCGCAGCAGGCGTTCCATGTGCAGCATCTGGTTGCGGTGCGAGGGGCCCGCGCGCTCGGCCGCCAGGCCGATGACGAAGCGCTCCAGATCGCGCCGTAGCTTGAGCAGCAGCCGCTCTCGCGCCAGATCGATCGGAGCGATCTGCAAACCGTGGCGCGGGCGAATGACGATCAGCGTGTCGGCTGCGAGCCGGTTGACCGCGTTGTGGATCGGCGTGCGGCCGAAGCCGGTCAGATCCTGCAGGTCCTGCATCGCGAGAAAGCGGCCCGGCTTGAGCTCGCAGGTCACCAGCATCTCTTCGATGCGCCCATAGGCGAGCTCGAACAGGTTCACGCGGTTTTGCCGCTTCGGCGTCGCCGTGTCGTCGGCTGCAACCAGCCGCGGCTGGCTCTGGCGCTTCGCCATGACCCTGTTCCTCCCGCGTGGCGCTCTGTAGCGGCGCCATCTTGAACGTAACGATAAACATGTTGTGAAATTTTACAAGCACTCCTATGGTCCCAGACTGCGCGGCCATCATCGCCCTTTGGCAGGCCGCGACAAGCGAACAAGGCGCTCCCGAGCTCGTCTCGCCGAAGAGCGCAGCTCCGGGAGGCTGATTTGAAGATCACCGCGATCGAAACGCTGCGGACGGACGAGTTCGCCAATGTGCTGTGGGTGCGGGTGCACACCGATGCCGGCATCGTCGGTCTCGGCGAGACCTTCTACGGCGCCGCCGCCGTCGAGGCACATCTGCACGACACGCTTGCGATGCGCCTGCTGGGTAAGAACCCGCTGCATATCGAGGCGCTGCACAAGGAAATGACCAACCTGCCGATGGCGCAGGCCTCGACCGGCGTCGAATCGCGCGCAACCTCGGCGGTCGACATCGCTTTATGGGACATCTTCGGCAAGGTCTGCGGCCAGCCGGTGCATCAGATGCTCGGCGGGCTCTGCCGCGACCGGCAGCGCATCTACAACACCTGCGCCGGCTATCGCTACGTCCGCTCGCAGAACATCAAGCCGGTCTCGACGTGGAATCTCGGCGAGACCAGCGGCCCCTATGAAGACCTCGACGGCTTCATGAACCGAGCCGACGCCGTCGCCGAGAGCCTGCTCGAAAGCGGCATCACGGCGATGAAGATCTGGCCCTTCGATCCGCCGGCGATCGAGAACCAGGGGCTCTACATCACACCCGAGCAGATGCGGAAGGCGATCGAGCCCTTCGAAAAGATCCGCAAGGCCGTCGGCGACAAAATGGAGATCATGGTCGAGTTCCATTCGCTCTGGAACCTGCCGACCGCGATCAAGATCGCCCGTGTGCTCGAGCAGTATGAGCCGAGCTGGTACGAGGACCCGATCCGGATGAACTCGCCGCAGGCGCTGGCCGAGTTCGCGCGCTCTACGACGGTCTCTGTGACGGCCAGCGAGACGCTGGGCTCGCGCTTCCCTTACAAGGACATGCTCGACCGCGATGCGATGCATGTCGTCATGGCCGATCTCTGCTGGACCGGCGGCTTGACCGAAGGGCGCAAGATCGCTGCGATGGCAGAGACCTATCACCGGCCCTTCGCGCCGCATGATTGCATCGGACCGGTCGGCTTCATCGCCGCGATCCACGCCTCCTTCAGCCAGCCGAACACGCTGATCCAGGAATCGGTACGCGCCTTCTACACCGGCTGGTACAAGGAGCTCGTCACCGAGATGCCCTTCATCAAGGACGGTTACGTCTACCCGATGGAGGCCCCGGGGCTGGGCGTCGAGCTGCTGCCGGCAGTCTTCGAACGTCCGGACCTGCATCATCGCCGTTCGAGCCTGTGAGGATTCCGGGATGACCAATCCGCTTTTCGATCTCACTGGTCGCACCGCCCTCGTCACAGGCTCCTCGCGCGGCCTCGGGCGAGCAATGGCGGAAGGGCTTGCGGCGGCCGGCGCAAGCATCCTCGTGAACGGTACAGACCCTGCCCGTGTCGGCGCCGCAGTGCAGGAGATGCGTCAGGCCGGCTTCGAGGCCAATCCTGCCGCATTCGACGTCACTTCGGAGGAGCAGGTCGTAAATGCCTTCGCCGGCTTCGACGCGTCCGGTGTCACCGTCGACATCCTCGTCAACAACGCCGGTATTCAGTTCCGCAAGCCGATGGTCGAACTAGCGACAGCGGACTGGCAGCGCGTGATCGACACGAACCTGACATCGGCCTTCGTGATCGGACGGGAAGCTGCGAAGCGGATGATCGCGCGCGGCCATGGGAAGATCATCAACATCGGCTCGCTGACCAGCGCCTTGGCACGTGCCACCGTCGCCCCCTACACCGTCGCCAAGGGCGGCATCAAGATGCTGACCCAGGCCATGGCGGCCGAGTGGGCAGAGCACGGCATCCAGGCCAATGCGATCGGCCCTGGCTACATGCTGACAGATATGAACCAGGCGCTGATCGACAATCCAGCGTTCGATGCGTGGGTAAAGAGCCGCACGCCGTCAAAACGTTGGGGCAGGCCCGACGAGTTGATTGGGACGGCGGTATTTCTTGCTGCACCCGCGTCGAATTACATCAATGGGCAAATCATATATGTCGACGGAGGGATGATTTCCGTTCTGTGATACTGGAATAGCTCAGAATGGGCGCGGCCTCGGTGCGAAAGCCCCGCGCTGCCGGACGCCGGCTGTGGCCTGCCCCCATCAGGTGGCCCGGTTCTAATCTAATGCATGGTGGGCTTGTCGGCCACGGTTGAGATGGCCGGCGAAGCGGGTTGGGTTTTCGTAGGCGGCCAGACCACAGCGACCGGTGCTGGCGGCTTGTAGCCGAGCGAGGAGTGCGGGCGCCGGGTATTGT
>NZ_JBFUIF010000041.1:0-37786 GCF_056402015.1 Allobosea sp. P4_C6
GGTCGTGCGGGTCCATCAAGGTCGTGCGGGTCCATCAACAGGGTGCGACCGGAAAAAGGGGGGTCGAGATCGTTGTCTCGGTCGCTCGCGAGGCGGGCTCACCACCAAAATCCATGCCCTCGTCGATGCGCAAGGGCGCCATCCAGCTCAAGCTGACCGCGGGGCAAGCTAGCGTGCCCGCTCACCTCGCCTCTCCCGACATCGAGAAGATCTTCAGCGCCTGCTGGTGGCAGTTCAGCCATAGGCCTTCGCCCGGCTTGGCATCCTGCCCGCCGCGTTGCTCGATGGTGACAAGGTCTCCGTTAGCGAGCTTGCAATGCACGTATCGCGTGCTGCCGAGATATTCGGCGAATTCGACCTGAGCCGGCAGCGAATTATCCTGCCTGTCCGTGATCGACCAATGCTCGGGCCGGATTCCGAGCTTGATCGCTTCTTGCGGCGCGGCGGGCATGGGGCGGTTGAGCTCGATCTCCGTTCCCGCGATGTTGACCCGGTTCGCCGTCAGGCAGGTTCCGTCGATGATGTTCATGCGCGGCGAGCCGATGAAGCCGGCGACGAAGAGGTTGGCGGGGTTCTCGTAGACCTCCCGGGGCGAGCCGACCTGCTCGATCCTGCCGTCGCGCAGCACTACGATGCGGTCGGCCAGCGTCATCGCCTCGGTCTGATCGTGGGTGACATAGATCATCGTATTGCCGAGCTCGCGATGGAGCCGCGCGATCTCGACGCGCATGCTGACGCGAAGCTCGGCATCGAGATTGCTCAGGGGTTCGTCGAACAGGAAGACCAGCGGCTTGCGTACGATCGCACGCCCGATCGCGACGCGCTGCCTCTGACCGCCCGAGAGCTGGCCGGGCCGGCGGTGCAGCAATGGTCCGATCTTGAGGATATCGGCCGCCGCCTCGACCTGCCGCCGGATCTCCGCCGCCGGCGTTCGGGCGATCTCCAGGCCGAAAGCGAGGTTCTCGCGCACGCTCATATGCGGGTAGAGCGCATAGGATTGGAAGACCATGGCGATGCCGCGCTTGGCCGGGTCGAGATCGGTGACGTCCCGGCCGGCAATCAGGATGTCCCCGTCCGTTACCTCCTCCAGCCCGGCAATCATGCGCAGTAGGGTCGACTTGCCGCAGCCGGACGGGCCGACGAAGACGACGAACTCGCCGCCTTCGACCTTGAGGTCGAGGTCATGGATGACCTCGACCGAACCGAAGCTCTTGCGCACGCCCTTGAGTTCGATGGTGGCTTTTTCCTGTGCCGGGTTGTGCTGCGCGCTCATCGGCCGCCCCTGATCCAGACCAGCATCTCGCCGGGTTCGCGATTATCCCAGAGGTGATAGGGCACGAGGCGCGCCGTCGTCGCGGCATATTCCGGCGGATGGGCATCGTAGAGCCAGCCGTCCCGTCGCGGCCACTGCTCGCGCCGCACCGGGAGATCGATCGCCATCGCCCCGCCGAGATTCGGCATCGGAACTGTCCTGGCGCCGGAGAGATCCCCCGGCGCGATCAGGGCGTTGAGGTCGGCGGCATTGTCGACCTCTTCGACGCAATAGATGAGCGGCCCGCGCGCGATCGCGACACGGCCGAGATCGGCCTTCACCGCCGGGTGGGCATGGAGCGCGCGCACAGGCATCGGCAGGTCGAGCGCCAAGCTGTCGCCATCCTTCCATTCGCGGGCGAGATGCACATAGCCGTCGCCGTTCTCCACCATCGGCACCGCCTCGCCGTTCAGCGCGACGGCGGCCTGGCCGCACCAGCCCGGCATTCGCAGCGACAGGGTGAAGCGCGCCGGCCGATCCAGCCCGATGGTGATCGCGACCCGCCCGTCAACCGGATAGTTCGTTTCCTGCGTCAGCGTTACGGCCGTCGCGCCGACGCTGAGCCGGGCCGTGCTGGCGCCGTAGAGATGCACGGCGATGCCGTCCGCCGAGACGCCGTACATATAGCTGCCGATCGCCGTCACGGTGCGGGCGATGTTCGGCGGGCAGCACGGGCAGCGATGCCAGGTCCAGCGGTGATGGCCGCCGCGGCTCTCCAGCGGATTGTCGTAGAAGAAACGCGAGCCGTCGATCGAGAGGCCGGACAGGGCGCCGTTGTAGAGGGCCTGCTCCATGATGTCGGCATAGCGCCGGTCCGGCCCGCGCCCGAGCATGCGGCTCGCCCACATCATCAGTGCCACCGCCGCGCAAGTCTCGGCATAGGCGCTCTCATTGGGCAGGTCGTAATAGTCGGTGAAGCCCTCATTGCTGGCTGCCGGCCCGATGCCTCCGGTGACATACATCTGCTTGGAGGTCAGATCCGCCCAGAGCCCCTTCAGCGCGTCCGTCAGGCTGTCGTCGCCGAACTCGGTCGCGACATCGGCCATGCCGGAATAGAGGTACATCGCCCGCACTGCATGGCCGACGACCTTGTCCTGCTCGCGCACCGGCAAATGCGACTGGKTGTAGAGATAGGTCTTGTGGCGCCACTGCGTCGGATCGACGCCACGCTCGGCAGCCTCGATGTCGAAATAATGCGGCTGCTGCCCGCGCTGCTGGACGAAGTAGCGCGCGAGGTCGAGATAGCGCTGTTCGCCGGTGGCGCGGCCGAGCCGGATCAGAGCCAGTTCGATCTCCTCATGGCCGCAATAGCCGGGCTTCTGGCCGGGCCTGGGGCCGAAGGTTGCGTCGATATGGTCTGCATAACGGCACATCACGTCGAGCAGCTTGCGCTTGCCGGTGGCGTGGAAATAGGCCACCGCCGCCTCCATCAGATGCCCGGCGCAATAGAGCTCGTGGCAGTCGCGCAGATTGGTCCAGCGCTGGCCCGGCTGCATCCGGACGAACCAGGAGTTCATGTAGCCGTCCGGCTGCTGGAGCCCCGCGAACATCTCGATGATCGCGTCCATCTTCGCTTCGAGATCGGCATTGGGCTTGCGATAGAGTGCATAGGCCGCGGTCTCGATCACCTTGGCGACGTCCGAATCCCAGAACATCTGGACATTCACTGTGTCGGGCGTGCCGTCCGCACGCATGTGCCAGGGCATATTCACCGGCGGCACCGGCCGGGCCGGGTCGATCTGCTCGAACATGCCGGCCGCGACGCAGCGCTCGTAGAGGATCATCGCCGTCCTGTCGGCGACGGCGTCGATACGCTCGCCCCAGAAGCCGCGCATCTCGACATCGGGCACGGCGGGGGGCCGGAAGCCGCTGGCCCTGAGCTGATCATGGGAAGTCATGGCGTCACCGCTTCTGTTGATGTCGTCGGAGAGGTTCACTTGACGGCGCCCGCGGTGAGCCCGCGGATGTAGTAGCGCTGCAGTAGCAGGAAGAGGGCGAGGCACGGCGCCATCATCAGCATCACGCCGGACTGCACCGCGCCCCAGTCGATGGTGCCGAACTGGCCGGAGCGGACCGCGGCCATCATCACCGGCAGGGTGTATTTCTTCTGGTCCGTCAGCAGGATCAGCGCCGCCAGGAACTCGTTCCACGAGGCCAGGAAGGCGAAGATCGCGACCGTTGCGACCCCGGGCAGAACCAGCGGCAGCATCACCCGGCGCAGCATCAGGAAGACCGAGGCGCCGTCGACACGCGCCGCGTCCTCGATCTCCTTCGGCACGGCGTCGAAGGCGTTGCGCATCATGAAGATCGAGAAGGGCAGATGCAGCGTCACATAGATCAACACGATGCCGGGCAGCGTGTTCTGCAGGCCGAGCTTGGTCAGGATCAGGAAGAGCGGCGTCAGGATCGACTGGAACGGGATCATCACCGTCGAGATGATCAGCACAAACAGCACGTTCTTCAGCGGGAACTTGAAGCGCGAGAAGCCGTAGCCCGCCAGCAGGCTGATGATCACGGTGACGGCCACGGTCGCGGCCGCGACGGTCAGGCTGTTGCCGGCATAGGTCCAGATGCCGACGCCGTATTTCGCCAGGTTCTCGTAGCTCTGGGTGCTGAAGCCCTCGACCGGCCAGGGTGGCAATGGCGGCCGCGCGGCCTCGGCCGAGGGCTTGAACGAGACCAGCGCGCTCCAGGCGATCGGCGCGACGAACAGCAGCGAGATGAAGAGGCCGATCGCGTGGTAGCGCGTGGCGGCGAACAGCCTGCGGCGGGCCGTGGCGGCCTTGCGTTCGGACATCACGCACCCTCCGGCGTGCGCAACAGGCGCAGTTGCACGACACTGATCGTCACCAGGATCGCCAGCAGCACCATCGACATCGCCGCGCCATAGCCGAGGCGGAAGGAGACGAAGGACTGACTGAAGATCCAGTAGACGGCGGTGACAGTGCTGTTCTGCGGCCCGCCATCGGCGATGATGTAGAACTGGTCGAAGGCCAGCACCGACCCGGCCACCGAAAGGATCAGTGCCAGGGCGATGGTTCGCCTCATCAGGGGAAGGGTGATGCGCCGGAAGCGCTGCCAGGACGAGGCGCCGTCGATCCGCGCCGCTTCCTGCACTTCCGTGGAGATGCCCTGCAGGCCGGTGAGCAGGATGATCATGTTGAAGCCGGCCGTCTTCCAGACGACCATGACGATGATCGACCAGAACGTGGTGTCGAACGATGCGAGCAGGTTGACCGGCTTCTCCGTCAGCCCGAGCCGGTAGGCCAGCGGCGAGAACAGGCCGACATCGACATTCATCAGCCAGGCCCAGAGCAGGCTGGCCGAGCCGAAGCCGACGACCACGGGCAGGAAGATCGCCGTGCGGTAGACCTTGATCATCGGCCGCGCCTTCTCGGCGAAAAGCGCCAGCGGGAAGGCAACCGCGAAGATCGCGATGGTGACGATCACCGTGTAATAGGCGGTGAAGCCCATCGCATTCCAGAAGCGCTGGTCGTTCATCAGGTTGAGGTAGTTGGCGAGGCCGATGAAGCGCGGCCGGCCGAGTAGCGGCCAGTTGTGCAGCGACATCCAGAACGCCATTCCGAGCGGGACCAGGAAGAACACGATCACCAGCAGCACCGCCGGCGCCACGAACAGCAGCCCGGCCAGCTGCTGTCGGCGCAGGCGCGTGCCGCGTCGCCCACTGGATCTTTGCTTGGCGGGATTTGACTGGGTCATGTCATATGAGCCGGCGAGGTTTGGGGGCTGGTCGCAGTCACCGCGCCGTCATCCCGGACAAAGCGGAGCGGAGATCCGGGAGCCATGCCTGAACCCGTTTCGCGTGCGTTCCGGCATGGATCCCGGGGCAAGGCCCGGGATGACGGCGTGTTTCCGAGTGAAATCAGCGTGGTCGGAACGACCGCGGTGAACGATGGGCGAGGATCACTTCCCCGACTGGTCGATGATCGACTGCATCGTCTTCTCGGCCTTGACGAGGGAGCCCTCGACATCCTTTCCGAAGAAGACCTCGTTGAGCATCTGCTTCCACGGGCCAGTGCTGCTGTTGATGATGTCGTTGTAGACCGGCGAGGACGGCGTCCGGCCGATCTTCATCGCCTCGGTCGCGGTCAGATAGCGCTGGTCGAGCGACTTCACCGCCTCCGCCGCGACATCCGCACGAGTCGGCAGGCTGCCGAGCTTGGCCAGCAGGGTCTGGCCTTCCAGCGAATAGACGAAGCTCAGGAACTCCTTCACCTCCGGCATGTTCTTGCGTCCTGCGGTGACGACGAAATTGTCGCCGCCCGCGAAGGAGGCCTTGCCGCCGGTCTTGCCGGGCAGGAAGGTCACACCGAACTCGACATTCGGATAGTTCTTGACCAGGTTGCCGATCGCGAAGGCGCCGATCGGCGACATGCCGATGCGATCCGTGGCGAAGCCGCCGAAGAAATTGGGGCCGGCATCGGTGCGCGCGCTCTCAGGCACATAGCCCTTGGCGACGAGGCCTCGATAGAGCGCCACCGCATCGCGCATCTGCGGCGTGTTCAGCGTCGCCTTCCTGGCGCCGTCCGCGAGGATCTCGCCGCCCGAAGCCCAGACCAGCGGCATGAAGGTGAAGGCGTTGCAGCCGCCGCAGGCGCCGGAGAAGTAGAAACCACGGATGTCGCCGCCGATGGCGTTGACCTTGCCGGCATATTCCTCGATCTCGGCCCAGTTGGTCGGGCCCTTCTCGGGGTCGAGCCCGGCCTGCTTGAACAGCTTCTTGTTCCAGAGCATCACGGAGGCATCGGCCGACATCGGCGTGCCGAAGATGCGGCCCTCATAGCTGCCGGCTCCAAGGTGAGCCTTCGAGAGCTGGTCGAAGAAGGGAAAGCCCTTGACCAGATCGGTCAGGTCCTCGAGCTGGCCCGAGGCGGCGAAGGCCGGCGTATAGACCAGATCCAGCGAGAGCAGGTCCGGCGCCGAGCCGCCGGCAGCCGAGATCGCGTATTTCTGCACCATCTCGGTATTGGGCACGATCTGCAGCTCAATCTGTGTCTTGTGCGCGGCGTTGAACGCCTTCACCAGCGAGGGCATGAAGGCCTCGCTGCTGGAGCGCGACCACATCGTCAGCTTCTGCTGTGCCAGGGCTGCGCCGGCCGATGCCTGCACGGCAACGAGGGCGAGCAAGGCTGCCTTGAATCCCTTCATCTGCGTTTCCTCCGGTTGTGGCCTTGGTTTTTGTGACCGTTCTTGTTGCGTATGATCTCGCTAAGACGAGCGTACGATCAGGCTGCAGGGCAGCTTCCAGACTCCCGTTTCGACCGCTTCGCCATTGACCAGGCGCACCAGCGCCAGCCCGGCCTGTCGGCCCAGTTCCTTCAGGTTCATGTCGACCGTCGTCAGCGGCGGGCGCGTTTCCTTGGCGACGATCTCCCAATTGTCGAAGCCGACCACGGAGACGTCGCCGGGCACGCTCACCCCGCGCTCGCGCAGCGCGTCCACCACGCCCCGTGCGATCTGGTCATTGCCGCAGAAAATGCCGTCCGGCTTGTCGGCGCCGGACCACAGAGCCTCGACTGCCTGATGGCCCCAATGCTCGGACCAGGAGCCGAACAGGACCTTCGCCTCGGTCGCTGCCCCGGCCTCGGCGAGCGCCTGCGTGCAGGCGCGAGCCCGTTCATGCACGACATCGAATTCGCACGGGCCGGTGACATGGACGATGTGCCGCCGCCCTTGCGCCAGAAGATGGCGCACTGCCGCCCCCGCACCCTGGCGGTCATCCGGGACCAGCGTGACGCCATCGCTCGGGCCGGCAGTGAGCGCATAGACGACGGGCACGGACAGATGGGTGAGATCCACCGGCAGCGGCTTGTCGATGCGCTTCCCGGTTGCGATGATGCCGTCGACCTGTTTGTCGAGCATGGCATCGACATGGATTCTGGCGAGGTCGGGATTGTCCCCGATGGCGCACAGAAAAACCGACACACCGTGGTCGATCAGCCCCTCCGAGATCCCGGCCATCAGCGGTAGCGTGAAGCGCCCATAGGTGTCGTTCGTCAGCAAGCCGACGCTGAAGCTGCGCTTGCGTGTCAGGCTTCGCGCGAGGGAGTTCGGCCGAAAGCCGAGTTCCCTCGCGACCCGCTTGATGCGGTCGCGCGTCTCGAGCGAAACGCGCCCCGTGTCGTTGAGCGCCTTCGAGGCCGTGGCGGTGCTGACGCGCGCGGCCTGCGCCACGTCGTAGATCGTCACCCGCTCGCCCGACACCGCGCTTGACACGCCCCACCTCGATCTGAGAAACCGGTTTCTCAGACGGTTATCAGAGAATAATAATATGAGAAACCGATTTCTCAATCTCTCATGCGGATTTTCTGGCCTTCGTCGGCGCCCTGGGCTTGCGCCCTTTTGGTTCCGTGCCAAAAGGCCTTGGCGAGCTGGGCCGAGCGCATGAAGCCAATCCGTCTCGCCTTGGTTGGGCTCGGCAAGATCGCACGCGACCAGCACCTGCCGGCGATCGCGGCCACGCCTGGAATCGAGCTCGTCGCTGTGGCCAGCCGCAATGCGCGTCTGGACGGCGTCGATTGCGTCGGTACGGTCGAGGAGCTGCTGGCCGATGTCCCCGATGTCGATGCCGTTGTACTATGCACGCCGCCCATGCCCCGCCGCGACCAGGCGCGGGCGGCGCTCGCTGCCGGAAAGCATGTCCTGCTGGAGAAGCCACCCGGTGCTGGCGTGAGTGAGCTCGCCCCCTTGATGGCGCTGGCGGAGAAGCGGGGCCGAACGCTTTTCGCCGCCTGGCATTCGCGCTTTGCTCCGGCGGTTGAGCCGGCGCGTGACTTTCTGGCGCGGCATCGGGCCCGGCGTGTCACGATCCTCTGGAAGGAGGATGCGCGCGTCTGGCATCCGGGGCAGGACTGGATCTTCGAACCTGGCGGCCTCGGCGTGTTCGATCCAGGCATCAATGCGTTCTCGATCCTGACGGCGATCCTGCCTGAGCCGGTCTTCGTGGTCGGCGCTAGACTGGATTTTCCGGCCAACCGGGAAGCGCCCATCGCGGCCGAGCTCAAGCTCGCGACCGCGTCCGGTCTGCCGATCCATACGGCGTTCGATTTTCGCCAGAGCGGCGAGCAGATCTGGTCGATCGCGATCGAGACCGATGCGGGGAGCCTCGTGCTGAGCGCGGGAGGAGCCCGGCTGAACCATGATGGCCAGGTTCTCGTCGACGAGCCGGAGCGGGAATATCGCGGCGTCTATCGCCGCTTCGTCGATCTGGTCCGCTCCAGCAGCAGCGACGTCGACACCGGGCCGCTGGCGCTGGTGGCCGACGCGTTCATGCTCGGCCAGCGATCCTTCGTCGATGATTTCGCATGGTGAGAACGGGGTTGTCCGAGATGTCAGAGCCGGTTTCGCGCGATGTCTTCGGGGTCCTGCCCGACGGGCGCGCGGTCGAGCGCATCACGCTTCGCGGCGAGGCCGGTTTCGCGGTCTCGATCATCACTTGGGGCGGCGCCGTGCAGGCTCTCTGGGCGCCGGACCGCAACGGGCAATGTGACGACGTGGTCCTCGGTCACGACGCGCTGGAGCCCTATCTGGCGCGGCGGGATTTCTTCGGAGCGACGGTCGGGCGTAATGCCAACCGCATCGCCGGCGCGGCCTTCACGCTCGACGGCGTCCGGCATGGGCTCGACGCCAATGACGGCAGGAACACCCTGCATGGCGGCGCGAATGGTTTCGACCGGGTGCTATGGAGCGTCGAGAACATCGATCGCGACCCGGTGCCGTCGCTCACGCTCGGCCATGCGAGCCCGGATGGAGAGGGAGGTTTTCCGGGAGCGCTGGCGGCGCGGGTCCATTTCCGGCTTACGGGGCCGCAGGAACTGACGATCGCGTTCGAGGCGACGACCGATCGCCCGACCATCGTCAGCCTGACGCATCACGGCTATTTCAACCTCGGCGGCGCGGTCGCCGGCGGCGACATCCTGGATCACGAACTGACGCTGTTCGCCGATCGCTATTTGCGGGTCGATGCCGGTCTGATCCCGCTCGGCGCACCAGCCGGCGTCGCCGACACGCCGTTCGACTTCCGCGCGCCGCGGGCGATCGGCGCCGCCATCAGCGCCGACGACGAACAATTGCGGCGCGCGCACGGATACGACCATTGCTTCGTCCTTGGCGACGAGGTCGCCGTCGCGCCGCGGCTCGCCGCTCGCGTCGTCGATCCGGACTCCGGCCGCGCCCTCGACCTCATCACCGACCAGCCTGGCCTACAGTTCTACTCCGGCAACTTTCTCGATGGCAGTTCGGGCGGGAAAGGGGAACGCCTCTATCGCCAGTCCGACGCCTTCTGCCTTGAACCACAGGCCTGGCCAAACGCACCCAACCGGCCGGACTATCCGTCTACGAGACTGGATCCAGGCAAAACCTACCGCCACAGCACGACATTCCGCTTCCATACTGTCTAGGTTTGGCACCAACTGCGTCATTGCCGAACTGGGCCATTTGCCGACATTGAGGGTCTGCTCGGAAGCTGACCTCCGAATCGCAATTGCTTCAGGACCGCATTCGTCGAGAGCGGACGCTTAGCTGGAGGGATCGGCGCGTCCGGTATCCCACCAAACCCGCTCATTTTCCGTGGCAAGGCAGCCTCGAGGCGGCGAGCTTGAGCGCTTGATCGATTTGCTCACTGAGCTCTCGGGTGCCCCACGGTTAGCCATCGTCGTCGCTTCATCCCGTTCCAAGGCCAGTAATCAAAGTCTGGACCAACGCGATCGCTCCCGAAATCGGCCTGAACTGGCTGGTGGCTGAATTGTCGACGAGAAAGGTCAGTTCGGCGTGGCGCGCCAGCGGGCTCTCGGGCACATCCGTCAGGACGAGGATCCGCTTGCCGCTGAGATGGGTGTCGAGCGTGATGTCGACCACCGACTGGGTATAGGGCGTGAACGCGATCGCCACGAGAAGGTCGCTCGACCGCATGGTGGCGATCTGTTCGGCCGCCATCCCGCTGCCGAAATCGAGCAGGCTGCACTGCCGCTCGCAGCGCGTCAGCCCATAGGCGAGATAGGTCGCGATCGGCCGGGATCGCCGCAAGCCCGCAATGTAGACATGCTCGGCCTGCCGCAGCATTTGCGTCCCCTTGTCGAGCGCCTCCGGCGAAACGCTCCGACGCAGGTCCTCGAGCGAAGCGATCAGCGCATCCACGCAGCCATTCAGCAGGGCGCCGTAGTCGTTCGCCCGCTGCGGGGCGGCCTGGCGTGCAAAGACCTCCTCGCGTGCGCGAGGGGCGCCTTCGATCAGGCGTAGCCGGAAGACCCGCTGCATCTCGGAGAAGCCGCGATAGCCGAATTCCTTGGCGAAGCGGATCAGCGTGGATGGCTGGACCTCGAGGTCGCCGGCGATGCCGACCACCGTGTTCAGGGCGAAGTCGCTGGGCTTTTCCAGCGCCGACCGCGCGATGCGCTGCAGATGCGGGCTCAGCTGGTCGAAGCGGTTGCGAAGACGCTGGCGAAGGGCCTCGAAGGTCTCCTGCGTGGCATCGCTCGTGGAAGCGGTTGCCGTCGGCTTATTGAATGAATTTTCGTTCATTCATTCTCCTACCTCACTCTAGAGGCCGGGAAAAGCGTTGAATTTGCACGGCCCGTTGACATGACAGAAAAAATATTCATGCTCTGTGAAAATTAGTTCTGACTTTCGATCAGGCAAGAGACGGGCACGAGCCCGTCCGTTTCGGGGAGGACATCGATGTCGAAGATTCAGGTTTCGCGACGCGGCCTGTTGGGCGCCGCCGGCGCCGCGTCCACGGTCTCGCTGTTTGCCGGTCCGTGGAAGCACAATCGCGTCTGGGCGCAAGGCGCGGCCAAGCCGATCCGGATCGGCATCACGGCCGATGCCAGCGGCATGTATGCCAACTCCGGCGCCAGCGACAAGCGCGGCATGATGATGGCGATCGCCGAGGCCAATGAGCGCGGCGGCGTGCTCGGCCGCAAGGTCGAGTTCGTCCACATCGACACCGAGACGACCGCCGCCACCGGCAGCCGCGTGGCGGAGCGCATGATCAGCCGCGAGCAGTGCGGCTTCCTTGTCGGCGCGGTCCATTCCGGCGTTGCCAACGCGATCAGCCAGGTCGCCCAGAAATACGGCGTGATCTACATCAACACGAATTCGTCCTCGCCCACCGAGGCCGGCCAAAACTGCCACCGCGTCAAATTCGTCTTCGATGGCAACGGCACCAATTTCGCCAAGGCCGCGGTCAAGAGCGCGATCGAGCGTTTCGGGCCGGACTGGATGCTCCTGACCAATGATTATGTCTGGGGTCACGACACCGCTGCGGCGACCAAGGCCCTGCTGAAGGAATATGGCGGCAAGGTCATGGACGAGGTGCTGATCCCGCAGGGCACGCGTGACTTCACCTCTGCCCTGCTGAAGGTGCAGCAGCGCAAGCCCGGCGTCGTGTCCGCTGCGATCGGTGGCGACGACCAGAAGGCGATGCGCCAGCAGGTGGTCCAACTCAAGATGGGCGACAAGCCGGCCTGGATCAACAGTCAGCAGGACTGGGATGATGTCTACGGCCTGCCGATCGAGAACCTCTTCGGCGTTTTCGGCACGACCTGGTACTACCGCCTCGATCTCCCGGGCGTGGCCGACTTCGTCAAGCGCTACCAGACGATGTATCCCGAGACGGCCATGCGCTCGCCCGGCAACGTCTTCTACAATGGCTACATGTCGATCCGGGAACTCCTCGGAGCCATTGAGCGGGCCGGCACGACCAACAACATTGCCGTGATCAAAGCGCTGGAAGGTCACAAGATTTCGGCCCGCGACCGTATGCAGCATTTCGATGCGACGATCGACGCCCAGACGCATCAGGTCCAGCAGACGATCTACCTCGCCACGGCCAACAAGGCGCCAAAGGAGAAGGACGACATCTTCGACGTCCTGAGCCAGGCCAAGGCGGAGGATGTCCGCGACACGGATTCCGCCAAGCTCTGCAAACTCGAATCCTACGAGCAGACGCCAACCTTCGACGCCTGACCCGTCCCCCCATCCGCGGCCGCACTAGCGGTCGCGGGTACGGCATCGTTGCATCCGGACGGAACACGCATGATCGATCTACTGCCCCACATCATCAACGGCCTGACGCTCGGCCTGCTCTTCGCCCTGATCGCGCTCGGCTTCACCCTGATCGTCGGCGTGATGGAGGTGATCAACCTCGCCCATGGCTCGCTGTTTGCGATCGGCGCCTATTTCGCGCTGACGGTGATCGGCGGCGGCTGGTTCGCGGGCACGCCCTTCGGCGCCTGGTGGCTCAGCCTGCCGCTCGGCCTGCGCTATGTGCTGGCGCTGGCGATCGGGCCGGCACTGGCGGGGCTTGCCGGCATGCTGCTCGAGCTGTGCCTGCGCCCGACCTATGGCAAGCCGCCGCTCTACGGCCTGCTGCTGACCTTCGGCGCCGCGCTCGTCATCGAGGAACTGATCCGGCTGGTCTGGGGCACGGGCGAGCAGAATCTGGCGCTGCCGCAGGCCATCAATGGCGCCTTTCTGCTGAACGACATGATCTTCTCCACCTACCGCTTCTTCGCCGCCGGCTTCAGCATCGCCGCGATCCTTGCCGTCTGGCTGTTCCTCGAACGCACCTCGGCCGGCGCCGTGATCAAGGCGGGCGCGCATGACAGCGAAATGGTCCGCGCGCTCGGCTACGATCTCGCCAGGCTGAGGCTGCTGGTCTTCGGCTTCGGCGCCGCGCTGGCCGGGCTTGCCGGCGTGGTGATGGTGCCGATCTGGGGCCTGCGCCCGCATGTCGGCGTTGATATCGTCATCCCCGCCTTCCTCATCATCGTCATCGGCGGCGTCGGCAGCTTCTGGGGCGCGGTCATCGCGGCGCTTCTGGTCGGCCTCGCCATGGGCATCACCGGCGCCTATGCGGCCGCCTGGGCGACAATGTCGATGTACCTACTCCTCATCGCCGTCCTCGGGTTCCGCAGCCGCGGCCTGCTCGGTCGCAAGAGCGCGCTGGAGAACTGACCCCATGATCTCGCTCTCGGACATTCCTGCGCGCCCGTCGGCCTGGATCACGCTGCCGATGATCGTCCTCGCTATACTGCTGCTGGCGACGCCATGGCTGCTGCCTGCCGTTGGGCTCTATCAGTATCTCGGCATCGAGATCGCGATCTGGGTCGCCTTCGCGCTCGGGTTCAACCTGCTGTTCGGCTATACCGGCCTGCACTCCTTCGGCCACGGCGCCTATCTCGGCATCGGCGCCTATGCCTTCGGGCTGTTCCAGCAGCATGTCGCCGTCAGCCTCTGGGGCGGCCTGCTCGCAGCCGTGCTGGCGGCAGGCATCGCCGGCGCGCTGGTCGGGGCGTTCCTGTCGCATCGCCGCGGCATCTACTACGCGCTGCTGACGATCGGCTTCGGCCAGATCTTCTGGTTCCTCGCCATGAAGCTGCATCGCGTCACCGGCGGCGAGGACGGCCTGCTCGGCATTCCGCGCCCACCGCTGACGCTGGGACCCTGGCAGGTCGCCCTGACCGACAATCGCGCGCTGTTCTATTTCGCCGCGGCACTGCTGATGATCGTTGTCGTGCTGTGCTGGCGGCTGGCGAATTCACCCTTCGGCCGCGTGCTGCAGGCCATCCGCCAGAACGAGACCCGCGCCCGCTTCGTCGGCTACGAGGTCTGGCGCTTCAAATGGGCGGTCTTCACGCTCTCGACGATGCTGGCGGGCCTCGCCGGCAGCCTGCTCGCGATGGCCCAGCAGAGCGCCTATCCGGACGTGATGAGCCTGCACCAATCCGGCCTCGTCGTGATGATGGTGCTGGTCGGCGGCGGCTTGGTCAGCTTCTGGGGGCCGTTGCTGGGCGTGGTGTTCTACTTCGTCGCCCGCGACGTGCTGGGCGGCCTGACCGAGACCTGGCTGCTCTGGTACGGCCTGATCTTCATGGCGATGGTGATGCTGCGGCCCGAGGGGCTGGCGGGCATGCTGCACGGCCTCGCGCGGCGCAACCCGCCGCTCAAGACCACCGCAGCACCGGCCCCCGCGACGGAGGCCGCGTGATGGCTCTTTTCGAAGCCCGCAACATCCACAAGCGCTTCGGCTCGCGCGTCGTGCTGGAGAACATCTCGCTGTCCTTCGAGGCCGGCCAGGTCAGCGGCATCATGGGCCCCAACGGCGCCGGCAAGTCGACCTGCTTCCATGTGCTCACCGGCCAGCATAAGCCCGACCGAGGCGAGGTCATGTTCGACGGCCAGCGCATCTCGGGCCTGCCGCCGCAGCGCATCGCCCGGATGGGCGTCTCGCGCTCCTTCCAGTTGATGAACCTGTTCGACGACACGGTCGTCATCGAGAACGTCATGCTGGCGCTGCCCGCCTTCAGGGCGCGCCGTCTGCACGCGATGGCGGCCGTCTTCTCGGACCGCGCCCTGATCGACCAGGCGCTGGCTGTGCTCGACCAGGTCGGACTTGCGGGACGCGCCTGGGATGCAGCCGCCTCGCTCAGCTATGGAGACCGCCGCGCACTGGAGATCGCGGTGGCGCTCGCCGCCGAGCCCCGCATCCTCTTCCTCGACGAGCCGACCTCGGGGCTCGGCGTGGAGGCGACATGCCGCCTTGCCCAGCTCGTGAAGCGGCTGCGCGACCGCTACACGATCGTGATGATCGAGCATGACATGCGCTTCCTGTTCGAGCTCGCCGACAGGATCTCGGTGATCCACTGGGGCCAGGTCATCGCCGAGGGAACCCCGGAGCATCTTGGCGACAACAAATGGGTGCGGCGCTCGACACTTGCGGAGGCGACCCATGCTTGAGATCCGCGACATCGAAACATTCTATGGCGAGACGCAGGCGCTGTTTGGCACCTCGTTGCGCGTCGGCGAAGGCGAAATCGTCTCGCTGCTCGGCGCCAACGGCGCCGGCAAGACCACGACCATCCGCTCGATCCTGGGGCTGACGCCGCCACGGCGCGGCCAGATCCGCTTCGACGGGCAGGACATCACCCGCCACCCGACGCATCGGATCTCGGCCATGGGGATCGGCTGGGTGCCGGATGACCGCCGCGTCTTCCCGACTCTGACCGTCGCGCGCAACCTGGAGATCGGCACGCGCAAGACCCGCTTCCGGTCGTGGCAGGTCGGCGAGATGTTTTCGATCTTCTCGGCGCTGGAGCATCTGATGCCGCGCGAATGCGAAAACCTCTCCGGCGGCGAGATGCAGATGGTCGCGATCTCGCGGGCGCTTCTGGGCTCGCCCGGTCTCGTCCTGCTCGACGAGCCGAGCCAGGGGCTGGCGCCAAAGATCGTCCAGGACGTGCTGGCGACGGTGCGGCGCCTCAAGGCCGAGGGCATCTCCGTGCTGATCGTCGAGCAGAATGCGCTCGCCGCGCTCGAGGTCTCGGACCGCGCCTATGTCATGGACCGCGGCCGGATCGTCCATGAGGGGCCCGCCAGCACCCTGCTCGACGACAAATCCCGGCGCCAGCGCCTGATCGGACTATGACCATGAGCGCCATGCTGGACGTCAGCAATCTCTCGAAGATCTACACGCGCGGCCGGTTCGACCGCACGCCGACATTCCGACTCGACGCGGATTTCCGCATCGAGGAGCCGGCGATCGTCGGCATGATGGGCCCCAACGGCTCCGGCAAGACGACGCTGTTCGAGCTGATCACCGGCTCCAACAGCCCGACGTCGGGCAAAGTCGAGGTCTGCGGCCGCGACATCCACCGCGTCCGCACCGACGAGCGCGACCGCCTCGCCATCCACTACCACCAGTCCTACCAGGTGCGGCATTTCCGGTCGCTGCGCCCCAACGCCCTGATGGAGCGCGCCGGCAGCGAATACCCGCTGGTCCATCTCTTCGACGAACCGCAGTTCAACACGCAGGACGGCTATATCGGCTTCATGCTGGATTTCTTCCGGCGGCTGCGTTCGGAGGGACAGCTGGTCTTCCTCTGCGTCCACCCCAATGAGCGCTTCCACCTCGAGATCCTCGAGGAGATCTGCGAGCGCTTCATCTTCGTCAACAAGGGCGTCATCACGCCGCTGCCGGATTATGCCGGCCTGCTCGCCCATGAACCGGCCCGCGCCTATCTCGGCAATCTCCTGACGGAGCGGGCCGCGTGACCGGCGCCGGAAACCCCTCAGCTTCGACGCCTCTGCGCGTCGCGCTGGTCGGCGCGGGGCTGATCAGCCTCTACCATCTTCGCGCCTGGGTGGCTGCCGGTGCCGAGATCGTCGCCATCTGCGACATCGGCCGGGCGAAGGCGCAGGCCCGCGCCAAGGAATTCGGCGTCGGCCGCGTCTATGACGACCCCGCCGGCCTGTTCCGCGATGGCGGCTTCGAGGCGGTGGACATCGCAGCCTCGCTCGCAGCCCACGACCCGGTCGCCCGGATGGCCGCCGATCATGGCGTCCACATCATGCTGCAGAAGCCGATGGTGGAGACGGTGGCGCAAGCCGAGGCCCTGATTGCCCATGTCGGCGAGCGGGTCCGCTTCATGGTGCATGAGAACTACCGCTTCCGGCCGCATTACATGACCGTGCGGCGCTGGCTGGCGGAGGGGCGGATCGGGCGGCCGCGCCATGCCGCGATCGTCTGCCGGGGCTCGGGCCTGTGCCCGCGCCCGGATGCCGAGCCCTTCCTGCTCGAACGCCAGCCATATCTCCGGACGTTTCGGCGCAACCTCGTCTTCGAGACGATGATCCACCATCTCGACGTGCTGCGCTGCCTGCTCGGGCCGCTGCGCGTCGTCGCCGCCAGGCTGAACCGGCTGGCGGAAGGCCTGCCCGGCGAGGACACCGCCGCGATCCTGCTGGAAGGCGAGAACGGGTTGATCGCGACCGCCGATGGCTGCATCTGCGCGCCCGGCTATGCGCCGCTGCATGGCGACCGGCTCGAGATCGTCGGCACCCGCGCCACGGTGGTGATGGACTACGACCGCGTCTTCCTCGTCGGCGCGGAGGCGCAGGCCGAGCGCGTCGACCTGCTCGGCCGCTATCAGGAGTGCTTCGACACCGCGATGGCGGCCTTCGTCAAAGGCCTGCGCGACGGCACGCCCTTCGAGACCGACCGCCTCGACAATCTGGAAACCCTTCGGCTGATGGAATCCGTCTATCAGGCCGCCGCCCTGGAGCCTGCCGCATGAACCGGCCCGAAGGACATCTGACGCCGCAGATCGACCTCGATGCGATCGACCGGCTCTTCGACATCAGGGGGCTGCGCGTCTTCCTGCCCGGCGGCTATGGCGCGCTGGGCGAGGCGATCGCGCTGGCGATGACGCGGCACGGCGCCCATGTCGCCATCGCCGGCCCCAGCGGCGCCAAGGCCGAGGCGCTGGCGGAGCGGCTGCGCCGCGACGGCGTCAAGACCCATGGCTTCGAACTCGACGCGCGCTACCCGGCCGCGATCGCAGAGGTCACCGACCGTGTCGCCGAGGCGATGGGCGGCATCGACGTGCTGGTGAATTGCGTCGGGATCCAGCGCGAGCAGCGGCTGATGGATGTCGACGAGGACACCTTCGACGCCGTCTACGAGATCAACCTGAAATCGGCGATGTTCCTGGGCCAGGCCGTGGCGCGCCAACAGATTGCGCAGGGCCTCGGCGGCCGGCAGATCCACCTGCTTTCGGTGCGCTCGCAACTGGCGCTGCGCAACCGCGGCTATTCCGCCTACTGCGCCACCAAGGGCGGTCTCGTCATGCTGGTCAAGCAGCATGCGATGGAACTTGCCGAGCACAAGATCACCGTCAACGGCGTCGCGCCGACCTTCATCCAGTCCGAGCGCATTCGCCATCATCTCGAGCGCGAGGGCTTCCGCGACTTCATCCTCGACCGCAATCCGCTGGGGCGCATTGGCGATCCCGTCGAGGTCGTCGGCCAGGTCATCACCTTCGCGGCGCCGGCCGGCAGCTACATGACCGGCCAGATCGTCTATATCGACGGCGGCGTGACGGCGAGCCAATGACGAAGCCGCCGCTTCGCAGCGCCCGCTGGTTCGACACCGACGACCTCCGCGGCTTCGGCCACCGCTCGCGCCTCATGCAGATGGGCTATGGCGTCGAGGACTGGAACGGCCGCCCCGTCATCGCGATCATCAACACCTGGTCCGACATCAACCCGTGTCACGCGCATTTCCGCCAGCGTGTCGAGGACGTGAAGCGCGGCGTGCTGCAGGCCGGCGGCTTCCCGCTGGAGCTGCCGGCGATCTCGCTGTCGGAGAACTTCGTCAAGCCGACGACGATGCTCTACCGCAACTTCCTGGCGATGGAGGCCGAAGAGCTGCTGCGCTCCCACCCCGTCGACGGCGCCGTGCTGATGGGCGGCTGCGACAAGACCACGCCCGGCCTGATCCTGGGCGCGATCAGCGCCGACATTCCGGCAATCTTCCTGCCTGCGGGGCCAATGCTGCGCGGCAATCTGCGCGGCGAGGTGCTGGGCTCCGGCTCCGATGCCTGGAAGTTTTGGGACGATCGCCGCGCCGGCAAGATCGACGCCCAGGAATGGCAGGCGGTGGAGGCCGGCATCGCCCGCTCCTACGGCCATTGCATGACGATGGGCACCGCCAGCACCATGACCGCCATCGCCGAGGCGATGGGGCTGACGCTCTCGGGCGCCACCTCGATCCCGGCTGCCGATTCCAGCCATATCCGCATGGCGACCGAGACCGGCCGGCGCGTCGTGGCGATGGTGGAAGAGGACCTACGACCCGCAGTCGTGCTCTCGCGCGCCTCCTTCGAGAACGCCATCGCGGTCGCCATGGCAATGGGCTGCTCGACCAACGCCATCATCCACCTCATTGCAATGGCGCGCCGGGCCGGCCAGGACATCGGCCTCGCCGATTTCGAAGCGGCGAGCCGGATCGTCCCCGTGCTGGCAACCATCCGCCCCTCCGGCGAGCGCTATCTGATGGAGGATTTCTACTATGCTGGCGGGTTGCGCGGCCTGATGAGCCGGCTCGCGCAGCACCTCTCTCTCGACGCGGCGACGGTGGAGGGGCGCTCGCTGGGCGCCGCGATCGAGGGCGCGCAGATCTGGAACGACGACGTCATCCGGCCGCTGGACAGGCCGGTATCGACGGAGCCGGCGCTGGCGGTGCTCTACGGCAATATCGCGCCGCTTGGCTGCGTGATGAAGCCATCGGCGGCCGAGCCGCATCTGCTCGACCATACTGGCCCGGCGCTAGTCTTCGACAGCTATGCGCAGATGAAGGCTGAGATCGATGATCCCGATCTGCCCGTCACCGCCGATACCATCCTTCTGATGCGCGGCGCCGGTCCGCAGGGCGGGCCGGGCATGCCGGAATGGGGCATGCTGCCGATTCCGAAAAAGCTCCTCAAGCAGGGCGTGCGCGACATGCTGCGCATCTCCGATGCCCGCATGTCCGGCACCAGCTACGGCGCCTGCATCCTGCATGTCGCGCCAGAGGCCCATATCGGCGGGCCGCTCGCGCTCGTCCGCAGCGGCGATCTCATTCGCGTCGACGTCGCGGCCCGCAGCATAAACCTGTGGGTCGACGAGGCGGAGCTGGAGTGTCGACGCGCCGCGCTGCGGCTGCCCGCGCCCCGCTTCGAGCGCGGCTACGGCTGGATGTTCTCGCGCCATATCGGCCAGGCCCATGAAGGCTGCGACTTCGATTTCCTCGAAACCTCCTTCGGTGCGCCCGTCGGCGAGCCGGAGATTCTGTAGTTGTGCTGGAGCTATCCATGTCCCACCCTGCGCCAAAACTCCTGATCGGAGGCGAGTTCCGGCCGAGCACTGCGCTGCCGCCCCTCCCCGTCTGCAATCCTTGCACGGAGGAACAGCTCTGGACCGCTCCGCGCGCAGGGGCGGCCGAGGTCGAGGAGGCGCTGCATCATGCCCGCGCCGCGCTCAAGACCTGGTCGAAGGTGCATGGCTGGGAGCGGGCCAAGGTGCTGCGCGGCATCGCCCGCGCCATGGAGGCGCGTAAGGGCGCGCTGGCGAGCGCACTCTCCCATGAAATCGGCCGGCCGATCGCCCAATCCGAGGGTGAAGTGCTGATCGCGATTGAGCAGTTCGACTGGTTTGCCGGCGAGGCCGAGCGCCTCTTCGGCGAGACCATTCCCTCGCGCCAGGGCGGCCGACTGGCCACGGCGCTGGAGCCCGTCGGCATCGTGGCCGCCTTCACCGCCTGGAACTTCCCGATCAACCTGCTCGCCCGCAAGATCGCGCCCGCGCTCGCCGCCGGCTGCCCGATCATCTGTCGGCCGTCCGAGCAGACGCCGCTGACCTCGACGCTGATCGCGGAGGCCTGTGCAGAAGGCGGCGCGCCGGCCGGTACTGTCCAAATGCTGTTCGGCCCGGCCGAAACGATCACGCCGCTCCTGATGGCCGCCGAGGAGGTCCGCAAGATCTCGCTCACCGGCTCGACCCGCGTCGGCCAGATGCTGCTCGCCGAAGCGGCCAAGACCTTGAAGCGCTGCTCGATGGAGCTCGGCGGCCATGCGCCCGTCGTGATCTGCGAGGATGCCGACGTCGACAGCGCCGCGACCCTCTGCGCCCAGTTCAAGTTCCGCAATGCCGGCCAGGTCTGCATCGCTCCGAACCGCTTCTATGTGCATGAGAGCCTGGCCGAACGCTTCGCCAGCGGCATGGTCAAGGCCGCCGAGGCACTCGTGCTGGGCGACAGTCAGGACCGGGCGAGCTCGATGGGTCCGTTGACGCTCGCCAGCCAGCGCGACCGCGTCGAGACCCTGTCGAACGAAGCCGAGGCCTCGGGCGCGCGGCGCCTCACCGGCGGGCGACGTCCGGCCAGCCGCAACAAGGGCTTCTTCTTCGAGCCGACCGTCTTCGCCGACGTGCCGGACGACGCCCGCATCATGCGCAACGAGCCTTTCGGGCCGCTGGCACCGATCGCCACCTTCCGCCACTTCGACGACGCGATCGCGCGGGCTAACTCGACCCCTTACGGCCTTGCCGCCTATGGCTTCACCGGCAGCCAGCGCTATGCCGAGGCGCTGAGCTCAGGCCTCAGCGCCGGCATGGTCGGCATCAACACCTTCATGATCGCCCATGCCGAGGCGCCGTTCGGCGGCATCAACCATTCCGGCATGGGCCGCGAGGGCGGCCGCCAGGCAATCCACGATTATCTCAACGTCAAGCTGACGCATTTCATGGCGATGTGAGCTGGCCTCGACCGGGAAATGTCGGCGAAGCGACCAAATCCCGCGGCAGCGCGTGTCGCCAGATTTTGGACTGCTTGAAAGAGGACGTTGCGAGAGGCTGTCAGCGACCCACCCAACTGCGGAAGCCCGTCGCCAACTAAGCCGCCCGGAAGCGGACGTGCCAGACTTCTACGGCTTGGCCTGGCAACCAAATCGCTTTCTGCGCCACGCGACATTCGACTGGACTTCGTTCGCACGGCACGCATTGGTGTCGAAGGCGCGGAGATACGCGTCGATCTTCTAAGCTAACCCTGCCGGCGTCGCGCCGAGGCGGGGTCGCGGTGGTGCGGGGATGGCCCCGCTGCAACCGCGAGGAGATCGCCATGACACGCCGAAGCCGCAAGGCCGACACCACTCCTGCGATCGACACATCGTCCGCTTCTGAGAGCGAAGCCATCTCAGCGGTGGTCTACGGATCGCCTTTGCCGCCCCGTCCCGGCAGTAAGCTCGGCATTGTCTTGGGCCTGCTGCAGGCCGCCGAGGGGGTGAGTCTCGCCAAGCTCGCAGCCGTGACGGACTGGCAGCCACACACGACGCGCGCCGCCCTGACCGGCCTGCGAAAGCGCGGCTACGTCATCTCGCATGAGAATGTCGGCGCTGCCGATGCAGCGGAGTGCTCGGTCTACCGCATCACCGCGGGCCAGGCACAATGAGCAGGGCCCCACGCGATAACATGGCCCAGCCCTCGGCGTCGGGCCTGGCCGACGAGGTGGCCGCTCTGGCGAGCCTCGGCTTCGATGAGCTGCGGGCCCGCTTTCGCCGGCTGTATCGCACGGCCGCTCCGGCCGGCCTGTCGCGCGATCTGATCGCGCGGCTGGTCGCCCATCGGCTGCAGGAGCAGCAGCTCGGCAAGCTTGATGATGAAAACTGGCGCGACACCTGGCGAAGCTGGCGCGGGGCCAGGAAACCCGACGACGCAAGACCGGCTCAGTCCTGGTCCGTGAGCACGACGGCGTCAACCATGAGGTTGTGATCGTGCCCGGCGGCTTCCTCTGGAATGGCGAGACACATCGCAGTCTCTCGACACTGGCCAAGCGGATCACAGGGACCACCTGGAACGGACCGCGCTTCTTCGGATTGCGGCAGCGGCAGGCCGCGAGGGCCACCCCATGATCCGCGAGCCGGCAACAAGGCCGCAGCGCTGCGCGATCTACACGCGCAAGTCGACCGAGCATAATCTCGATCTCGCCTTTAACTCGCTCGATGCCCAGAGAGAGGCCTGCGAGGCCTATATCAAGAGCCAGGCCCATGAAGGCTGGAGCCTCATCGGTGATCGCTATGACGATGGCGGCTTGTCTGGCGCATCCTTGCAGCGCCCTGCCCTGCAGCAGCTGCTCGATGCGGTCCGCGCAAGGCGCATCGACATCATCGTCGTCTACAAGGTCGATCGCCTGACGCGCTCGCTCGCTGACTTCGCCAAGCTGGTCGAGCTCTTCGATGAGCACGGCGTCTCCTTCGTCTCGGTCACCCAGTCCTTCAACACGACAACGAGCATGGGCAGGCTGACGCTCAACGTCCTGCTCTCCTTCGCCCAGTTCGAACGCGAGGTCATCGGCGAGCGCGTTCGCGACAAGATCGCGGCGTCCAAGACCAAAGGGCTTTGGGTCGGCGGCCCGGTCCCGCTGGGCTATCGCAGCGAGAAGAAGCAACTCGTCATCGTCGAGCAGGAGGCTGCGCTGGTGCGTCGCATCTTCCAGCTTTATCTCGATCTCGGCTCGGTCGGAGCGGTGGCCGAGACCCTGGGTCGTAAGGGCATCGTCACCAGACTGGGTCATCGCTTCCGTGTCGGCATGCTCGCCCATCTGCTCAAGAACCGCTTCTATCTCGGCGAGATCGTCTGGCACGGCGTCTCACATCGTGGTGCCCATGTACCGATTGTCACGGTCGAGATCTTCGACGCCGTTCAACGGCACCTCGCTGCGGCCGCCATCGAGCGCAAGGGACGATCGGCGAACTCAGCCTTTACGCTTGCGGGTCTGCTGCATGACGATGCGGGCAACCGGATGAGCCCGAGCCATGCCCGCAAGAACGGGGCGCGGTATCGCTACTATGTCTCGCAGGCGCTGATCCAGCATCGCAAGGCTCAAGCCGGATCCATTGCCCGGATCTCGGCTCCCGAGATCGAAGCCGCTGTGTTGGCCGCAACTCCCAATCCTGCTCAGATCGCGCGCGTCACCCTGCACCGAGATTGTCTGATCATCGCGCTCCAGTCTCCCGATGATGCTGGCGAGGCCAGCACGACAAAGATTCCCTTCGCCTGGCAGCCTCAGGGTCGGCGCAAGGGCATCGCGCATGAGCCCACGCAGAAGCCCCGGCTCGATCATGATTCCGCGGAGGCGATCCTGACCATGATTGCCCAGGCGAGACGCTGGATGGCGCAGCTGATCGATGGCTCGATGGCCTCGACCGATGCGATCGCGATCCGCGAAGGTGTGGGCGAACGCAATATCCGCAAGCTGCTGCCGCTGACTTGTCTCTCGCCGAATATCATCCGCGCCATTGCCGATGGCACTGCCCCGGCCAATCTCACCATCAGCAGACTGASCTCAGCTCTGCCTCACGACTGGGCGAGCCAGGAGCACCGCATCCTCGTTCACTGAGCACCGCGATCAGCGATCGATTTGAGCCCGCCTCCAAGGCGGGTTTTTTCTCGTCCAGCGAATCTGTCGAACCAGTCTCGCCAAAAGCTGCTGCGAACCGGTCTCAGCCAAAATCCCGCGGAACGCAAAAACCGGCCTGCCCAGACCGCGCCCCAGAAACCGGCCCGATAGCCTGGGTTCTGGAGCTTGGATGGCGCGGCGAGACCGCCTCGGCCTGCTAACCCCCGACACCGTCGCGGAATTCGCTCAGCCACCCAAATCTGGCGGTTGGACAATATGCGTGGCTGACGACGCAGTGTCGGGCGAACCGGTCTGGGCTCGCGATCCCTGTTTTACAGGGAAGATACAGGGAAAACGGGCGCGAAAGCCCACAGTGAGCGAAATTTTCCGGGGAAAGAGCCCTATTGATCAGTGGGTTAARCTCGCCATTCCCTACTCACCAGAACAGGTAACTTTCTGCACCTTTCAGGCAGCCGATCCGACAGATCAGGCACTGGATCGAGCCAACAGTGAACGCCTGCTTCGGGTTGCCGCGCGGCATTCTTGATCATTGAATCCCGACAGTTCGCGCGCCTCAAATGATCTCTATCAAGCGCTGATGTGAGCCGGGGGAGTGAAAATGAAAGACCATGACATCGCTGCTCCGCGACGTCGCTGAGGCGATTGCAGCGATTTCGAGATAGGAGGTGTTGGTCGCCAGAATGGCGCACGGCCGCGCGAGCCCGTAGCAGTGGACGCGACCGCTGGAAGACACAGTGAGTCAGCCTCAGCGCCCATTGGTCCCGGCCCTACGCATGCGCTTCGTCCCGCACCGATCCCGACACTGGACGCCCTGGCACAATGGGCAAGCTGTCGCCGGTGTTACGGCCTGAGCCCCTGTCATGAGGCCGAATGCGCCTCTGTGCGTCGGCCCTCAGTTATAATGACAAGGCCGTCAGTTCTCCTGGTCTTCTGCATGCGCACGTTCGAACGCCCATATGCGCTCGAACCCGATCATGCGGACGAATTCAGTGAACGGGTACAGCTGGCCATCCCAATTTTGCGTCGAGCCCGTCAGCCTGAGATGCGCGAAGACTGCCTGCAGCGTGCTCGCGGCGGCGAGTAGTCCGGCAACCGGGTAGATCGCGATCTTATATCCAAGCCCTTCCAGTTCCGCGCGGCTCAGAATCGGCGTGCGGCCACCCTCAACCATGTTCGCCACCAGCGGAGCGTCGAAAGTCCGGCCGATCCGCTCCATTTCCTCGACGCTTTCGGGCGATTCGATAAATAGGATATCGGCGCCGGCCTTCAGGAAGGCCTCTCCCCGGCGTAGCGCCTCGTCCAAGCCGTGCGCCGTGCGGGCATCGGTCCGGGCGATGATCTTGAACGCAGGCGACGAGCGCGCATCAGCGGCGACCCTGATCTTGCGAACAGCATCGTCGAGCGGAATAACCCGGCGACTCGGTGTATGGCCGCATTTCTTGGGGAATTCTTGGTCCTCGAGCTGGATCGCCTGGGCACCGCTCGCCTCATAGCCGCGAACGGTGTGATCGACGTTGAGAAGGCCGCCATATCCCGTGTCGCCGTCGGCGATGAGCGGCGTCACCGTGCCCTCGGCGATCTGGCGGACGCGCCCGACCATGTCCGTATAAGTCGCCAAGCCGGCATCGGGATAGCCAAGATGGGAGGCAACGACGCCGAAGCCTGTCATGTAGAGCGCGTCGAATTCAAACTGGTCGGCGAGCTTGGCCGAAACCAGATCATACACGCCCGGAGCGACAATCAGCCCGGGCCGCCTCAGGCGTTCAGAAAATGTCTCGGACATGGTGTTTCCTGCTGCCGCGGGGCCGGCCGCCCGCGAAGGCGGCCGGGGCGAGGGCATTTGCCGGGCTCTACTGTGCCGGATAGGTGATCTTGGCTGCGGCCTTCTCGGCCGGCCAGATGACCTCCTGGCCGCCATCGGGCTTGTATTGCACGGCGATCATGCTCGCGTCGGTGATGAGCTGGTGCTTGCCCCCCATCTCCGAGGCCGTGTAGGCGACCTTGCCATAGGGCGTGTCGAAGGTCGTGGAGCTGAGATTGGCCAGGATCTTGGCCCGGTCCCAGGAGCCGGCCGCCTTGGCTGCATCGCGTAAGGTCTGCATGGCGACATAGCCCTGCACTGCGCTCGACACGACTTCGCCGCCGCGCTTCGCCTCGGCCTTCTTGACCCATTCGGCCAAGCCCGGCGTTGTTTGCTTGGCCGACCAGAGATCAATGACGACGACATTGTCGCCGGCGGGGCCGAAATCGGAGCGCTTCTCGCCGGCGCCCTGGGTGACGAGCAGCTTCGGCTTGATGCCGAGCTGCAAGGCCTGCCGGGCGATCTGAAGATTGTCGCCGGAATAGCCGATCAGGAAGAGGACGTCCGGGTTGAGGCCCTTGGCCCGGTTGAGGATGGGCGAGAAATCCGGCGTGCCAGCGCGGAACGGCTCGTTCATCACGACCTCCAGCCCGGCTTCCTTGGCGTATTGCTGCGTGAACTTGGCGCCGTCGGTGCCGTAGAGCTTGTCCTCATAGGCGATGGCCAGTGTCTTTACGCCCGAAATGCTCTTGAAGAAGTTCACTGCCGCCTTTTGGCGATGATAGTCCCAGATGTAGACATGGTAGTACCAGTCGTTCTTGCCAAAGCTCTCTTCCAGCCGAACAGAGGACGAGCCCGGATGGACGAAGATCGGCTCATAGCGCTGCACCGCGCTGAGCAGCGCGAAATCCGATGTGCTGCCGAAGCCGCCGACGAAGGCATCGACCTTGTCCTGCGTCGCAAGCTTCGCCGCGATGGTGGCCGAGGTGTTGGGCTCGCCCTTGGTATCCTCGACGACGAGTTCGATCTTGCGGCCGAACAATCCCCCCGCCTCGTTGATCTCATCTGCGGCATATTGAATGCCCCAGAGGATCTGGGTGCCACCGCCGGCCAGTGCGCCGGTCAGCGGCAGCGGCACGCCGATTTTGATTGGCGCCTGTTGCGCGAGTGCGGGCGCGGCCATCGCTGCCCCTGCGAGCATGGCGCCCGCCAAAAGGCCTCTCAATTTGGTCCACATCTTACTTTCCTCCCTCAATTCGCCTGCTCGCAACGGCAGGTCTTCGCTTGAGTTCTCGGCTCACAACCCCAGATATGCGATCCTGAGCTTCTCGTTGCCGGCCATGTCTTGCATCGTCCCGGTTAGGGCGACCTGTCCCTCGTCGAGCACGAGGCAGGTATCTGCGATGCTCATTGCCGCGGCGAAGTTCTGCTCTGCCATCACGATGGCGCAGCCACTCGCCGCCTTGATGCGCCCGAGCGCCTCGAACAATTCCTCGACCAGCTTGGGCGCTAACCCGGCCGAGGGCTCGTCCAGCACGAGCACGCGGGGCTCGATCATCAGCGCGCGCCCGATCGCCAGCATCTGCCGTTGGCCCCCGCTCATCGAGCCGGCGAGTTGCCCGGCGCGCTCGCGCAGGATGGGAAAGAGCGAAAAAACGCTCTCGAAGAGACGCGCGCGCTCGCCACTGACCGCTCTCGGCGACAGGGCCTCGAAGGCGCCGCGCAGATTTTCCTCGACCGTGGCATTGGCGAAACAGCGTGCGCCATCGGGAACGAAGGCGACGCGCGCGCGCGCGAGCTGCCAGGGCGACAGCCCGGAAAGATCCTGGCCGTCGAGCCTGAGGCTGCGCCGCCCCGTCTCGACCGTGCCGATGAGCGCGCGCAGCGCGGTCGTCTTGCCGGCTCCGTTGGGACCGAGCAGCACCAGGAGCTCGCTGCCCGAGACGGCGAGCGACAGGCCGGGCACGACGACGAGCTCGCCGTAACCCGCCTTCTCGATGGTGAGTTCGAACCGGTTCACAGCGAGAACCCCTTGCCCAGATAAGCTTCCCGGACACTGGCATCCTGCAGCACGTCCTGAGGTTTGCCCTGTGCGAGCAGCCGGCCCTGATTGAGGACGATGGCATGGCCGCAAAGGCGAGCGATAATGCGCATGACGTGCTCGATCACCACGACCGTGACCCCCGAGGCGTGGATCTCACGAACCAGGCCGATCACCTGGTCGGTATCCTCCAGACTCAGCCCGGCCATGGCCTCGTCGAGCAGGAGAACTGCGGGGCGGCAGGCGAGGGCACGGGCGATCTCCAGCCGGCGCAGATCCGAGACCGAAAGTTGGCCGCAGCGCGTGCTGACCGCGGGACGCAGGCCGCAATAGCGGGCGAGATCGCTCGCGCTGCGCGCGCCACCGGGCAGGGCGCGGCCGGAATGGGCATAGGTCAGCGGGACCGAGATCACCTCCTCGATGGTCAGTTCCTTCGGAACGCGTGGAACCTGATAGGTCCGCGCCAAGCCGCGATGAACGATCAGGTCGGGGCGCAGCCCGTTGATCGGCTCGCCGCCGAGGCTGATCTTGCCTGAGCGCGGGGGAATCTGCCCGGAGACCATGTTGACGAAGGTGCTTTTTCCCGAGCCATTCGGCCCGATCAGAGCCGTGATCGCCTGGCCGGGTACTTCCAGCGTCACCTCGTCGATCGCCTTGAGGCCGCCAAAGGCGACGGTGCATGTCTCGACGCTGATCGCTGTCATGATGCGAGCCTCGGCTTGGCCTGCGCCTGCACCGACTTGGTCGGCCGCCGCCGCAGCCGGTGCCGGACGAAGCCGACCAGACCCTCCGGCATGCCGACGATGAACAGGATGATGACTGCGCCATAGACGACCTGATAGCCGACGCCACCAACGAAATGACGCGCGACCTCTTCCAGCAGACGCAGCACCGCGGCGCCGACAAGCGGGCCGAGCGTCGTGTCCATGCCGCCGAGGATGGTTACGGCGAGCGGCAGAACGTTCCAGTTGGCGGTGAAGACATCGTCGGGAATGACGTAGCCGTAGAGGCCGCAATAGCAGGCCCCGGCCAGGCCCGCGACCATCCCGGAGACGACGAAGGCGAGGATTTTCAGCCGCGTGACAGGCACGCCCGAGGCTGCGGCGAGATCGGGATTGTTCCTGATCATGAAGAAGGCCGGACGAAAGCGCCCGCCGAGGAAAATGTCGCTGACGATGGCGGCCGCGACCAGGCAGCCGGTGATGAACATGAGCTGCAACGGCGGCGATCCGTCCGCGATGACCGGCGGCATGATGCCTGTCGAACCACCCGTCAGCCCCGGCGTGACCAGGATCACGACATGGATCGACAGGCTGAAGGACAGGGTCGCGATGGTGAAATAGAGCCGCCGAAGGCGCAAGGTCACTGCACCTAGCAGCAAGGCGACCGCGCCACAGAGCAGGATGCCGACGGTCCAGCCGAGCACCGGGCCGAGCACGGGCGTCAGCAAGGCCGAGCCATAGCCACCGATGCCGAAGAAAGCGGCGTGGCCAAGCGAGACCTGGCCRGTTCGCGATAGGATATCCCAGGCCAGGGCCAGGATGGCAGAAATCGCTGTGCCGATTGCGACCTGCACCAGGAAGGGTCGATCCGCGGCCGCGATCAGCAGGAGCGGCGTCGCAATCGCCGCATAGAGGCAAAGGCGTGCGCGAAGTGCGGAACTCATGCCTGCACCTGCTTGCCGAACAGACCGCTCGGGCGCACCAGGAGGACGAGCAGCAGAACCAGGAAGGAGACGCCGAAGCCCCAACTGCCGCCTCCCGATACGAAAGTGCTGATCAGCCCTTCGATCAGGGCGAGGATGGCCGCCCCCATCAGCGCGCCGGGAATGTTGCCTAGGCCGCCGAGCGCGATGATGGCAAAGGCCCGGATGACGAGGTCGACGCCGACCGTCGGCTGAACATATAGCACAAGCGCGACGAGGCCGCCGGAGATGCCAGCAGCCGCGCCGCCGATCGCGAATGAGAGCTCGAAGATGCGGTCGACATTGATGCCCGCATGCATAGCGAGTGCGGGGTCGTCGCTGGCAAAGCGCATCTGCGTGCCGTAGCGGGTGTGGTTCTTGATGCCGAGCATGACCAGGAAGAGCAGCAGGCCAACGAGCGCGACGACGATGTTGTTGCCGGGAATGGTCACGCCTGCGAACTGAAGCGAGGGCAGCAGGGCCGGCGCCTGCATCACCCGCGCATCCGGCGACCACAGAATGATCGCGATGTTGAGGATCAGGATGGACAGGCCAAGTGTCGCCAGAAGCTGATTGTGCTCGTCCTGCTTCAGAACGCGGGCCAAAAAGCCGCGATAGACCAGGATGGAGAAAAGCCCGAGCGCGACGCCCGAGGCCAGCATGCCCAGCCATGGCGACAGACCGTAGCCGGTATAGAGCCAATAGGTCAGGAAGGCGCCGAGCATGACGAATTCGCCATGCGCGAAATTGATGATACGCGTCACACCGACCGTCAGCGTTAGCCCGGCCGCAACGGCCGCGTAGAGGCCGGCCACGCTGAGCGAGAGCAGAACCGCCTGGACGATCGACGCGGTCATGTCCGCTTGTCCTCCACGCAGAGCGCCTCAGTCATCGATTGTCTCCGTCGACGCTTCGGAGAAATCGAGCAGTCGCGACTTGTACTCGCTGCGCGGCAGCGTGCCGGCCGGGGCGAGGTGCACGGCGGTGGCCACGACCAGCGTGGCGCGGATATCGCTCTCGATCTTCTCGCGCAGACCATCCGAGGCGGCCTCGCCTTCGGCCAGTTCGACGACGACCTTGAGCGGTGGTGCCTGCTTGACGCCCTTCGCGGAGGGGCGGACCGAGACAACGCCGGTGACGGCGGGCGCGAACCGGTTGACGACCTCGCGGATCGCCGAGGGAAACACGTTCACGCCACGCACGATCAGCATGTCATCGGTCCGGCCGATGCAGCGCACCCGCGGCGAGGTGCGACCGCAGGGACAGGCTCCCGTGCGCAGAACGACATGGTCGCGGCTGCGGAAGCGCAGCAGCGGCGCGCCGCGATGCCTGAGATGGGTGTAGACGAGTTCGCCAGTGGAGCCGTCGGCCTGCGGGACCTGCTTGCCGGTTTCGGGATCGATCAACTCGAAATGCACGAAGCCGCGGCCGGAGAAATGCATGCCCTGCTGCTGCTCGCACTCGCCCCAGAGCGAGACCGAAATATCGCCGATGCCCATCGCCTCAGTGACCTTGGCATTCCAGGCCTGTTCCAGCTTCTCGCGCATGGCCGGTTCGCCGCCGCCCGGTTCGCCGGCCACCATGATCCGCCTGATGCTGCTATTAGGGAGGTCGAGCCCGCGCGCCTCGCCGATCTCGGCGAGATGCAGCGCATAGGACGGGGTGCAGGCGATGATCTGCGGCTTGAGCAGTTTCACGGCGGCGAGTAGTCGTTCGGTATTTCCGGTCCCGACGGGGATGTGGCAGAGGCCGAGGCGGGGGAAGGAATCGAGTGCTGCGCCTGCAACAAACGGCCCGGCATTATAGGTCGAGATGACGCGCTCGCCCTTGGTCAGGCCGCTGGCGCCGTAGCTGCGGGCGGAGGTTCGGACCCAGTTTTCCAGATCGCCGGCGGTTAGCGGAATATAGCTCGGAATCCCGGTCGTTCCGCTGGTGGAGAAGATTCGCACCACCTCCTCCAGGGGCGCCGCAAGATGCGTCCCGATCGGATAGGCCTCGCTGCGGCTCTCTCGCAACTCATCCTTCTCGGTTAAGGGCAGGGCCTCGATGTCGTCGAGCCCCCCGGCTGTTTCCGGCGTCGCGAAGCCGTTCGCCTGCAGCTTGTCGCGAAAGAAGCGCGAGCGTTCGAACAGATAGCCGACCTGTTCGCGATAGAGGCGGTCATCAAGCGCGCGCTGCTCGGGCCAGGGAAGTGTCTCGATATCGGGCTCTTGGAGCATGTCCCGGTCCTTCGCTTACATCGTGGGGTCGTAGGCGATCGCTTCCTCGGCGTGGTGCGCGAGAATGAAGCCGATCGGGCGCTTCTGCTCCTCGGCGAGATGCCCGAGAAGTCCCGCGGTGCGGGCCAGGATCGGCACGGCCTTGATCATCGTGTGCGGGAAATCGAGGTCCATCAGTACGGCAGCGATCGGACCCGAGACGTTGAGCGGCATCTGGCGGCCCCATGCCGTGGCGACAGCGCCGCGCATCCGCTTCAGGAGGTCGAGATGGCGACCCGCAATGCCGCGTTCCTCGACCAGGGCGAAAATCCGCTCGGTTCGTGGATCGACGGGATGATGGATGGGGTGGCCGAAGCCAGGCATCTTGCCGCCCTCGCGCCGAGTCCGGGCAGCGATGTCGTTGACGACGGCATCGGGATCCTCGCCGGCATCGACCCGGGCAGCTGCTTCGGCCAGGACCTTGGCGCACAACTCGGCTGTGCCGAGAACGACCGTGCCGCAGCCAAGAATTCCGGCAGCAACGGCACATTGGAGGCTGTCCGGGGCGGCGGCCAGCGTCATGCGAGCGACCTGCGCTGTCGGTGTCAGCCCATGCTCGGCGATCGCGACGAGGAGAAGATCGAGGAAGTAGCGCTGCTGCTCAGACGGCTTTGCGCCGGTCACCAGAAAGAAGAAGAAATCAGTGAAACCGTAATGGCCCATGATCTCGTTGGCGAAATCCTTGCCCCGGATCTCGATTCGATCCGGAGTGGACGTACAGATTTCCGTAATTGCCGGGCTGGCCTTGCCAATCAACATGTCGCTTCTCCTGCCATTGTCTGCGCGGAGCGAAGCGAAAGCCGCGCAGCGGCGAGAGCCGTGCGATCAGTCCCGGATGGGAGATGGGCGTTTCCTCTTCGCCGCTTTCGGCGTATTTTGTCTTTTAAGTTTGTAGGACAATATTGCAGGCCGAAACGTTGTCAACCGAGTTTGGCGCTGATAGGCACATCGTCATGACGACACTCGGCAACCACCTCGCCAGCGTTCTCCCGGAGCCCGAGAGCCTCGAAGGCCCGGCGCGTGGCGCAACCGTCGAATACGTTCTCGATCACTTGCGCGCCGGCGTGCTCCAGGGCCACTATGCACCCGGCCAACGCCTAATCGAAGCCGACCTAACGCGCGATCTGCGGGTCAGCCGGGGCCCGCTACGCGAGGCTTTTCGGCGCCTCTCCGCGGAGGGTATTCTCGAGATGGTGCCGCATCGCGGCGCCCTCGTGCGTCGTCTGACGTTACGCGAGATGAAGGAACTGTTCCAGATCAGGCTCGGTCTCGAGGCCCTCGCTGCCCGGCTGGCTGCGGAAGCGATGGCCGATCCGGCGACGAAAGCGCGGTTCGAGCGGGAGATCGAGATGGTGTGGCGCGAGCATCCACGCCCTCCGGGAGCTGAATACATTGACGAAAACCATCAGTTTCACGATGCGGTCGTTGCGGCGAGTGGTAACGAGCAGCTGCTCAAGCTGACGCGTCAGCTCCGGCTCCCTGTCCTGATGTATCAGCTGGCGGGAACGCTCAAGGCGGAGAACATTGCCGCTTCGCTGGCCGAACATCGCGCCATTGCGCGCGCCATCCTCGCTGGTGACGCCGCACTGGCGGAAGTGCATGTGAAGGAGCATCTGCAGCGCGCCATGGGCCTAGCGCAGGCAATGCCGCACCGGGTTTTCGCTCGGTAGCCGAACCGTAGACGAAGTTTCGTCGCGCATTGTCCCGGGAATGGCGGGCAATGCCACGGGAATGGTTCGATCTGAGGGTGGCTCGGTAGGGTAAGGGCATGCAGCCGATTTCAAGCGCCCGTCACCAGTTCTCGCCTGAGAACGTCCGTACGCCGTGTGGCTCTCTCTGCGGTTTGCAGCGCGAGCCTGGTCAGGCTGAGGGCGCACAGAAGCCAGAGCCATTTGAGCAGGAGGCGGACGTTGTAGCCGACGGCGACGAGGACGGCGTGGGCGGCGTCGCCATGGAAGCCGCCCAAGCGGTTGCGGGTCGTGGGGTGCTCGTTCTTGAGGTGGCCGATGACCGGCTCGACGGCGACGGGCGCCGGAGCTGGCGTTTGATGGCCGCGGAGACGCGCCGTTTCTGGTCCTGGATGAAGGCTTTGAAGCGGTAGGGTTCGGGCGCGTTGTGGTCCTCGTAGATGCGGTCGACGCGAAGGCGCTGACGAGGAGCTGCGAATACGACAATCTGCTTGGCCACTACCGCAGATCGGCCCTGTCCTGACATCGCGGAATCGGCATGGCTGTCCGGGTGCAAAATTTAGTTCCGGTTGCAAAATCGACTTCTATTGACTTCGCGCGCACCAGCGGTCAGGACAGTGAGCGAAGCGATCCGCGATAGCGGCATTCCAAGACCTCCGACACAGCAGCTGATCCAAAAACAATAGCCCCCAAAAGGTCTGTTGTTTCCCCGGCCCTATGGGGATGGATTGGATCTGCGTGTCTCGACCCAATCCATCCACCGCAGGGCTTCCACCGCCATTTCGAATGGCAGGAAGGAAGGCTGTAGTCATGGATGCCAAACTGACCCACCGCAGCGCTCGAGGTTCAAGCCGAGGACGAACCGGGGCAGGCGATGAAAGCCCGCCCATGCTCGCTGATCGGATCGAGCATATCCCGATCGAGCGCATCAAACCGTATGAGGCTAACCCTCGTGATCATGATGAGCGCCAGACCACCAAGTTGGCTGGCATCATCCGATCGGTCGGTTTCCTCGTTCCGATCATCGTGGACGATACGAATGTGATCATCGCTGGTCATGGCCGCTGGGCGGCCGCCACGAAACTGGCGTTGAAATCTGTTCCCGTAATCCGTGCTGGTCACCTGACCGCCGCCCAGATCAAGGCCTTCCGGCTCGCCGATAACCGGATCGGGGAGCTCTCGACCTGGAACAAGACGGCCCTGGCGCTCGAATTCAAGGCGCTCGTGGAAGAGATCGATCTCGACCCGGAGATCCTGGAGTTGACTGCTTTCGAGGTCGCTGAAATCGATCTGCATATTGAAAGCCTCGACGAGCAAGCGTCGGCGCCGGACCGGGCGGACCTCCTGCCCGAACCCGGACCTGCGGTGACACGGCCCGGCGATGTCTGGTGCCTAGGACGTCACCGCCTGCTGTGCGGTTCGGCGCTGGAGACGGAGAGCTACCGGCTCCTTCTTCAGGGGCACCAGGTTCGCGCGGTCTGGTCGGATCCGCCCTATAACGTCGCCGTTTCCGGGCATGTTTGCGGGTCGGGGCAAGTCCAGCATCGCGAGTTCGCGATGGCCTCCGGCGAGATGAGCGAGAGCGAGTTCACGTCTTTCCTTGCAACCTATCTCGGCCTGTCCAAGCAGCACTCGCTGCCCGGTTCGCTCCACTACGTCTGCATGGATGGCCCACACGCCTTCGAGTTGCTGAGCGCCGCGCGGAAAGCCGAGCTGCAGTTCAAGGTCACCTGCACCTGGGCCAAGACCAATGCTGGCATGGGTAGCCTTTACCGCCATCAGACAGAGTTCGTGCACGTGTTCAAGAACGGCGGCGTTGAGGTCCCGCACGTCAACAACATTCAGCTGGGCAAGTATGGTCGCTATCGCACCACGCTGTGGACCTACCCGGGCATCAACACCTTCCGCAAGGGTCGGATGGACGATCTCCAGTCCCACCCGACGGTGAAGCCCTGGGCACTGGTAGCGGATGCGATCAAGGACTGCACCGAAATCGGAGACAGCGTTCTCGATTGCTTCTGCGGTTCCGGAACCACGCTGATCGCTGCCGAGAAGGCACGGCGGATCGGTTATGGCATCGAGCTCGATCCGATCTATGTCGATGTCGCGGTCCGGCGCTGGCAGGCGCTGACCGGTAAGCAGGCCGTCCACGCTCAGACCGGGCAGAGCTTCGCCGCGGTGCAAGCCGAGCGCGCCATGGCGACGGCCGCTGAAAACGCCGTGGAGGTCACCCATGGCTAAGCGCCCCCCTTCCCCGGACGAGACTACCCCACCCGATCAGTCCGAAGCCGCCAGGGACTACGAGGTTGGCCGTGGCCGAACTCCGACCCACAGCCGCTTCAAGCCCGGCCAGTCCGGCAACCCCAAGGGCCGCCCGAAAGGGGCGAAAAACCTGAGCACGCTCATTCGCGAAAAGCTGCAGGCCAAAGTTCCTGTACGCGAGGGAGGGCGGGTCCGGCATATGTCGAAGGCCGAGATCGGCGCCACCAAGTTCGCCAATCGGTTCGCCGAAACCGGCGATCCCAAGCTCTGCATCGTCCTGCTGAATCTCGAGGGCGGTCCGGGAGGCAGTGGGGCCACGGTTAGCCAGACTATCGCGACCACGCTGGAAGACCAGGCATCCCATGCTGACATCCTGGCTTGGCACCTCGAGCAGAACCGGCACGCTGACAGCGACGAGATCTGACCATGAACGATGCGATCGTCGTCAAAGCGCTGCAGAATCTGTACTTGTTTCCGTTCGTCTGGGACGCGTTCGAGCTTCTTCATCCCGGGCAGAAGTTCATCCCCTCCTGGCATGTCAATGCGATGTGCCTGGCCCTCGAGAAGGTGGTCTCGGGCGAGACCAAGAGACTCATCATCACCGTTCCGCCGCGGCACGGAAAATCGATCTGTGCCGCGGTGGCCTTGCCGGCCTGGATGCTCGGCAAGGACCCGTCTCTGAAGATCATGGTCGCGAGTTATGGCAGTGACCTGGCGGCCAAACATGCCCGTGACTTCCGCACGGTGATTACATCGGCATGGTATTCGGCACTGTTCCCGCGCACCCGCCTCGAGATTGGGGGCAGCCGCGTCGACGAGCAGATCACGACGGCGCAGGGCGGGCGTAAGGCGGTTTCGCTCGGCGGGGCCGTCACCGGCTTTGGCGCAGATCTGATCATCGTCGATGACCTGATGAAGGCTGCCGATGCCAACTCGCCGGCCGAGCGCCAGCGCGTGCGTGACTACTACGAACAAACCCTCCTCTCTCGCCTCAACAACAAGAGCGAGGGACGGATCATCATCATTCAGCAGCGGCTGCACGAGGATGACCTGCCCGGCTACCTCCTCGACACTGGGCAGTTCACCCACCTGAACCTGCCCGCCATCGCCGTCGAGCCGCAGGACATCCCGCTCGCCTTTGGCAAGATCAAGCATCGCGAACCCCGGACGGCTCTATGCCCCGAGCGCGAGCCGCTGGACACGCTTGAGAAACTGCGCATCGAAATGGGCGCCTACGTCTTCTCGGCGCAGTATCAGCAAGATCCGACGCCGCCAGGTGGCAATCGCATCCGGTTGGAGTGGTTTGGCACGTATTCCGGGCCGGTTCGGCGCGAGGAATTCCAGTGGATCGCGCAGAGCTGGGATACGGCTCTGACGGCCGAACCGACGAGCGATTTCACCGTGGGAACGACCTGGGGCTTTCGCGATAAGCGCTGGCATCTGCTCGATGTCATCCGCGAGCGGCTCGACTTTCCCGAGCTGAAGCGGCGTGTCGTCGGTCTGGCGAACAAATGGAACGCCGACCATGTGCTGATTGAGCATGCCGGATCGGGGATTTCGCTGATCCAGCAGCTTCGTCATGAGGAAACCCGTTACTGGCGCTACTATGGCACCAAACCGCGCCTCGACAAGGCAACGCGCCTCGAGGCGCAGACAGCCCGTCTGGAAACCGGACAGTACCTCCTTCCCACTGAAGCGCCCTGGTTGTCGGAATTCCGGCGCGAGCTGCTGGCGTTCCCCATGGGCAAGTTCGACGATCAGGTCGACAGCCTGGTCCAGTTCCTCGAATGGTCGGCCTCGCCGCGGGCAAGCGGGTTCCTTGTCGAACGCCATCCGGAAACCGGGCGCCCGTTACGGGTCAATCGACCGCAACGGCGCTACTGAGCGATACCTTCGCGCCGTCATGCAGCTGTCGCGGATCTCATGGATGCTCGTTGCGCGGGGAGGCGTGCGAACGGCGGAAATAGGGCGAATTGCATTGCCCTAACAG
>NZ_JBFUIF010000042.1:0-37328 GCF_056402015.1 Allobosea sp. P4_C6
TGGGTTGGCGCGTCGAATGCTGTTAGGGCGATGCAATTCGCCCTATTTCCGCCGTTCGCACGCCTCCCCGCGCAACGAGCATCCATGAGATCCGCGACAGCTGCATGACGGCGCGAAGGTATCGCTCAGTAGCGCCGTTGCGGTCGATTGACCCGTAACGGGCGCCCGGTTTCCGGATGGCGTTCGACAAGGAACCCGCTTGCCCGCGGCGAGGCCGACCATTCGAGGAACTGGACCAGGCTGTCGACCGGCAATGTCACGGGAATGGGCGATGTGAGCCTGGCGGGTTAGGATAGGGGGCATGCAGCCGATTTCCTACGCCCGTCACCAGTTCCCGCCCGAGATGATCGGGCACGCCGTGTGGCTCTATCTGCGGTTCACCTTGAGCTACCGCGATGTCGAGGAGCTTCTGGCGGAGCGCGGCCTCGACATTTCGTAYGAGACGATCCGGCGATGGGTCCTCAAGTTTGGCTCCAGCTATGCCCGCAACCTGCGCCGGCTGCGGCCGCAACCGACAGACACCTGGCACCTCGACGAGATGGTGATCCGCATCCAGGGCCGGCACCTGTATCTCTGGCGAGCCGTCGACAGCGAGGGCGAGATCCTCGACATACTGGTGCAATCGAGGCGGGATAAGGGTGCTGCCTTACGGCTGATGCGCAAACTGCTCAAAAAGCATGGCTTTGCTCCCAAGGTTCTGGTGACGGACCAGTTGCGATCCTACGGCGCAGCACGGCGAGAGCTGGGGCTCTCGGCGCGCCATGAGCAGGGCATGCGCCGCAACAATCGGGCTGAGAACTCACACCAGGTGGTCCGACGACGAGAGCGCAAGATGCAGCGCTTCAAGTCGCCGATGTCGGCGCAGCGCTTTCTCTCCGTACATGCCGCCGTCCACAATCTCTTCAACCTCGAGCGCCATCTGATCTCCCGAGCGACGCTGCGTCTCTTTCGAGCCGCGGCCGCGCAACAGTGGCAATACGCGACCACCGCCGCGTAAGCGCGGCGTTGCACAGGGCGAATTCCGGCTCGTTGAGGTTCCCGTGACAATGCCCGCGGGATCATTGTTTCGCACCAGACGGTCCGGCTTTGGGCGGAGAAATTCGGTCGTAGCTTCGCCAACGAAATCCGCCGCCGCTCATCCGGTCGGCTCGGCGACAAGTGGCACGTCGATGAGGTCGTCGTTTCGATCGGCGGCCGAAAGCACTGGCTGTGGCGTGCCGTGGATCAGGACGGTTTTGTTCTCGAGGTGCTGGTACAAAGCCGCCGAAGTGCCAAGGCTGCAAAACGCCTGATGCGCAAACTCCTGAAGGGTCAGGGCGGGGCGCCACGGGTGATGATCACCGACAAGCTTCGGTCCTATGACGCCGCAAAGCGGGAGATCATGCCAGGTGTCGAGCATCGCTCCCACAAGGGGCTGAACAATCGGGCGGAGAATTCCCACCAGCCAGTGCGACGACGAGAGCGGATCATGAAGCGCTTCAAGTCACAGCGACAGCTACAACGCTTCGTTTCCATCCACGACCCGATCGCCAACCTGTTCCACATTCCGCGCCACGACATTACATCCAGCCATCATCGCGATATGCGCGCAACCGCGATGAACCTTTGGGCGCAAATCGCTCGGGCATGAACGGCGAAGACGACCGGCGCCATACTCTTGCCTCGCTGCCGTTAAGTTTACGATGCCTGCTTCTCCCACGGTTTTTAAATCTGGTACGGTTCCAGACTTGCCGACATGATCGCCGAGGTTGTCGATCACAGGGAGGCTATTCGATGAGCGCAACGGTTGCCATGCCGGATCAGCCCATCGCCGCGTCGCGCGACCCGCTTCTGGAGCATTTCGTCATCAAGAAGCTGCGGTTTCGCAACCGCATCGTCAGCACCAGCCATGCCTCGATGCTGGACGATGGCGGCTTGCCGCTCGAACGGTATCAGCGCTATCACGAGGAAAAGGCTCGCGGCGGCCTCGCCATGACGATGATCGGCGGTTCGGCGATGACATCGCTGGATTCGAGCTGGGGCGGCGGCCAGCTCGATCTCTCCAGCGACCGCATCATTCCCCATCTGGCGGCGCTGTCCGAGCGCATTCACCGCCATGGTGCGGCCGTGATGTGCCAGGTCTCGCATCTCGGTCGGCGCGCGACCTCCTATGGGGGGAACTGGCTTCCGGTGCTGGCGCCATCGCGCGTCAGGGAGGCGCGCAACCGCAACTTCCCCAAGGAAATGGACGATGCGGATATCGCGCGGATCGTCCGTGACTATGCCGATGCCGCGCTGCGCTGCATGCGGGGCGGGCTCGACGGCATCGAGACGGTGACCGGCGGCCATCTGATCGGCCAGTTCCTGTCACCGCGCACCAACAAGCGCAGCGACGGTTTCGGCGGCTCGCCGGAGAACCGGGCGCGTTTCGGGCTCATGGTCCATGAGGCGATCCGCAAGCGAGTCGGCGACGAGGCGATCGTCGGCATCCGCTTCGTGATCGACGAGGGCGTGGCCGACGGTTCGGATTTCGAGGATTGCCTGCAACTCGCCCGGATCTTCGAGCGCGAAGGCCATATCGACTATTTCAACTGCATCTACGGCCGCATGGATACCGATCTCGCGCTGGCCGAGGACAACATGCCCGGCCTATTCCAGCGCAACGCGCCTTATCTCGCTTCGGTGGCGCAGTTCCGGCGCGAGACGAAGCTGCCGCTGATCCACGCCGGCGGCATTCGCGATGTCGCGACGGCCCGCCATACCATCCGCGAGGGCGTCGTCGACCTGATCGGCATGACGCGCGCCCATATCGCCGATCCGCATCTGGTCGAGAAGATCAGGCGCGGGGAGGAGGATCGGATCCGCCCCTGCGTCGGGGCCTCCTACTGCCTCTACAAGAAGGTCAATTGCATCCACAACGCCGCCAGCGGGCGCGAAACGCTGCTCAGCCATGAGGTCGCGCCGGCGTCGCGTCTCCTGAAGGCCGTGGTGGTCGGCGGCGGTCCGGCCGGTCTGGAAGCCGCTCGCGTTTGCGCGGAGCGAGGGCATTCGGTCGTGCTGTTCGAGGCTGCGGCCAGGCTGGGCGGGCAGTTGCTCGTCGCGACCGCTGCCGAGGAGCGTCGCGACCTGATCAGCATCGTCGATTGGCGCATCGCCGAGCTCGAACGGCTCGGGGTCGATATGCGAACGAACTGCTATGCGGAGGCCGACACGGTTCGCGCCGAGGCGCCGGACCTCGTAATCGTCGCCACCGGCGGCATTCCGGATACCGACTGGTTCGACGGCGCCGACCTCTGCGACAGCGTCTGGGATGTGCTGACCGGCACGGTGCCAGGCAAGAACGACGCGCTCGTCTATGACGGGACGGGGCGCCAGGCTGCCGCGTCCTGCGCGCTGCAGCTTGCCCGGCAGGGCAGGTCGGTCAGCATCGCAACACCCGACGACGCCCTCGCCATCGAGATGACCTACATCGACAAGTCCAGTTTTCGTAAGCGCTTCGCCGAGTTGGGCATCCGCTCGCTCGTCGATGTCAGGCTGGAGAAGGTCCAGCGCCGGGGCAACGCCCTGCAGGCCACATTCCGCAACGAATTGACCGGCGCGGAAAGCCAGGTCGAGGCCAGCCAGATCGTCGTCGAATACGGCACGCTGCCGGCCGCCGAGATCTATCACGAATTGCGGCATCTCTCGGCCAATGACGGGGTGACCGATATCGCGTTCATGCTGGGGAGCGAGGAGGCAGCCGCGCCCACGCCGGGGAGTTTCCTCCTGCACCGCATCGGCGACGCCGTGTCGAGCCGCGACCTCTATTCCGCGATCTACGAGGCTTACCGGCTTTGCTCCAAGCTCTGAGCCGCCGGCGCGATCAGGCCGCGGCGGAGCTTCGGCCGCTTTTCGCGTCGGCGAAGCGCTCGATCCGGAAGTCGTGAAGCGGGATGTCGGTCGTGCCCGTCGCGATCAGCTCGGCCATCGTATCACCGACGCCCGGGCCGAGCTGGAAGCCGTGTCCGCTGAAGCCGAAGGCGTGGAACAGCCCCGGCGTCGTGCCTGATGGTCCCATGACCGGCAGCATGTCGGCCAGATAACCCTCGCAGCCCGACCAGGTACGGATTATCGAGACTTTCTCCAGGGCCGGCAAGAGCTGTCTCAGGGCGCGAAGCTGGGCTGGAAGCCGCGCCGGATCGGCTTTGGCGTGGCCTGGATCGAGTGGTACGTCGACCCGTTCGGCCGCGCCGCCGAAGACGATGTTGCCACGCTCGACCTGGCGGAAATAGGCGTCGGTGCCGTGACGACGAGTCCAGATGCCGACGACCGGCAGGATGCTATGGGGCAGGGGTTCGGTGACGCCCATCTGTGGCCCGCGCGAGGTGAGGGGCACCGGCTCGCCGAATTGCGCGGCGATCCGCGCGCCCCACGCACCGGCGGTGTTCAGCAGTCTTCCGGCCTCGAACACGCCCTTGGATGTCGTGACGCGGAAGCCGGCTTCGGTCCTATCGATGCTGCCGGCCTCGCATTCCTCGACGATCTCCGCGCCAAGTCGTCGCGCCGCATCGGCGAAAGCCGGCGCGATCAGGCGCGGATTGCCGGAGCCGTCATGCGGGGAAAAGGAGGCCGCGATCGCTCCGGGGCCGAGGCCGGGAAAGCGCGCCCAGACCTCGTCGGCGCCGAGTTCCTCGAGTTCCAGTCCCCAGGGCCGCGCGGCATCGGCATAGGTGCGCATGTCGGTCAGCGCATCCTCTTCGAAGATCAGCCGGAGATGGCCGGTCGCGCGGAACTCCACGTCGCGGCCGAGCAGGCGCTCTGCGTCGCCCCAGAGCGTCCGGGAGCGATGCGCCAACGGCAATTGCGTGAGATGGCGCCCGGTCCGGCGGATATTGCCGAAGGAGGCGACGGTGGCGCCCGTTCCGACACGGTTGCGTTCGATCAGCGTGACCGTCAGGCCGCGCCGCCTCAGGAAGAAGGTTGCAGCGGTTCCCATCAGGCCGCCGCCGACAACGATTACATCCATGTCCAGCCTCTTGCCGTACAGGCGGCAAATCTCCACGCGGCCGAACCTGACGCGGGCGCGCGGAGCCGTCAAAGACGCGATGGCCGGCAGGCCATAAGTCCGGCCTATGGACCTGCCCTGCATGTCTCTTGGACCACCCCGCCGCTGCCGTGCCAGCTTCCGGCCGCCAGCAAGAGGAGCGGACATGGACGATGGAACAGTGTCGAGTGCGGACTGGAAGGTCGGCGTCGATATCGGCGGCACCTTCATCGACTTCTGCGCGCTCGAGACGCGCTCGGGCCAGGTCGCGTCGCTGAAGGTCTTGACCACGCCTGACGATCCGGGCGCGGAACTGATGACCGGCCTCTCTTTGCTTGCCGAGCGCGAAGGCCTCGATCCGCAAGCGGTAACCCGCTTCGTCCACGGCACGACGGTCGGCGTCAACACCATCATCCAGCGCAAGGGAGCGTCGCTCGCTCTCTTCACCAATGCCGGCTTTGAGGACGTGATCGAACTCGCGCGGCTGCGCATGCCCGAGACCTATTCGCTGTTCTGCTGCCGCCCTGAGCAGCTCATCACCCGCGACCGCGTGTTTGGTATCCCGGCCCGGATGCGCTCGGACGGTCGCGAGACGGTGAAGCCCGATCTCGACGTTGTCGCGGCCGCTGTCGCTTCGGCAAAGGCGCGCGGGGCCGTCGGCATCGTCATCGCCTTCCTGCATGCCTGGCGTGACGGCGCGCAGGAGGAGACGGTGAAGGCCGAGATCGCCCGGATTGCTCCCGAACTCTTCGTTTTCACGTCCTCCGAGGTCTGGCCGGTGATCCGCGAATATGAGCGGACGACGACGGCGATCCTCAACGCCTATGTCCATCCCCGCATCGCCGGCTATCTGACGGCGCTGGAGCAGCGGCTGGCGGACCGGGGCGTGCCGGCGCGCGCGCTTCTGACCAAGTCGAACGGCGGCGTGATGAATGCCGCCGAGGGCAAGCGCGCATGCGTTTCCATGCTTCTGTCCGGTACGGCCTCGGGCGTGATCGGGGCGACCTGGTTCGCGCGTCAGGCCGGCGAGAAGCGTGTGCTGACGCTCGACATCGGCGGCACATCCGCCGATTTCGCCCTGATCATCGACGGCGAGCCCCAATACGGCACCGGCGAGATGATTGGCGAGTTCCCGCTTTACATCCCCTCGGTCTCTGTCAGCTCGATCGGCATTGGCGGTGGCTCGATCGCGACCGTCGATGGGCAGGGCGTGCTTCGGGTCGGACCGGAATCGGCCGGCTCGACGCCGGGGCCGGCCTGTTATGGGCGCGGCGGCGAGCAGGCGACCGTCACCGACGCCATGGTGGTCTGCGGCTGGCTCGGCCATAGCGAGATGGCCTATGGCCAGCTCAAGATGGATGCCGGCCTTGCCAGCGGAGCGGTTGGGCGTCTGGCCGAGCAACTCGGTCGACCGCTCGACGACACGGCGCAGGCGATCCTCGATATCGCCGTCTCCGAGATGTTCGTCGAGGTCGAGAAGCTGTCGTCGCGGGCCGGCGTCGACCTGAAGGACTTCACCCTGATGCCCTTCGGCGGCGGCGGTCCGATGCTCGGTGCGTTCCTCGCCCGCGAACTCGGCATGACCAGGCTGCTGGCGCCGCGACGGCCGGGCGTCGTCTCGGCACTGGGCGGCCTCGTCGCGGATCTGCGCGGCGATTTCGTCCGGACGCTCTTCGCCGAGCTTTCGGCTGCGGTATTGCCGCAGTTGAAGGCCGCCGCCGCCGCCATGGTCCAGGAAGGGCGCCGCTGGCTTGCGGCACAGGGCCATGCCGGCCCGGCCGATCTCAGATTCTCGGCGGATATGCGTTATGTCGGGCAGAGCTACGAGATCGAGGTCCCCTTGCAGCCCGCCTGGCTCGAATCCGGCGACCCGGCGGCCATCGCCCGCGAGTTTCATCAAACACATGCCCGAATCTACGACTTCGATGATCTTCATGGTCGCGTCGAGATCGTGAACCTGCGTCTCTCGGCCATCGGTGCGGGACCTATCCTCACCTTCCCGGAGGCCAGCGAGATCGATGCGGCCGCGACGCCGGAACGCACGCTCGAAATTCATACCGGGGGGGCGCGGAGGGTCGTCGGCCTCTACCGTCGCGCCGATCTACCGCCCGGCAGCCGTTTCGCGGGCCCGGCCGTCGTCGCGCAGGAGGACACCACGGTTGCCATTCCCGCCGGGGCGACGGCCCGCATCGACGGCCATCTCAACCTTCATCTGACTTTCGCGGAGTGATGCCGATGTTTGACCGGATGAAGCTTCAGGTGCTCGCGAACCACGCGCGTGCCGCCGCCGAGAACATGGCGCATACGCTGCACCGCACGGCCCATTCCGCCTTCGTCAAGGAGACGGAGGATTTCACGGTGATGTTGATCAGCCGCAGCGGCGACACCTTCGCCGTGCCGATGGAATTGGGCGCGACCTGGTATCCCGGCCTGTCCTGGGCGCCGGCGCTCGCGATGGTCGACGATTACAAGCCGGGCGACGTCGCCTTCACCAACGATCCCTATTCCTGCTTCGTCGCGACCCATGCACCCGATACCCATCTCTGGAAGCCGGTCTTTCACGAGGGCGAGATCGTGGCCTGGACCGGCGGCCATATCCACAACACCGACATGGGCGGCGCCGTGCCGGCCTCGCTGTCACGGGCGCTTACCGAGATCCATCAGGAGGGCATCCGCTTTCCGCCGATGAAGCTCGTCAACGAAGGGGTCTTCGACGAGCAGATCCTTCGGATCATGACGACCAATGTTCGCAAGCCGGACCTGAACATCGGGGACATCAAGGCGCTGGTCGGCGCGCTCAACACCGGCGAGCGCAAGGTGCTGGCCATGATCGAGAAGTTCGGCCGCGAGGCCTTCCTCGGTGGCGTCGACGCCCTGCTCGACCATGCCGAGGCGCAGGCGCGCGAGGTGCTGCGCGGCATGCCGGACGGCACCTGGGAGTTCGCCGATTATGCCGACGAGGATTCAGTCGAGGCCAATCCCTGCCGCCTGAAGCTCAAGCTGACCATCCGGGGCGACGAGGCGGTGCTCGACTTCACCGGCTCCGATCCGCAACTCGGCTCCTCGCTCAACGTGCCAAGCGGCGGCAATCCGCGACACACGATCCTGCTCGTCGGGGTCTACTACGTCCTCTACACGCTGAATCCGAAGATCCTGCTCAATACCGGGCTAACGCGCCCGTTCACCTGCATCACGCCGGAGGGGACGGTCCTGAACCCCGTCTTCCCGGCTGCGGTCGGCATGCGTTCGCTCACCTGCGCCAGGCTTCGTTCGGTGATCTTCGGGGCGTTTTCGCAGGCTGTGCCGGAGCGGCTGCCGGCGGCGCCCGCCGGCAACAACTGCATCATCAACGTGATGACGACGGACGAGCGCACGAGCCGGACTGTCATCGCCGCGGTGAACCCGGTGGTCGGCGGCGGCGGCGGCATGCCGCATCGCGACGGCACCAATGGCTCGGGGGCGGATGCCGCTTATCTCAAGAACACGCCGATCGAGATCACCGAGACCGAGACACCGGTGGAGTTCGTCAAATACGGGCTGGCCAGGGACAGTGGCGGCGCCGGGCGCTGGCGCGGCGGGCTGGCTACCGACATGGCGTTCCGCGTCTTCGCGCCGGACAGCCGCATCACCGCCCGCAATCGCGACCGCAGCTTCTTCCGGCCTTGGGGCGTGCTGGGCGGCAAGGCGGCGGGCCTCTCCGACATGGTGGTCAATCCAGGCCAGCCGGAGGAGCGGCGGCTCGGCAACATCGACACCGCTGTTCTGCAGCCCGGTGACGTGCTGGAGATCCGCTCGGCCGGCGGCGGCGGCCGTGGTCATCCCTTCGACCGGGAGGCATGGCGCGTGGCGGAGGATGTCGTGCGCGGCTATGTTTCGCCGGAAGCGGCGGAGCGGGATTATGGCGTCGTCATGCAGGGCGAAGTCCTGGATGAGCAAGCGACCAAGGCACGGCGCGCCGACCGCGCGCCGGTATCGGGCCACTTCCATTTCGGCCCGGAGCGCGACGGCTACGAGGCGCAGTGGACGCGGGACGCTTATGACAGGCTGACGGCCTTGCTTGCCGGCCTGCCGATCCATTGGCGCTTCTTCGCCAAGACCGAGATTTTCCGACGGATGAAGGGAAGAACTGGCGCTGATGGTGTCGAAGAGGCTTTTGCTGCGGCGCGGGCGCGGTTTCCCGAGATGCCGGAGCCGGAGCTTGTCCACGCCGAGGCGGCCGAATGAGCGCAGCCGCGAATGCAGGGGCTGGCCGTCTGGTCCGATTGGCCGAGGTGGATCGCGCCCCGCTGCGCTTCTTCCTTGATGGAGCTGAGCGGGGGGCTTTGACGGGGGACACCGTGCTCAGCGCTGTGCTCTCGGTCGCGCCGGCTCTGCGCCGCTCGGAATTCGGCCCGGAGGCCCGTGCAGGCTTCTGTCTGATGGGAGCCTGTCAGGACTGCTGGATCTGGCAGGAGGATGGACCGAGGCTGCGCGCCTGTTCGACGCCGCTGATCGAAGGCATGCGCCTCTTGTCCGACGCTCCGGTAGAGTGGCCATGACGGAGGCCGCAGGACCGCGGGTCGTTGTCGTCGGGGCTGGCCCGGCCGGGATACGGGCTGCCGAGGCGCTGGTCGCCGGAGGGCTGGTGCCCATCGTTATCGACGAAGGCGAGCGTGCCGGAGGCCAGATCTATCGCCGTCCGCCGCAGGGCTTCACGCGCCCGCCCGAGGCCCTCTATGGCTCGGAGGCTGCCAAGGCCGTCGCGCTGCACCAGACCTTCGATGCCCTGGCGGCGGCGGGCCGCCTCGTTCATCATCCCCGCAGTTCGGTCATCGCCATCACGGCCGAGCGGTTGCAGGCGCTCGATGGCATGGGTTCGCGCTGGATTTCCTATGACCGGCTGATCCTCGCCACTGGCGCGATGGATCGCGTCATGCCCGTGCCAGGCTGGGAGAACGCCGGCGTCTACGGGCTTGGCGCGATGCAGATCGCGCTGAAGGCGCAAGGGGCGGCGCTGGGACGGCGCATCGTGCTGGCTGGCTCCGGCCCGCTGCTCACCCTGCTTGCGGTTCAATTGCTGAAGGCCGGAGGGCAGGTCGCGGCGGTCCTCGATACCGCGCCCATGCGCCAGCAATTGCGCGGCTTCTCCGGTCTCTCGGCGAGGCCGCTCTTTGCCCTGCGCGGGCTGATGATGCGTCGCAGCCTTGGTCGGCTCTATCATGCCGGCGTCCAGCTGGATCGCGTCGAGGCGGATGAGCGCGGTCCAGCCGCCGTGCTCTGGCGCGACGAAGCGGGCCGGAGCCAGCGTACGGCCTGCGATGCGGTTGGCCTCGGCTGGCACCTGCGGGCCGAGACGCGCCTCGCGGACCTGGCCGGCTGCGACTTCACCTATGAGGAAACCTGGCGGCAATGGCTCCCGAAAGCCGATGCCATGGGACGCGCGGGACGCAGCGTCTATCTCGCCGGGGACGGGTTCAGGATTCTCGGCGCCGATGGGGCAGAGGTTGCGGGGCGGCTCGCAGCGGCGGCCTGTCTGCAGGATCTCGGTTTTCCAGTACCGGATATGGCGGCGGATAAGCGTCGGCTGGCCCGGCTCAACCGCTTCGCACGCGGCGTCGCTGCGGCCTTTCCCTGGCCCGCCGAGACTGCGGTCGGATTGCCGGATGAGACGATGGTCTGTCGTTGCGAAGGCGTGACGGCCGGCGAGCTGCGCCGGACCGTCGATTTCGGCGGTGGCGAGGTCAATCGCGTCAAATCGCTCGGGCGCGCCGGCATGGGGCGCTGCCAGGGCCGCTATTGCGAACTGGCCGCGGCAGAAATCGTCGCCGGCAGCGCGGGCCATGGCTGCGCCGCGGCAGCGGGCCGGCTGCGCGGGCAGGCGCCGGTGAGGCCGGCCCTGATCGGCGCGCTGATTCAGGACGCTGCAGCCGACGGCTGATGCCGCGCGTTCAGGTGCCGGCGGCGCGGTTGAAATCCCGGCAGGCTGCGCGCAGGCAGTCGCGCATCAGTTCATGGCTGCCGGAGAGTGGCCGGTCATTGCTGGTCAGGATCGCGATCGGGACTTCCATCCTGGGCTCGAAAGGCCGAGTCACGACACCGTTGAACTGCTCCCAGGGCAGGAGGCTGTCGACGATGGCGATACCCAGCCCGTCGCGGACATAGGGCAGGGCCGTGATCGAGAGATCGATCTCGATCGCCGGGGCGTAGACGAAATCCTCGGCTTCCGCGGTGGCGGCCAGAAACCGGCCGGGCAAGGTATCCGCCCGGTAGGAAATCAGGGTCTCGTCACGGATATCGGCGAAACGGATGCTGTCGAGCCTTGCCAGCCGATGCTCCGTCGAGATGACACAGACCAGCGTGGCGCGCCCGACCGTCTCGGCGTGGATGCCCGGATGCGGCAGGTTGTTCATCGCGATGCCGAGGGAGACCTCGCCATTGCGCAACATCTCGACGATGGCCGTCTGCGAGGCGATCAGCGAGCGCACGACGATTTCGGGATGGGCTTCCCGAAAGGTGGTCAGCGCCCTCGGCACGATCGACATGGACGGTGGGGCGGACGCCGCGAGCCGGACGAGGCCGGTGCGCCCATGCCGCATGTCGACCGTTCGGCGCCGGAGCGCATCGAGCTCTCCGAAGATGTGCTCGGCCTGGGAATAGAGCTCCTCGGCCTCCTGCGTTGGCACCAGGCGCCCGCGCACGCGGTTGAACAGCTTGAAGCCGAGCTGGTCCTCGGCATGGAGGAGGATCTGGCTCAGGGCCGGCTGCGAGATGTTCAGCATCGCGGCGGCGCCGGTCACCGTGCCGCAGCGCATCAGCGTGCAGAAGACTTCGAGTTGGCGCGCCCGCATCTGTCGTCCCATCAACAGCGATAGCGCAGACATCGCCGCCGGTGGCGCGGATGTCCAGCCTCAAGCGCGGTTGGGCTTCGCCCGTGATCTATCGCTGGTCCCAGCGATCCCGCATTTCGTAAAAGAGCACCGCGAGCGGCAGGAACCAGGGCTTGCCGTAATAGAGCGGGCGGCTGCGGAAGGGCAGGTCGGCATAGGCGCTGGGTTGCTCCGCGTCGCCGAGCATGCGCTGCGCGATCTTGTGGCCGAACCAGCTCGCGCGAGCGATGCCGGTGCCGTTATAGCCGCAGGCGTAGAAGATGCCGTCCTGCTCGCCGAGATGGGGCAGCTTGTCGAAGGTGAAGCCGGTCTGGCCGTGCCAGTAATGCGTGATCGGGGTTCGCTCCAGCTCGGGGAAGACCTGCAGCATCTGCTTGCGCAGATGCGCGGCATTGGCGTGGGCGACGTTCTCGCCGGTCACCTTGAGCACGCGCCCGCCGAAGAGAATCCGGGTGCCGTCTGGGGAGGGGCGGTAATAGGTCACGACGCGCTGACTGCCAGCCAGCATACGCCGCTTCGGCATCAGGCGGTCCATTACCTCGGCCGGCAGCTGGCCAGTCGCGATCAATGCGCTGCGGATGGGGATGATCCGCCGCTGCAGGAAGGGCAGAAGCGCGCCGGTATAGCCGTTGGTGGCGACGAGCAGCTGTTTCGCCGCAGTCTTTCGCTCGCCCACCGAGAGATTGAACCCGCCGGCCTGCGGCGAGATCGCCGTGACCCGGGCGCCGCTGACAATCTGCACGCCGAGCCGGCGCGCGGCTTCGGCGAGACCGGCGACATAGCGGGCCGGGTGCAGGCCGGCATAACCGGGCATCGCGAGGCCGCCGTGGTAGAGCTCGGTGCCGATCTCGCCCTGCTGTTCGGCGCGCGGGACCAGATAGGCATCGCAGGGCATCACCTTGCCGATGCGGTCGAGATTGCGCCCCATTGCCTCATAGAGGCGCGGCGTCATCGCTCCTCGGAAATAGCCGACCACAGCGAGATCACTGGCGATGGCCTCGCGCGCCACCACATCCTTGACGTGCTGAAGGGCGAGGAAGCTTTCCTCGACGATGGCGCGCGCCTTGTCGGGCCCATAGGCCATCGCGGTGTCGAACGTGGCCCAGCCGGGGCCGAGCATGCCGCCATTGCGGGAGGAGGCGCCCCAGCCGGGAGCTTCCGCGTCCAGCACGGTGACCTGCTTGCCGGCGCGCGCCAAGGTCAGCGCAGCATTGAGCCCGGTGAAGCCGGCACCGACGACGGTAACTTCGCTTTGCGTCGGCAGTTCGACCGCAGGCTGTGCCGCAGGCGTTGCCGCACCCCACCAATACGGCGTGTCGACCGCATCATCGCTGAAGAACGGGCCGGTCAGGCGAGCCATGCGTATGTCCTCACGAGGGCAGGATGCGCCGCAGGAAATCCTGCGTTCGCGGATGTTGCGGCCGGCTCAGCACTGCGTCGGGCGGGCCTTGTTCGACCAGAACGCCGCCGTCCAGAAATAGCACGCGATCGGCGACTTCGCGGGCAAACCCCATCTCGTGGGTGACGACGACCATCGTCATGCCTTCGTCGGCCAGAGACCGCATAACGGCAAGGACCTCGCCGACGAGCTCCGGATCGAGAGCCGAGGTCGGCTCGTCGAACAAGATCGCGTCGGGCTTCATGCCGAGCGCGCGCGCGATCGCGACACGCTGCTGCTGGCCCCCGGAGAGCTGGCCGGGATAAGCATCCAGCTTGGCGCCGAGCCCGACACGGGTGAGCAGGTCGCGCGAGCGGGCGAGAACCTCCTCGCGCGGCTCCTTCTTCACGAAGATCGGGCCTTCCGCGACGTTTTCCAGCGCTGTCCGGTGCGGGAACAGGTTGAAGCGCTGGAAAACCATGGCGACACGGGTCCGCACCTGACGGATGCTGGATGAGCCGGTATTGACCCGCTCGCCGTGTACCGCGATCTCGCCGCCCTGATAGGTCTCCAGACCGTTGATACAGCGCAGGAGCGTCGACTTGCCGGAACCGGACGGTCCGATGATGCAGACGACCTCACCCTTCTCGACCGAGAAGGAGACATCGTGGATGACCTCGAGCGTGCCGAAAGATTTTCTGATGTTGCGCAGTTCGATGATGCTCATCGGGCCTGCCTCATGCGTCGTTCGAGCCAGCCGTTGAACGCGGTGAGCGGCAGGCTCATCGCTAGGTAGATCAGCGCGACCATCGTGAAGATCGTGGTGTTCTCGAAGGTGGAGGATGCCAGCAGCTTGCCCTGCAGCGAGAGCTCGGCGACGGTGATCGTCGAGGCGAGCGAGGAATCCTTCAGCAGCATGATCATGGTGCTGCCATAGGGAGGCAGCGCCACGCGGATCGCCTGGGGCAGGACGACGCGCCGCATCAACAGGCCCCAGCCCATGCCGATCGACAAAGCGGCCTCCGTCTGCCCGCGGTCGATCGCCTCGATGCCGGCGCGGAAGACCTCGGCCATGTAGGGCGAATAGGCGATGCCGAGGCCGATGATGGCGGCCTGCACGGCGCTCAGCGACAGGCCGAGATCCGGCAGCACGAAGTAGATGTAGAACAGGGTGACGATGCCGGGGATACCGCGCACGATCACGATGATCGTGCGCGCCGTCCAGGCGAGCGGCGCGATGCCGCTCACCCGCATGAAGGCCCAGACCAGGCCCAGCGCCGTCGCGAGGACGAAGGCGCCGAGCGTGACCAGCAGAGTGAGGTAAACTCCCTGCATCAGGATCGGCAGGTACGTTGGAACCTGGCTGAGAAAATGCGTCATGGCTGGATGTGGATGATATCGAGCGCGCTCAGAGACCCCACTTCTTCAGGATCGTGTCGAAGCGGCCATCCTTCTTCATGTTCGCAAGGCTGGTATTGATCTTCGCCAGCAGCTCGGCATTGCCCTGCTTGACGGCGATATTGATCGGGCCGGGCACCGACGGCTTGTAGGACTTGACCAGCCGCAACTGCGGGAAGCGCCCCTGCGCGAGGTTGTAGGCCAGGATCGGATAGTCGCCGATACCGGCATCGAGGCGGCCATTGGAAACGTCGCGCAGGATGTCGGGCAGGCTGTCATAGGCGTTCACCTCGGCCGGTGCGCCCGATGCCTTGAGGGCGTCGATATAGCGCGTGCCGATCTGGCCGCCGACCTTCTTGCCCTTGAGGTCCTCGAAGCCGGCATATTCCTTGGCGTCGCCGGACTGGACCACCAGACCCTCGCCATAGGCGTAGACGTCCTGGCTGAAGTCCACGACCTTGGCGCGCTCAGGGGAGCCGTACATGGCGGCGGAAATGATATCGATCTTGCCGGAGGTCAGGGATGCGATCAGCGTCGAGAACTGCATCGGCTGAATCTCGACCTTGAAGCCGGCATCCTTGCCGATCTCCTCGATGACATCGACCATCATGCCCTGGATGGTGTTGGTTTTCGCGTCGAGGAAGGTGAAGGGCGTGCCGGTGGGTGTCGAGCCAACCTTGTAGACCGTCTGCGCCTGCGCGGTCGCAGCAGCGACCATCATACCGAGCGCCGCAACCGTTGTTCTGAACCCGATCATCCCGTTCCCCTTTTTGCTTCGTGGACACCCGGTTATCCGGACCAGGCTATGCAGCATCCGTACCTGCCGGAGCGAGCGACAAGACGAATTCGTGTCGAACCCATAAGACGGACTTATGCGGCCCGATCCGGGTAGGGCGGCCGCTAGAATTCCGCCACCTTCCCGAAGGCGGAACCCTCCAGTCGCTCGGGCCTGTAGGGAGTGGGATCGACGATCGGCTTCGCGCTGGTGACGATATCCGCGATCATATGGCCGGCGCCCGGGCCGATCCCGAAGCCATGGCCGCTGAACCCCGCCGCGAGGATGAAGCCGGGCAGGCCAGCGAGTTCGCCGATGGCGGGCACGCCGTCCGGTGTCGAATCGATATAGCCGGCCCAGCGCGCCGCGACCGGCACGGATTTGAGGCTCGGAAGCAGGCGCTGGGCGCGGGCATGGGTCTCTGCGATCTGGCGCGGATCGGGCGTCGGATCGAGGATGCGGTTCGCCTCCATCGGGGTCGGTGCGTCGAGCTTCCAGCGACCGAGAGTCTCGTGGCCGGCCTTCCAGCCTTCGAGCCCGCCGATGGCGAGGCTGCGCCAGCGCCGCAGGAACATCGGCACGAACTGCCGGGCGAAGCGCAGTTGCTGCGGCGTGGGGTCGACGCGGGCCCTGCCACTGATCGACAGTGTGTAGCCGCCGTTGCTGCGACGCGTCACCGATATCTCGTCGGTGTGCAGCGCATCGGGAAGACCAATCACCCCAGGCGAGACAGACATGATCGACTGGCGCACCGAGGATTGCGGAAAGCGGATGCCGTATTGGTTGAGGAAGGAGGAGGCCCAGGCGCCGCCGGCATGTACCATCGTCGTGGTGCGGATCGTGCCTTTTTCCGTCACCACGGCCGAGACGCGCCCGCCCTCCGTCTCGATGCCGCGCGCGGCGCAGAATTGATGCACGCTGCCGCCTGCCTTGAGGATGCCGCGCGCGATCATCGGGGCGGCTCGGACGGGATCGGCCGTGCCGTCCGTCGGCGAGAATACGCCACCCTTCCAGCGCCTGCCGGTCGCGCTGCCGCGAGCCGAGGCTTCGTCGGACGAGAGCATATGGGTGACGACGCCTTCGCCGACCGCGAAATCGCGCCACTTCGCCCAGCCGGCGAGCTGTGCGTCGTCGTCGCTCAAATAAAGCAGACCGCAACGACGAAAACCCAAATCCTCGCCGATATCTCCTGCCAGGCGATCCCAAAGCGTGAGGCTTTCCGTCGCCATCGGCAGTTCGCGGGCGTCTCGATTCTGCTGGCGGCACCAGCCCCAGTTGCGGCTCGACTGTTCGGCGCCGATGCGGCCCTTCTCGACGAGAGCGACCTTCAGGCCGCGGCGCGCGAGATAGTAGCCGGCGCAGACTCCGACGATGCCGCCGCCGATGACCACGACATCGGCACTCTCCGGCAAAGCGGGGCTGGTTTCGATTTCGAACAGTGGCGCCGGCATCACGGTCTCCCTTGCGGAGGCGAGATTATCGGCTGACCGCCGGGGGTGTGCACCGCAGATCGGATCGCCACGGCATTTCCTTCGGTTTCGACAGGCCAATTCTGACATCGCCTGCGCCCGGCACCTGTTAGACACTGCGCATCGTTTGCGGCATGATCTGCTGTGGGAGCGCCGGGCCGCGAGGCGCAGCGTGGCTTGTTTGTCGATCGAGGGGGACCACCCATGAAGCTTGACCAGATCGACATCAAGATCCTCTACGAGCTGCAGAAGAACGGTCGGATCACCAATGTCGAGCTGGCCGAGCTGGTGAATCTGTCGCCGAGCCCGTGCCTGATGCGGGTCAAGAAGCTGCAGCAGGACGGCTACATCACCGGCTATTCCGCCCGCATCAACATCGGCAAGCTCGGCCAGACGCTGACGGTCTTCACCGAGGTGACCCTCAAGAACCACCGGCAGATCGATTTTGCGCGCTTCCTGGCCGCCATCGAAAAGCTCGACCAGGTGATCGAGTGCCATCTGGTCTCGGGCGGCTATGACTATCTCGTCAAGTTCGTGACCAGCGGCATCATCGAATACCAGACGCTGATGGAACGGCTGATCGACCTTGATATCGGCATCGATAAATATTTCAGCTTCGTCGTGCTGAAATCACCAATCGTGAAGCCGCATATGCCGCTGACGAGCCTCTTTCCGATCACGGCCGCGAGCTAGGGCCGCATCAGCGCTTCGAGAAGGCGGCGACGAGTTCCGGGTCACGTTCGAGCTTGTCGAGCCAGGCCGGGTCGAGCTTGGGTACCGACGACATCAGCAGGCGCGCATAGGGGTGGCCGCCGGCTTTGCCGACCTGGTCGGCCGGCAACTGCTCGACCTTCACGCCGCGATACATGACCGCGACCTCGTCGCAGATCGCCTGCACGGTCGTCAGGTCGTGGCTGATGAAGAGATAGGACAGGCCGAGCTCGCGCTGCAGGTCCTTGAGCAACTCGATGATGGCCGCGGCCACAACGGTGTCGAGCGCGGAGGTGATCTCGTCGCAGAGGATCAGTTCGGGATCGGCGGCCAGCGCTCGTGCCAGGTTCACGCGCTGCTTCTGCCCGCCCGACAATTCGCTCGGCAGCCGGTGCTTCAGGGCGCGAGGCAAGTGCACCAGCTCGAGCAGCCGGTCGATGCGCGCATCGCGGGCGGCGCCGCGCAGGCCGTGGTAGAAGGCAAGCGGCCGGCCCAGGATGTCCTCGATCGACTTGGCCGGGTTCAGCGCGGTATCTGCCGACTGGAACACGATCTGCAGCTTGCGCAATTCATCGACGCTGCGGTCCTGTGCCCGCGGTGCCATTGGCTTGCCGTTGAAGGCGATCGTGCCGGACGAGGGTGGGATGATGCCGGCGATGGAGCGGGCGAGCGTCGATTTTCCGCAGCCGGATTCGCCGATGATGCCGAGATTGCGCCCGCGCTCCAGCCTGAAGCTGACTTTGTCGACGGCCAGGATCAGCGGCGTTCCGTCCGCCTGCAGCTTGCCGTAGCCGGCGCTGATGGATGCGAGTTCCAGCACGGGGCGTGGAGCCGCGCCTTCCGGGCTCGCCACTTGTGCGGGGACGCGCCCGGGCGGCGCGAAGGCGGCGAGCAGTTCCTGAGTGTAGGGGTGCTTCGGCGCCGACAGGATCTGTGCGGTGGCACCGACTTCCTGGATGACGCCGCCCTTGAGCACGACGATGCGGTCGGCGATTTGGGCGACGACCGCCAGGTCGTGCGAAACATAGACGCCGGCCATCCGGCTCTGGCGCATCACGGATTTGAAGGCGCGCAGGACCTCGATCTGCGTGGTGACGTCGAGGGCGGTCGTCGGTTCGTCGAAGATCACGACCTTCGGATCGCCAATGAGCGCCATGGCCGCTGACAAGCGTTGCAACTGGCCGCCGGAAACCTGGTGCGGATAGCGCCCGCCGATCGTCTCGGGCGAGGGCAGTGAGAGCGCACGGAACAGGTCCACCGCCTTGGCCTCGGCCTCGGCACGCGGCATCAGCTCATGGATGCGGGTGATCTCGATCACCTGGTCCATGATCCGCTGCGCCGGATTGAAGGCAGCGGCCGCGCTCTGCGGCACATAGGAGACCGTGACGCCGCGGACCTTTGTTCGCTCCTTCTCCGGCAAGGCGGCCATGTCGCGGCCGTCGATGCGCACGCTGCCGCCGGTGATGCGGCAGCCTGCGCGCGTGTAGCCGAGCAGGGTCAGCGCGATCGTGGTCTTGCCCGAGCCGCTCTCGCCGATCAGCGCGACGATCTCGCCGGGCGCGATCTCGAAGCTCACGCCCTTGATGATTTCGACGCGGCGGCCGGCATCGGTGGTCGCCTCGACCTTGAGGTTCCGGATTTCGACGAGAGGGCTCATCATTCGCTCCGGTCGCGGATCTTCTGCGGCAGGTTGTCGATCAGCAGGTTCACCGCGATCGTCAGGCTGGCGATGGCGAAGGAAGGCGCCATCACGGCCGGCGAGCCGAACGGCAGCCCGCCGATATTCTCGCGCACCAGCGAGCCCCAGTCGGCCTCCGGCGGCTGCACGCCGAGGCCGAGGAAGGACAGGCCGGACAAAAGCAGCACGATGAAGACGAAGCGCAGCCCGACATCGGCCAGCACGGGCCCGGCGATGTTGGGCAGGATTTCGGCGCGGATCAGGTAGCTCAGCCTCTCGCCGCGGATGCGCGCCACGGTGACGAAATCCGTGGTGTTGACGTTGACCGCGAGCGCCCGGGCGAAGCGATAGGAGCCGGGCGTGTAGATGATGCCGAGGATCAGCATCAGCACAGGGATCGAGGAACCGACGCCGGCAACGGCGACGAGAGCGAACAGCTTGCTGGGGATCGAGCTGAGCGCATCGACGAAGCGGCTCAGCACCGTGTCGAACCAGCCACCGGTTACGGCCGCCGCCATGCCGAGCGTGACGCCGATGGTGCAGGCGATCAGCGTCGCCGCCAGCGAGATGCCGACGGTGTAGCGCGCGCCGAACATGATGCGCGAGAGCATGTCGCGGCCGAGATAATCCGTCCCGAGCGGAAACTGCAGGCTCATCGAGCCGAAATAGTCTGTGTCGACGATGTCGCTGATGCCATAGGGCGTCACATACGGCGCGAGGATCGCGACCGTTGCCCAGGCCAAGATGATGATCAGGCTGATCCAGCCCGTGAGGTTGAACCGATACCCGGCTCGGCGCGGGCTGGCGGCTGTCGTATTGGCTGCGTCGATGGCCATGGTCAGCGCAATTTCGGGTTGGACAGGATGGCGATGACGTCCGCCGTCGTGATCAGGAGCAGGTAGACGACGCAGAAGATCATCGCGCAGCTCTGGATGAGAGGTAGGTCTCGTGTCGCCACGGCATCGACCATCAACTTGGCGATGCCGGGATAGTTGAAGATCGTCTCGACGATGATGACGCCGCCGAGCAGATAGGAAAGCGACAGCGCGACGGCGTTGACGATGGGGCCGAGCGCGTTGGGCAGCGCATGGCGCAGCACGACCCGCGGGCGCGATGCGCCCTTGAGCTGCGCCATCTCGACATAGGGCGTGTTGAGCGCCTCTACGACGGCGGCGCGCGACATGCGGATCATCTGGGCCGAGATGACGAAGCTGAGCGTGAAGACCGGCATCGCGTAGATGCGCAGCATCTCGCCGAAGGAGTGGATATCCCGCGCGAAGGAAAGCGCCGGCAGCCATTTCAGCCAGACCGCGAAGATCAGCACGCCGGCGGTTGCGATCATGAATTCCGGCACCGAGATCACCGTGATCGTCGCCATTGTGACCGAGCGGTCGTAAAGCGAGCCGCGCAGCATGGCGGAGGTGATCCCGAGCGCGAGCGCGATCGGGACCGAGAAGAGCGCGGTTGCCGCCGCGAGCTGGAGCGAATTGCTGAGGCGCCCGGCGATGAGCTCCGCGATCGGCCGGTTATTGGCGTAGGAAATGCCGAGATCGCCTGTCAGCATGCCGCCGAGCCAGCGGAAGAAGCGCAGGATCGCCGGGTCGTTGAGATGCATCGCCGCGCGCAAGCCCGCCACGGCCTCAGGCGTCGCCGCCTGGCCGAGCAGCACCTCCGCCACGTCGCCGGGCAGGATCTGGGTGGCGCAGAACACCACGAAGGAGACGATCAGCAGCGTCAGCAACGCGACGAGCAGCCGTCCGCCCAGCAGGGACCACAGGTGAAGGTTCATCGACGCTCCCGCAGCTGACACCTCCAGGTGGAGTGTGACACGAAAGGGGGGCCGGACGCACGCGCCCGGCCCGCAGGAGAAAAGGGCTTTAGCCTTCGAGCCAGACGTACTCGGCGAAGGCGTAGCCCATCATCCCGCCAAGCGGATTGGGGAGCAGGCCCTTGAGCTTGTTCGAGATGGCGTCGACATTCGAGATGTAGACCGGGATCGCGGTGCCGGCCTCGTCGGCGACCATCACCTGCATCTCGCCATAGATCTGCTTGCGCTTGGCTTCGTCGAGCGAGCCGCGTGCCTCGAGCAGCATCTTGTCGAACTTCTCGGACTTGTACTGGCTCTCGTTCCAAGGCGCCGTGGAGGCGTAGAGCAGCGAGAATAGGATGTCCGGCGTCGGCCGCGGGTTGATGTTGCCGAAATGGACCGGGGCCTTCAGCCAGTAGTTCGACCAGTAGCCGTCCGAGGGAACGCGCTGGATGTCGAACTTCATGCCGATCGCGTTGCCGGCCTGCTGGATCAGCACGGCCATGTCGACCGAGGAGCCGGCGGCATCCGAGGCGACGATCGGGATCGACTGGCCGAGAACACCCGCCTTCTGGAAGAGCGACTTGGCGCGCTCGGGGTCGAACGCCTTCGGCTTCAGGTCCTTGTTGTGATAGACGTTCATCGGCGGAACGGGCTGGTCGTTGGCGATCTCGGCCAGGCCACGAAGCGCCGATTTCTGGATCTGCTCGCGGTTGAGCAGGTATTTCATGCCCGCCACGAAATCCGCCTTGTTGCCGGGCGCCATGTCCAGCCGCATGTTGAGGTCGGTGTAGTTGCCGGTCGTGGTCTTCGACAGCACCACGTTCGGTTGGCTCTCGACCAGGCGCATCGAGCGCGGGTTGATCGCGGCGGCCATCTGGATATCGCCCGAGAGCAGCGCGTTGACGCGCGCGGTGTCGTCGGTGATCGCGAAGAACTCGAAGGAGTCGAGGTTCGCGCCGCCGGACTTGAAGTAGTTCTTGTTCCTGACGGCGATCGAGCGCACGCCGGGCTCGAAGGACTCGCAGGTGAAGGCGCCGGTGCCGTTCGCCTTGGCGAAGTTCGTGGTGCCGTCGGCGATGATCATGAAGTGGTGCGTCGACAGGATGGTCGGCAGGTCGCCGTTCGGCGCCGCAAGCGTGATCTCGACGGTCAGCGGATCGACAGCCTTGAACTCCGTCATCTGCTTCGCAAGCGAGTTCGACTTCGAGCCGACGGCCGGATCGAGATGGCGCTTCAACGAGTAGATGACGTCGGCCGAGGTCAGCGGCTTGCCGTCATGGAAGGTGACGCCCTTCTTGAGCGTGACGGTCCAGACCTTGGCGTCCTTGGTCTCGAACTTGTCGGCGAGCTCCATCTGCAGCTTGCCGTCGCCGTCCAGGAAGGTCAGGCGGTTGTAGAAGGCGCAGCAGCGGACATAGTCCGTCGACAGCGAGGCCTTGGCCGGGTCGAGCGTGTCGGCGGTCGAGGAGGACCAGCCGGCAGCCTTCAGGTTGCCGCCCTTGACCGGCGTCGCCGCGAGCGCGGAGGTGGCGCGCGCCAGCACGAGGCTGCTGGCGGAGGCGGCGAGGCCGCCGGCCATCAGCATCTGCAGGAGGTCGCGGCGGCTGGCGCCGCGGCGGATCGCATTTTCGACGAAGGAGTCGTCGGCGCTCGTCCAGCTGGAAGAAATCTTATCGGTCATGCTCATTCCCCTGTTCTGATTTGCGCCGTTGTTCCGGCGTTGGTCTTCTTCGTTACGGGTTCCTTCAGGCTACCAGACTGCCCTCGGCAGCGTCGGCGAGCGCGCCCATCGAGGTGAAGTGGAAGTCGGGTTCGGTGAAGCGTTCAGGCTCGATCGTGCCGCCATAGCCGGGTTGGGCGTGCCGTCGCTGGATCCAGCAATTGGTCAGGCCCAACTTCCGGGAGATTCCGATGTCATGGTACTGGCTCTGCGCGACATGCAGGATCTGCTCGCGCGAGCCGCCATCCTTCTCGACGAAGGCGAAGACCTGCTCGAAGAAGGCCGGGTCGGGCTTTTCCGTGCCGGTATCGTCGACGGTGAAGCCGGCATAGAACGGGTTTCCGAGCGCGCTGGCGAAATGCTCGAACGCCCAGCGCTGGGCATTGGTCATCGCGATCAGCTTGTAGCGCTTCGACAAGCGGGCAAGTGCGTCGGCACTGTCCGGGAAGGGGCGCCAGTCCTTGACGGAGTCGCGCAGGCGCCGGGCATGGCTTTCGTCGGTCGGCAGGCCGAGCTTCGGTGCGATCAAACCGTAGACGCGGGCGAGATCGTCGGGGAAATGCTGTACATCGGGCATGTACCGGGCCGCTCGGTAGAGGCTGAGGGCTTGCTCGCCATCGAAGGGCGCTCCGGCCTCGCGGGCGATCTCCGCCAGACAATCGACGAGGCCGCCCTCGAAATCGATCAGCGTGCCCACGACGTCGAACGTCATATAGCGGAAGTCGCCGAAATTCTTAGCCATCGCCTCTCCGCTTCCCCCGCCGGTCGCAGGCGGGAATTCGTGGTCGTCAGCAAGCGCAGTCGCGTCGTCGCCGGGCTGCTTGGCCCCTGGTCGTAACGGTTGTGCTCTGTTCCCGGACCGTTCTTCGCCGGCCTCTTTCGAGTTTCTCACTGTCGGCTCGCCGGATTCGCTGAATGTCGAAAACCGCGCGGCACAAAATTCCGAATTCGCAGCCTTGGCGGAATATCGGCTCCCCGGGGAAGAATGTTCTCCCAGGGATCGCTGTCGTGAGTGTTCGGCCGTCTCACGCCATCGCGGCGCGCACATCCGGGTCGGCCAATGTCTCGTCGAGCGTCGCGCGGGTCCGCTCGACGATCGCGTCGATCTCGGCCTCGGTGCAGCATAGCGGCGGGGCATAGCCCAGTACGCCGTTGCCAAAGGCGCGGATGACGAGGCCCTTGTCCCAGGCCCGGTCGAAGATGCGTTGGGCCGGCACGGCAGCGGCGGGAAGTGGCGTCTTCCTGGCCTTGTCGGTCACGAGTTCGACGGCGGCCAGCATGCCGCGGCCGCGCACTTCGCCGACGAGGGGATGGTCCCCGAGGCTTTCCAGGCCTGCCATGAGGCGCGCGCCGGCCTTGCGACCGTTGTCGAGCAGGCCGTTCTCGTAAAGCCTGAGCACCTCGAGGCCGACCGCGGCACTGACCGGATGGGCCGAATAGGTGTAGCCATGGCCCACCGCGGCCGCGCCCGAGCCGTCCGCGATGACGTCGTAGACCTTCTGGGACATCAGCACGGCGCCCATCGGCACATAGCCAGAGGTCAGCCCCTTCGCGACGGTCATCAGGTCGGGGACGATATCTTCGTCCTCGCAAGCGAAGAGCGGGCCGGTACGTCCGAAACCGGTGATGACCTCGTCGGCGACGAAGAGGATGTCGAGCTCGCGGCAGAGCTCGCGGATCGCCTTGACCCAGCCGGGCGGCGGAACCAGCACGCCGCCTGAGCCCTGGATCGGCTCGCAATAGAAGGCCGCGACGCGATCGGGGCCTCCCACTGCGTCGACCTTGGTCCGAAGCGCTGCCAGCGAGGCCGCGATGACGGCTTCAGGCGCGGAGCCCACCGGGTTGCGATAGGTGTAATGCGACGGAATCTTGTGCTGCCAATCATAGGGCACGCCGAAGCCGGCATGGAAGGCGGGCAGGGCGGTCAGGCCGGCGCCGACGGTCGAGGAGCCGTGATAGCCCTGCTCCATCGAGATGAACTGGTCCTTCTCCGGCTTGCCGCGCGCCTGCTGGTAATAGCGGATGAAGCGGACCGTGCTGTCGACGGCGTCGGAACCGCCGAGCGTGAAGTAGACGCGGTTCAGGTCGCCGGGCGAACGCTCGGCGAGCTCGGCCGCCAACCGGATCGCGGGCTCGGAGCCGAGGCCGAAATAGCCCGTCGCATAGGCCAGTTCGCGCATCTGGTTCGCGGCGGCCTCGACGATGCTCTCATGGCCGTAGCCGGCATTCACGCACCACAGCCCGGCGAAACCATCGATGAGCTGCTTGCCGGAAGCGTCCGTGATGGTGGCGCCCTTCGCAGAGCGCAGCACGCGCACGCCTGCCTTCTCATGGCCGCGATAGGAAGCGACCGGGTGAATCCAGTGCTCGCGATCGAGTTCGATCAGGGAATTGCTCAACATGGCGGGTCTCCTGCTTATCCGAGCGCCTGACTGGCGAGAGCGAAGGGTTTGGCGGGGCCGAGCGGCTGCCGGCTTACCGCGTTGCGGCGCATGGCGATGCCGCCGCCGACGCCAACGAGGCCACGTGCGGAAAGCCATGGCGAAAGCTCATGCCATTCGGCCGTGTCGACGCGCAGGAAGGCGCCGGGGCGGCTGGCGATCAGGAAGCTCATGAGGTTCTGCGCCTGTTCCAGGGTATTCGCGACAACCGGTCCGATCACCTCGCCGCGGCCGAACGGACGCAGCGCGGCGTAGCCGACGATCCGGCCGGCTTCCCGCAGCACGACCATTCGCCCGGCTTCGGCCAGGAGCCTGAGCAGAGGGCGGCGATCAATCCCCTGCGCCTCCAGGTCGAGCGCGACGACCGCGGGGAAGTTCTCCGGACCGGCCCAATCCAGCTCGATGGCATCGTTCGCGGCGTCCGCCGGCAGCGGCGCGGGGATGCCCTGGTGCTGGCGGATCTCATGCGTCGCATTGAACCCGAGCTTCTCATAGAGAGGCAGGCCGTCAGCGGTCGCGGTGAGACGGCATTCGCGCGCACCACAGGCTTGCAGGGCGGCATCCATCAGCTTCCGGCCAAGCCCGCGTCCGCGCATGCTGGCTGCGACGATGACCATGTTGACGGTCGCGCGAACGTCTCCGAAGGGCGTCAACATCGCAGTGCCGACCACGACATCGCCCTGGAGTGCAACGAAGCCGTGGCTGAGGGCCAGCAGCATCGCCCAGTCCTCGCGCCGATGGGGCCAGCCCGCCTCGCGCGAGAGCAGAACGGCGCCATCGAGATGGCATTCGTCGAACGCGACGAGATCGATCGTTTCCTGGTCCATGATGCTTCGCTTCGTATCCGTTGCATCATGGATAGCCGGTGCGCCGGCGCAGTTGCTTCTGAGGAGTGGCCTGACGCGATATCTTCGGCCGTAGGAATGCGCGGCGACCGCATGGAATGCCACGGCGGGCGATAAGGCGCCGGCAATCGGCAAGCGAGGTCCGCCCCCGCCGCGATGCAGGCGAAACTCTCTGCCATAGCCTCATGGGCGGACGGCAGTTTGTGCTTCCTGCCGCCGGCAATGCGGTGCTCGCGCCGTTCTGCCGGGAGCTATGATCCCGGTAACGGACACAACCGTTTCGCCACAGGGGACTTCCGCGGATGACCGTCATCAAGCCCAAATTCGTGACTTTCGACTGCCATGGCACGCTGATCTATTTCGCCATGGATAAGGCCGCGCGCGCGCTTTACGCCGACAAACTGGACGAGCCGGCGATGCGGACGTTCATCACGAATTTCTCAGCCTACCGGCTCGACGAGATCCTCGGCGACTGGAAGCCCTATGAAGAGGTCGTCTACAATTCGCTGGAGCGGACCTGCCGCCGGAACGGGATCGCCTTCCGTCCCGAGGATGCGCGCTGGATCTATGAGCAGGTGCCGACCTGGGGACCGCATGCGGACGTGCCGGAGGGCCTTGCCAACGTGGCGAAGGAAATCCCACTCGTCATTCTCTCCAATGCGGATAACGACCAGATTCCTCATAACGTCGCGCGGCTCGGCGCGCCCTTCCATGCGGTCTACACGGCTGAGCAGGCCCGATCCTACAAGCCGCGCATGAAGGGCTTCGAGTTGATGTTCGACATGCTCGGCTGCGGTCCGGACGACGTCTGCCACGTCTCGTCATCGTTCCGCTACGACCTGATGACGGCCCACGACCTCGGCATCAAGAACAAGGTCTGGGTCAATCGCGGGCACGAGCCGGCGAATCCGTATTACGGCTATACGGAGATCAAGGACATCTCGGGCCTGCCCGGCGTGTTCGGGCTCTGAGGCCGCGGCCGATGCAGTTCAAATCCTATTGGCATGATATGGCGGCGCCCTTCACCGGCGCCGCCGAGGGGCCGGTCGAAGGTTCTTATGACGTTGCCGTCGTCGGCGGCGGCTTCACCGGCCTCGCCGCGGCGCGTCAGCTCGCCATGGCCGGCGCCAGGGTCGTCGTGCTGGAGGCGGAAAGCGTCGGCTACGGAGCCTCGGGCCGCAATGGCGGCCATCTCAACAACGGTCTCGCTCATAGCTTCATCGCCGCCAAGGCGGCGCTGGGCACCGAGCGGGCCGTCGCACTCTACAAGGCCTTCGACGATTCCGTCGATACGATCGAGCGGATCGTCGCCGAGGAGGACATCGACTGCTCCTTTCGGCGCGCGGGCAAGCTCAAGCTCGCCTCGAAGCCGGAGCATGTCGCCTCGCTCACCCGCAATTTCGAGGTGCTGCATCGCGAGGCCGATCCCGATACGGCCATGCTGAGCCGGGCCGAGCTCGCCGGTGAGATCGGCTCCGAAAGCTTCCATGGCGCGATGCTCTCGAAGAAGAGCGCCATGATGCATATGGGTCGCTTCGTGACTGGCCTGGCCACCGCAGCCGCCCGGCACGGCGCCGTCATCCACGAACATGCGCCCGTGACCGAGCGGCGGCGGGAGGGAGGGCGGCATGTTCTCCAGACGCCGCGCGGAAGCATTTCGGCGAAGGACGTTCTCGTCGCGACGGGAGCCTATACCTCCGGGCCATTCGCCTGGTTCCGGCGCCGGATCATTGCGGTCGGCAGCTTCCTGATCGCGACGCGGCCGCTGAGCGAGGCCGAGGTCGCGGCGACCATGCCGGGCAACCGCACGGCCGTGACCTCGCTCAATATCGGCAACTACTTTCGTCTCGCGCCGGACAACCGACTGATCTTCGGCGGGCGGGCGCGTTTTTCCGCGACCTCGGACCAGACGTCCGACGCCAAGAGCGGCGCGATCCTGCGTGCGAGTCTCGCCGGCATCTTCCCGCAGCTCAGAGATGTCGAGATCGACTATTGCTGGGGCGGTCTGGTCGACATGACCAAGGATCGCTATCCCCGTGCCGGCTACGAGGACGGCGTCTGGTACGCGATGGGCTATTCAGGCCACGGCGCGCAGATGTCGACGCATCTCGGCATGATCATGGCCGACGCGATCCTCGGCCGGCCCGACCGGAATCCGCTGAAGGGTTTGTCGTGGCCGGCGGTGCCCGGCCATTTCGGCAAGCCCTGGTTCCTGCCGCTGGTCGGGCTCTATTACAAGGCGCTCGATCGCTTCCAGTAAGGCGCTGGAAACAAGCCGTCAATGCTCGGGCTTGACCCGAGCATCTCATGCCGGATGAGGTTTCCTGCGCCCCTCTTTCCAGAGATTCTCGGGTCAAGCCCGAGAATGACGCTCTGCCGTCGCCTGGGTTGTAGCGAGCGGCCTGCTCAGCCGAGCCCGCCGATATGGAAGGCCTTGACCTCGAGATATTCCTCGATGCCCAGCCGCGAGCCTTCGCGCCCGAGGCCCGATTGCTTGACGCCGCCGAAGGGCGCGACCTCCATCGAGATCGCGCCGGTATTGAGCCCGACCATTCCGAACTCGAGCGCCTCGCCGACGCGCCAGGAACGCCGAATGTCCTGGGTGAAGAAATAGGAGGCGAGTCCGAAGGGCGTGTCGTTGGCGATGCGGATGGCTTCCTCCTCGCTGCCGAAGCGGAACAGCGGCGCGACCGGGCCGAAGGTCTCCTCGCCGGCGAGCTGCATCTCGGTGGTCGCATCGCCGAGGACGAGCGGCGTGGCGTATTGCGCGCCCTTCGGCATCTCGCTCGCGGCTGCGAGGCGCGTGGCGCCCTTCGACAGGGCATCGTCGACATGGCGCTCGATCTTCTCGATCGAGGCACGGTTGATCATCGGCCCGATATCGACGCCGGCCTGCGTGCCGGGGCCGACCTTCATCGCCGCGACGCGGGCCGAAAGCCTGTCGGCGAAGCGATCATAGATGGCATCCTGCACCAGTATGCGGTTGGCGCAGACGCAGGTCTGGCCGCCATTGCGAAATTTCGAGACGAGCACGCCCTCGATCGCGAGATCGAGATCGGCGTCGTCGAAGACGATGAAGGGCGCGTTGCCGCCGAGCTCCAGGCTGAGCCGCTTGATGCCGTCAGAGGCCTGCCGCATCAGTAGCGCGCCGACCCGCGTGGAGCCGGTGAAGGAGATCTTGCGGACAGTCGGGTTACCGGTGAGCTCGGCGCCGATCGCGGCGGGCATGCCGGTGACGATGTTGATGACGCCGGCCGGGATGCCGGCCCGCTCCGCCAAAACGCCGAGCGCCAGCGCCGAAAAAGGTGTCAGCTCCGAAGGCTTGATCACTACAGTGCAACCAGCCGCCAATGCCGGCGCTACCTTTCGGGTGATCATCGCGTTCGGGAAGTTCCAGGGCGTGACGATGCCGCAGACGCCGACCGGCTGCTTCATCACGATGATGCGTCGGTCAGCGGTCGGGGCAGGGATCGTCGATCCGTCGATGCGCCGCGCTTCCTCGGCGAACCATTTGACGAAAGAAGCGCCGTAGCGGATTTCGCCGCGCGCCTCCGCCAGTGGCTTCCCCTGCTCGCGCGTCAGGATCAGGGCGAGGTCCTCGACATGCTCCAACATCAGCGCGTGCCAGGCTTCCAGCAGCGCAGCGCGCTCGGCATTCGGCTTGGCACGCCAGGCGCCGAAGGCGGCGGACGCGGCCTCGACCGCGGCGCGCGTGTCAGTGCCATCGGCATCCGGCACGGAGCCGATGGCAACTTGCGTCGACGGGTCGATCACGTCGAGCGTGCGGCCGGAAGCGGCGGGCCGCCAGTTGCCGCCGACGAGGCAGGCTTCACGTAAAAGGGCGGGGTCGCGAAGGGTTTGAATTGCCATGGTTCAGTCTCCGTCAGCCGAGCGCCGAGAGCACGGCGGCGGTGATGTCCTGGGTCTTGTGCTTGCCCGGCTCGGAGCCGATACCACGGGCCGTGGCGGCTTCGATCGCCGTCATCACGGCGCCTGCCGCGCCTGCCTCGCCGAGATGCTCCAGCATCATCGCGCCGGACCAGATCGCGGCGATCGGATTGGCGATGCCGAGATGGGCGATATCGGGGGCCGAGCCATGCACGGGCTCGAACATCGAGGGCGCATTGCGCTCGGGGTTGATGTTGGCGGAAGCGGCGAAGCCGAGACCGCCCTGGATCGCGGCGCCAAGGTCGGTCAGGATGTCGCCAAAGAGGTTGGAAGCGACCACCACGTCGAGGCTTTCCGGCGCCATCACCATGCGCGCGGCCATGGCGTCGATATGGTAGTTGGTGACCTCGATATCGGGGTAGTCGGACGCGACCAAGGCAGTGATCTCGTCCCAGAACACCATCGAGTATTTCTGGGCGTTCGATTTCGTCACCGAGGCAAGCTTGCCGCGGCGCTTCCGCGCCTGCTCGAAACCGAAGCGCAGGATGCGCTCGACGCCCTTGCGCGTGAAGACCGAGGTTTCGACCGCGACTTCGTCGAGCGTGCCGTTATGGACGCGCCCGCCGGCACCGGCATATTCGCCCTCGGTATTCTCGCGGATGCAGAGGATGTCGAAGGCGCTCGCGCGCAGCGGCCCCTCGACGCCCGGCAGCAGGCGGTGCGGACGGATATTCGCGTATTGCACGAAGGCCTTGCGGATCGGCAGCAGGAGCCCGTGCAGCGAGACCGAATCCGCCACGCGCTTGGGCCAGCCGACGGCGCCGAGCAGGATGGCGTCAGAGCCGCGCAAGGTCTCGATGCCGTCGGCCGGCATCATCGCGCCAGTCTTGTCGTAGAAGTCGCAGGACCACGGGAACGTCGTCCCTTCGAGTTTGAAGCCCGCGCCATGCGCGGCGCGTCCGAGCACCTCCCAGGCGGCCTCGGTAACGGCGACACCGATGCCGTCGCCGGGGATCAGGGCAATCTTGTAGGATTTCACGGGGAGACTCCTCAAAGGGCGATCAGGACGCTTTTCGATTTGCGGTTCGCGAGATAGGCCTCGCGTCCCAGGTCCTTGCCGAGGCCGGACTGCTTGTACCCGCCGGTCGGGAGGATGTGGTCGCGCGAGCGGCCATAGCGATTGACCCAGATGGTGCCGGCCTGCAGGCTGTTGATCGCGCGCAGCGCCCGTGAGAGGTCGCGGGTGTAGAGGCCGGCGCAAAGCCCGTAGGTCGGGTGATCGGCGAGCCCGAGCCCTTCCTCTTCCTCCCGGAAGGTCTGGACGGTCAGGACCGGCCCAAAGATTTCCTCGGTCACGGCAGGCGAGGTGGCGTCGATGTCTTCCAGCACGGTCGGCGCATAGAAATAGCCGGCGTGGTCGAGGCGTTCGCCGCCGAGCCGGCAAGTGGCGCCGCGCGCGACCGCCGCATCGACGATGCTTGCCATGCGGCCGATCTGCCGTTCCGAGATTATCGGCGAATAGGCGCTTGCCGCATCCCAGGTCGCACCCAGCCGGACCGCGCGCATGCGGTCGACGATGAGCCCGACCAGTTCCTCCGCGACGCTTTCCGCCACGATCAGGCGAGAGCCGGCAACGCAGGCCTGGCCGGCATTGCCGAGAACGCTGCGGGCGATGGCGGCGGCGGCGAGCGGCAGGTCGGCGTCGGCGAAGACGAGCTGCGGGCTCTTGCCGCCGAGTTCGAGCGTCATCGGCTTGATGCCGGTGCGGGCGATGTTCTCCATGATGGCGGCGCCGGCGGCGGTCGAGCCGGTGAAGCTGACCTTGGCGATATCGGGATGGCCGGTGATCGCCGTGCCGGTCGTCCGGCCGTCGCCGAGCACGATGTTGATGAGCCCTGCCGGCAATCCGGCGCGAACCGACAGTTCCGCCAGATAAAGCGTCGCGAAGGGCGTCATCTCGGATGGCTTCAGCACGACGGCATTGCCGGCCGCGAGCGCGGGGCCGAGCTTCCAGCCGGCCATGTTGACCGGAAAGTTCCAGGGCGTGATGGCGCCGACCACGCCATAGGGTTCGGTCGCGATCATGCCGAAGCTGTCGGAGCCGGTCGGGACGAGGTCGCCGCCTTCCTTGTCGGCGAATTCGGCGAAGAAGCGGATCTGCTCCGCTGTGACGGGGATGTCGCCCGCCATCAATTCGGAGATCGGCCGGGTCGAGGCGATCGCCTCCAGCCGCGCCAGCGTTTCCGCTTCCGCCTCGATGAGATCGGCCCAGCGATGCAGCGCGCGGGCACGCTCGCGCGGCGCCAGGCGCCCCCAACCGCTCAGCGCCAGCGCGGCCTTCGCGGCGCCCACCGCGCGGTCGACGAGGTCCGCGTCGGCGACGGGACAGGCGGCAAAGGCGACCGCGTCGGAGGGGCGATGCAGGTCGATTCCATCCCTGGCGTCGACCCATTCGCCGGCGATGAAATGGCCGCGCGGGAGCGTGACCGAAGCGGGATCGAAACTCAGCGACAAGGGTGCATCTCCGGATGACGGTCGCCCGAGCGTAGTTCGGTCCGGCCCGAAGTTTGCGCCTGTGAGGGCCGCTCGATCGACCGGAAATCCTGTTTGCGGGGTCCCGAGCGGCCGATTCTTCGGCAAGCTCAGGTCAGCCGACGATCACGTAGATCTTTCGGACGGTCTCGATCGTCTTCCAGATGCCGACGAAGCCGGGCTTCATGACGAAGCTGTCGCCGGCGCGAAAGGTGCGCGGCGGCTGACCTTCTTCGGCCAGTTCGATCACGCCCGACAGGATGTAGCAGAACTCCACCGTCTCGCCCTTGATCGAGCGGGTTTCGCCGGGCGTTGCTTCCCATACACCGGTGCGCACGGGTTCGCCGCGGGACTGGTCCTGGGCCCAGGTGTTGAACGTAGGAGTCCCGGAAATCAGGCGGTCTGCGGCCGCCGTGGAATGCTTGGGCTCGCTGGTGGGAGCAAGGTCGAGCTTGATGAGGAGCGACATTGGAATTCCTTTCGTTCGGGTTTGGAGAGATTCAGTAGCCACGGCTGCGGTCGACCAGCCCGATCGGCGGCAGGCCGGAGCGGTGACGGCGGAGGTTCTCGACGACGGCCCTGGCCGCGGGAGCTGCCTCGACCTTGCTGGCGATATGCGGCGTCAGGATCACCTTGGGATGGCTCCACAGGCGATGATCGGCCGGCAGCGGCTCCGGCTCCGTGACATCGAGCACGGCGGCCGACAGATGGCTGCTGTCGAGCGCATCGATGAGGGCGGCATGGTCGAGATGCTGGCCGCGGCCGACATGCACGAGGCCGGCGCCGACGGGCAGCTTCGCGAAAAGTTCCGCATCGAGAATTCCGGCGGTATCAGGCGTGAGCGGCAGCAGGCAGATCAGGATGTCGGTTTCGGCGAGCAGGGTGGAGAGACCCGCTTTTCCATGGAGGCAACGAATGCCCTCGATCGCTCGTGGCGAGCGGCTCCATCCTGTAATCGGGAAGCCGAAGGGTTTGAGGCGCTCGATGACGGCCGATCCCATCATGCCCAGCCCCAGCACGCCGATCCGCCTGTCCGGGGCGGATACGATATCGTAAGGCTCCCAGTGCGCGGCCCTCTGCTGGGCGATATAGAGCGGCCATTGCCGATGCAGGGCGAGCACACTGAGCGTGACATATTCCTGCATCATGCGGGTGATGCCGTCCTCGACCATGCGGACGACGAGGACCTCGGTGGGCAATCCGTCCGTGTTCATCTGGTCGATCCCGGCCCCGATCGAGAACAGGATCTCCAGATTTGAGAAGTGGTGGAGATTTTCCGGAGCCGTCCAGGTGATCAGATAGCGGATCTCGGCGGGATCGTGGGGATCGCTGCTTCTGATGAAGCGGATATCGGGCATGTCTTCCGCAAAACGCGCCGCGAAAGCCCGCGCCCGCTCGTCGGTCGAATTGAACAGGAAGGTCAAGGCGCGCTCCTTGGGACCGGGAGATCAGGGTGCTTTCTGCGCGAACTCCGCGCAGAGCCGTTCGAGCATGTCGACATAGCCCGCGAGTTCGTCGCGCGTGATATATTCGTCGGGCTTGTGAGCGCGCACGATGTCGCCCGGGCCACAGATGATCGCGTCGATACCCGCCGCCTGGTAGAGGCCGGCCTCCGTGCCGTAGCTCACCGCCGCCAGAGCATCCTTGCCCGTGACTTGCGCCAGCAGCCGGGCGATCGGCGCCTGGGCCGGAAGAGACAGTGCGGGATAGCCGGCGATCGACTGCCAGCTGGTTTCGAATCCTTCGCTCCGCAGGCTTTCAAGCGCCTCGCGCACCGGTTCGAGCAAGGTTGCCGGCGAAACGCCGGCGATGGCGCGCGCCTCGATCTCGATGATGCAGCTTTCCGGGATGATGTTGAGCGCGTCACCGCCGCGGATCGTGCCGATCTGGATCGTGGAGTAGGGCGGTTCGAATACGGGATCGAGCGGGCCGCCGCTCAGCCCTGTAGCAGCATCGTTGGCGGCCGCGATCACCCGCCCCATCGCATGAATGGCGTTGAGGCCGAGATCGGGGCGGGAGGAATGGCCGGCCCGGCCGTGAACCTCCACGCGCGCGGCGGCCTTGCCCTTATGGGCGAGGATCGGCCTGAGCCCGCTCGGCTCGCCGATGACGGCTGCCACAGGGAGGGCACACAGCGAAGGCAACGCGGCGATGAGATGGGGAACGCCGCGGCAACCCGCCTCTTCGTCATAGGAGAATGCGAGATGGATCGGCCGCGCAGGCTTCAGGGCAACGAGCGTCGGAACGATCGCGAGCGCCGCTGCGAGAAAGCCCTTCATGTCGCTCGTGCCGCGGCCGAACAGCTTGTCGCCCTCCATGCGCAACTGAAACGGAGCGGCGCTCCATTGCGGCTCCTGCGCCGGGACGACGTCCATATGGCCGGACAGGACGAGGCCGGGGACATCTCGCGGGCCGATCGTGGCGAACAGGTTCACCCGGTCGCCTTCGGGGCCGGTGAGAAGTTGCGCTTCGATGCCGAGATCGTCGAGATATTGCGCAATCCAGCCCGCGATGGCGGCGTTGGGCCGCCCCACCACGGAGGGGAATTGGATCAATGCCTTCAGGATTTCTTCGGGCGTCACAAACGGCTCCGGCTCCAGCTGCGCTCGCAACACGATAAGGGCTGTGCGCCGGTGATCGGATCGTTTTCGTTGCCGTCTGACGCACTTCCCTGCCGAAATGTCGTGAAAGAACGGTGCTTCCTGTTGCCGGATTGGTTTTACAACCGATCGGTAACCTGGCCGGAGCCTGCGGCCGGGCAAAGCCGTGGACACGGTGGAGGGCGCGCTTTGGAGACGATCGCTCGACTGAAGATCGACACGTTCGAGCTCACGTTGCTCGATATCAAGCAGGTCGATCCCCAGTTGCTGCATGCGCTTTCCATTTCGGTGGGGTGGCCGCATCGGAACAGCGACTGGCAGATGCTGCTCGAACTGGGACAGGGGCTCGCCGCCGTCGACGAGATCGGGCGGGTGGTCGGAACCGTGATGTGGCTGCGCTACGAGGCGGATTTCGCCATGGTCTGCATGCTCATCACTCTGCCTCGGCTGCAGGAGCAAGGCGCGGGCCGCTGGCTTATGGAAAAGGCGCATGAGCTGAACGAGGGGGCCGTCTTCGGCCTCAATGCGACGCGAGAGGCAAAGCGGCTATACCGTTCGCTCGGATACGGTTACGAGCAGAAGATTCTGCGGTACCAGGGACAGGTGACGCCAGAGAGACGGGCTACCGGAATGGCGACGCATTCGCCCAAAGCGGAGGGCCTGGTTCGCCCTGTCGCTGCCAGTGATTACGACAGCCTTCTGCGGCTCGACCATGCTGCGACCGGCCATGATCGCTCCATTGTTTTCCAGGCCTTGCTGCCCGGGTCATCGGGACAAGTCCTCATTCGGAACGACGAGATCGCCGCCTTCGCCCTGTGCCGGCCTTTCGGCCGGGGGCATGTCCTCGGCCCCATCGTCGCGGCTAGCGAGGACGATGGGATCGCCGTCTCGCGCCCTCACGTCGAGGCCCATGCAGGGAGCTTCCTGCGCGCGGACACGCCGGCCAACAATTCCGTCTTTACGAACTTCCTTATCGAGAGCGGCATGCAAATCCACGATAGCGCCACGTCGATGGGGCTGGGGCGAGCGCCGTTCGCGCCGCGATCGGCTAACGGCCCGCGCCGCATCGCACTTGCCAGCCAGGCTATCGGTTAAAGCCGCTGCACCGGCGACGAAGATCACAAGCCCCGCGGGGAAGGACGCAGCCATGCCCCCGATGGGCGGCGGCGGCATGGGCGGCATGGACTTCTGATCCCCGCACCGTCGCATTCTGCAAAGAATATGGAAGGCCCGGCGCAAGCCGGGCCTTCTCTTTTGGGGCGAGTTAGGCCAAGGCTCTCACCGGGGGATGAGAACCCGCGGTGAGAGCCTTGGCTGATTGCCGACAAGCATCTCCAAAGCGCAGCGCGATGGCGAGGTCCCACCAGGACCCTGGCTTCTCTTCGAAGTCGGCGCGAAGGCCTCTTYATGATCGGGTCGGATCGCTGGCGGAAATCGATGGCGCTTATAGCGGATGCAGGGCTGAGACATGCCCGCCCATCTAAATTTCGCCGCTCAGACCCAGTTAACGTACATCGCCCTTGGGCTTTGGCTCATAGACCGCGCGATCCCGGATCAAACGCGCATCACGAACCGATCGCTGAAGGCCATTGCGTCTTTCGCGTTGGAAAGACTCACGCGGATGCGCCGGTGCTTCGGCTCCATGGAGATGCGTACTTGATGCGGGATCTCGCGTTCCATCAGCCATAGCCCAATGTCGAACAGGTGCTCGTTCAAGATGCGCGGTTCGAGCGGGAGGTCGATCGAGAGTCCCCCCACGACGTCGACAGGGGTGGTCACGGCGATGCCAGATCTCTGAATGCCGTCCTCCTGTGGCTCAAGACGATGGCACACTGGTCTAATCCTCTTTGCCCGACTGCTGGAGCCCAAAGCCCAGTCGGCGTAAGGCGTGTTCTTGGCCACATGGCGATCGAAGTCCCGAGCTCCGGCCACCATCACACGGATTCGAGCTCGCCGAGCGCAATGTTGGGTTGGCGCGTCGAATGCTGTTAGGGCGATGCAATTCGCCCTATTTCCGCCGTTCGCACGCCTCCCCGCGCAACGAGCATCCATGAGATCCGCGACAGCTGCATGACGGCGCGAAGGTATCGCTCAGTAGCGCCGTTGCGGTCGATTGACCCGTAACGGGCGCCCGGTTTCCGGATGGCGTTCGACAAGGAACCCGCTTGCCCGCGGCGAGGCCGACCATTCGAGGAACTGGACCAGGCTGTCGACC
>NZ_JBFUIF010000043.1:0-34318 GCF_056402015.1 Allobosea sp. P4_C6
CTCGATCGTGAAAACTGCGGGGAAGAGACCGCTTCATGACGGACGGCATCGGTTCTGGGTTCCGGGCTCGGCCTTTCAGGCCGCCCCGGAATGACGGCGCGGTTCCATCTCAGGACGGCAGGCGTGAAGGGGCGCGACCCAAAACCCTGCAACGTCCGGAATGACGGGCGGCTACGCCAGCGCCTGATCGAGATCGGCGATCAGGTCCTCGACATCCTCGAGCCCGATCGAGAGCCTGACCACCTGCGGGCCGGCGCCCGAGGCCGTCTTCTGCTCGTCGCTGAGCTGGCGGTGCGTGGTCGAGGCCGGGTGGATCACCAGCGAGCGCGTATCGCCGATATTGGCGAGGTGCGAGAACAGCTTGAGGTTCGAGACCAGCTTGACGCCGGCGTCATAGCCGCCCTTGAGCCCGAAGGTGAACACCGCGCCCGCCCCCTTGGGTGAATAGCGCTTTGCGAGATCATGGTATTTGTCGCCGGCGAGGCCGGGATAGCTGACCCACTCCACCGCCGGATGTTTGGCGAGATGCTCGGCCACCTTGAGCGTGCTTTCGCAATGCCTCTGCATGCGCAGCGGCAGGGTCTCGATCCCGGTCAGGATCATGAAGGCGTTGAAGGGCGAGAGTGCGGGCCCCATGTCGCGCAGGCCGAGCACGCGCGTCGCGATGGCGAAGGCGAAGTTGCCGAAGGTCTCCGCCAGCACCATGCCGTTATATTCGGGCCGGGGCTTGGACAGCATCGGATAGCGCTCGTCGCCGAGCCAGTTGAACGAGCCGCCATCGACGATGATGCCGCCGATCGAATTGCCATGGCCGCCGAGGAACTTGGTCAGCGAGTGCACGACGATGTCGGCGCCATGCTCGAAGGGCCGGATCAGGTAGGGCGTCGCCATCGTGTTGTCGACGATCAGCGGGATGTTGTGCTTCCTAGCGATCGCGGCGATGCCGGCGATGTCGACGACGACGCCACCCGGATTGGCGATGGATTCGATGAAGATCGCCTTGGTCTTGGGCGTCACGGCGGCAGCGAAGCCTTCGAGATCGTCGGAATCGGCCCAGATCACGTTCCAGCCGAAGTTCTTGTAGGAATGGTTGAACTGGTTGATCGAGCCGCCATAGAGCTTGCGCGCCGCGACGAACTCGTCGCCGGGCTGCATCAACGCGTGGAAGCACAGGAATTCCGCGGCATGGCCGGAGGCGACGGCGAGCGCCGCCGTGCCGCCTTCGAGCGCCGCGACGCGCTCTTCCAGCACCGCATTCGTCGGGTTGCCGATGCGGGTGTAGATGTTGCCGAAGGCCTGCAGTCCGAACAGCGAGGCGGCGTGGTCGACATCGTCGAAGACGAAGGAAGTCGTCTGGTAGATCGGGGTGGCCCGTGCGCCCGTCGCCGCATCGGGAGCGGCCCCGGCATGGACGGCAAGCGTGTGGAACCCCGGTGCGCGATCGGACATGGCGTGCTCCCTGACATTTCTGACTTCGAAACCGTTCGTTCGATTTAACGAACGGGGCTCGCAGCGTCAATTCAGCGGTGCGGCGCCAGCTCCGGCCCGATATGCTCGGGCCGGAAGCCCATGCCGACGAGCCGTGCCGGGATGCGACGCAGCACCGGGAGCCATTGCAGGAGCTTCAGCACGAAGGGCGGCTTCACTGGCCCGCTCCCGGTGAGAAGCGGTGTTATGACGCGGTTCTGGATCGCAACCTGCAGGGCTTGCGTCGCCTTGGTGGGGAACATCCGGCGCTCCTGTACCGCAGCGAGGTCCTCGTCGCGCAGCCGCTTTTCGCGCAGCGGCGCCGCCAGCCGGTTGGCGGCCGCCACAGCGTCCTGGATCGCGAGGTTCACACCGACACCGCCGATCGGCGACATCGCATGGGCCGCGTCGCCGATGCAGAGGATGCCGGGCTGCCACCAGCGCTCCAGCCGGTCGACAGCGACCGAGAGCAGCTTGAGATCGTCCCAGCTGGCGAGCTCGCCGGCGCGGTCGGCGACGATCGGCAGCAATTCGGCGAGGCTGGCCTTGAAGGCGTCGAGCCCGGCAGCGCGCAGGGTCTCGAGCGTACCCTTGGGGATCACATAGGCGCATTGCCAATAGTCGCCGCGGTTCAGCATGACGGCGAAGCGCCCGYGTGCGACCTGCCCGAAGGTCTGGGCGGCGTCGCTTTCGCGCCGCGACAGCCGGAACCAGAGCACGTCCATCGGCGCGCCGATCTCGTCGACCGTGAAGCCACCGGCCTGCCGCAGATCGGAATGGCGCCCGTCCGCCGCGACGACGAGATCGGCGCGGATTGTGATCGGGCCGTCCTCCGTCTCGGCGGTGGTGCCCGCGATGCGCCCGCCCTCGCGGACGAGGCCGCTCGCCCGCGTTCGCATCAGCAGCTTGAAGTGTGGCAGCTCGCGGCCGCGATCGGCCAGGAAATCGAGGAAGTCCCATTGCGGCATGAAGGCGATGTAAGGCGCCGCCACCGGCAGATGCGTGAAATCGGCGATCGGCACGCCCTCGCTGCCGAAACGAGCAACGATGTGCCGCTCCTTCGTGTGCGGCAGCTTGAGGAAATCGTCCAACAGACCGAGCTCTTCCATCAGCTGCATCGTCGAGGGATGGATGGTATCGCCGCGAAAATCGCGCAGGAAATCGTCGTGCTTTTCCAGAACGGTCACGTCGATGCCGGCCCGCGCCAGCAGGAAGCCCAGCATCATCCCCGCCGGCCCGCCGCCGGCAATGCAACACGTGGTCGTGATCGTGCCCATGCTCGCCTCCCGTTCGAGGCGCGGGCAGTCAGGTGCCCGGCCGGTTGATCGTCAGCTTCTGGAAGCCCTTGCCGGCCAACATCGGCTTCTTGGCCGAAATGATGCGCGAATTGATGCCCTGCCAGCCGATCTCGCCGGAAAGCCGCCCATATTCGATCTTCGGGCAGCGGTTCATGATGACGGTGACGCCCTTCGCCTCGGCTCGCGCCGCGGCCTCGTCGTTGCGAACCGAAAGCTGCATCCAGATTACCTTCGGCAGCGGGTCGAGCGCCAGCGCCTCGTCGGTGATGGCCGAGGCGGCCTCCGAGTTGCGGAAGATCTCGACCATGTCGATCGGGCCGGGGATCTCCTTGAGCGAGGAATAGACCGTCTTCCCCAGGATGGTCTTGCCGGCAAGGCCGGGATTGACGGGGACGACGTCGTAGTCTCGATCGATCAGATATTTCGTCACGATCCAGCTCGGCCGCGCCTCGTTGGCGGAGGCGCCCACCAGAGCGATCCTCTTCGTTTCGCGCAGGATGCGACGGATCAGCGCATCGTCATAGGAATCGTGGTTCAATGGAGGGCGTCCGAAGAAAAGCGAAGGATATCAAGGCGCTCCGGCGGCGTGTCAATGCCTGCTCAACATAGGCTTGCCATGCTTTCGTGCTTTCCTGACGGTTCGGGGAATGGGCCCCGACTTGCCATCTGCGAAAGGAGTGCCTGCCATGTGCGACTACAGCCTGCACAATGTTATGTCCACTCCGGCCAAGGTCGGCGACGAGCTCGTCTCGACCCGCTTTCCGGAAGCGAGCACACGCGGCTTCTGCGCCGCGGATCGCCCGGATGTGGCCGTTTGCGTGATGCCGGGGACGGAGCTGGCCTTCGCGGCCGATATCGAATGCGACCGCGGCATGGGGCTGCTGCCGAACCGGAAGTACCATGCCCGTGTCGCGCGCTTCCGCCAGATCGATATCGACAAGCCCTATGTCCACCACGACGCTCTCGAGCTGCCGAGTGGGCAACTCGTGATGGTCACCAGCCTGATCGAGGGGCAGCGTGTCACGGTGCTGCAACTGCCGGCCGAGCCGGCGCCTGAAGGCGAGGCTGCCGCCCCGGTGGAGCGGGCAGACCATCGGCATTGGGAAGTCGTCTGACGCTCGGTCGCATAGGCCCTGCCGCCAGCTCGCCTGGCCGGTTATGACTCCCAGATCGGCGCGCGCTTTTCCATGAACGCGCCGATCCCTTCCTCTGCGTCCCGCGCCAGCATGTTCTCGACCATCACCGCCGAGGCGTGGTCGTAGGCGCCCTTCAGCCCCATCTCGCGCTGCTCGTAGAACGCGCGCTTGCCCACCTTGACCGTCGCAGGCGATTTCGAGGCGATGACGGCTGCGAGGCGGCCTGCCTCGGCGAGCGCCTGACCCGCCGGGGCGACGCGATTGACGAGGCCCATTCGCAGAGCCTCCTGGGCCGGCACCATCTCGCCGAGCAGCAGCATCTCCATGGCATGCTTGGCCGAAAGATTGCGCGAGAGCGCGACCATCGGCGTCGAGCAGAACAGTCCGATATGGACGCCCGGCGTGCAGAAGCGGGCCTCGCTGCCGGCGACGGCGAGGTCGCAGCTCGCCACGAGCTGGCAGCCGGCGGCCGTGGCGGTGCCCTCGACGGCGGCGATGACCGGCTGGGGCAGGGCGGTGATCTGCAGCATCATGCCAGAGCAGCGCCCAAGGATATCGGCGAAGTAGGCCCGGCCGCGATCCGCGTCAGTGCGATGGGCGGTCATCTCCTTGAGATCGTGCCCGGCACTGAAGACAGGGCCGGCGGCGGCGAGGATGACGGCCCGCACCGAGCGGTCGGCGGCGATGGCGGCGAAGGTCTCGCTCAGCGCCGCCAGCATCGCCTCGCTCAGCGGATTGCGGGCCTGAGGGCGGTTCAGCGTCAGCGTCGCGATGCCGTCGGCATCCTGACGCAGCAGGACCGACGCGGCGTCGGGTTGGTGATGGGCGTTCATGACGTTCCCTCTCGGCACCGCTCGGATGCATCGCATTCGCGCGCGCCGCTTGCGCATGTTGGCCTATTGTCGGAGCCGGCCGCCCATGCTGCAAGGGGGGAAGTCCCGCCTCAGCCTTCGGTTTTCCGCATGACGACCCGCATGAGCGCCTCCGAGATCGAAAGCTATCTCGACGAGGCCTTCCCGCAGATCCACCATGGCGGGCGCACCTATTTCATCGAGGATGTCGGGCCGATGACGGCGCGGATGCGCTGCGACTATCACGAGCGCCATTTGCGCCCGGGCGGCACGATCTCCGGCCCCACCATGATGGCACTCGCGGACCTTGCCCTCTATGTCGCGATCCTCGCCCAGATCGGCCCGGTCGGCCTCGCCGTGACGACGAGCCTCAATTACAATTTCCTGCGCAAGCCGGGGCAGGCCGCGCTGATCGGCGAAGCCAGGCTGCTCAAGCTCGGCAAGCGCCTCGCCGTCGGTGAAGTCCGACTGTTCTCCCAGGGCGAGCCGGAAATGGTCTGCCACGCGACGGGCACCTATTCGATCCCGGCAGTGCGATGAACAAGGCCATGTCCTCCGTCATTCCCGGGCACCATGCAGCGGTGACCCGAGAATCTCTTGCCGGGACGAGGCGCCGCTTCGTCATGAGGTGCTCGGGTCAAGCCCTGGGCATAACGGCGCGCCGTCTTACGGTATCATGATACCGTTTTCGTCAGACCACTGAAAAACCTGCGTTTTCCGGATTATTGCGCTTCACGATGCGCTTGACAGCCGGCTCTGCTCCCCCTATTGCGACCCTACACCGCCGCCGGTCATCCGGCGGCTTGTCCTTTTTCTAACGCAACCGAAGGGTGCCGCGATGAAGACCGTCTCGCTCAAGCCCGCCGATGTCGAAAAGAAGTGGGTAGTGATCGACGCCTCCGGGCTCGTCGTGGGCCGTCTCGCCTCCGTGGTGGCGATGCGTCTGCGCGGCAAGCACAAGGCTGCCTACACTCCCCATGTCGACTGCGGCGACAATGTCATCATCATCAATGCCGAGAAGGTCTCCCTGACCGGCCGCAAGCGTGACCAGAAGGTGTATTACCACCACACTGGCTTCCCGGGCGGCATCAAGGAGCGTTCGGCCAAGTTCATTCTGGAAGGCCGCTTCCCCGAGCGTATCGTCGAGAAGGCCGTCGAGCGCATGCTGCCGCGTGGTCCGCTCTTCCGCCAGATCCTCGGCAACCTGCGCGTTTACAAGGGCTCGGAGCATCCGCACGCCGCCCAGTCGCCGGAGGCGCTCGACGTCGCCGCGCTCAACAGCAAGAACAAGAGGGTCTGACCATGGCCGAGGTTCTTCAGTCCCTCTCCCAGCTCGGCGATGTCGCCAAGCCCGATCAGCCGGCCGCTCCGGTCCACGTCAAGAAGGTCGATGCGCAGGGCCGCGCCTATGCCACCGGCAAGCGCAAGAACGCCATCGCGCGCGTCTGGATCAAGCCTGGCTCCGGCAAGGTCACGGTCAACGGCCGCGATCAGGAGATCTATTTCGCTCGTCCGGTGCTGCGCCTCGTGCTCAAGCAGCCGCTGCAGCTCGTCGATCGCGTGACGCAGTACGACGTCGTCGTCTCGGTCAAGGGCGGCGGTCTCTCCGGCCAGGCCGGCGCGGTGCGTCACGGCATCTCCAAGGCGCTGACCTTCTACGAGCCGGAGCTTCGCGGCCCGCTCAAGAAGGAAGGCTTCCTGACCCGCGACTCGCGTGTCGTCGAGCGTAAGAAGTTCGGTAAGGCCAAGGCCCGCCGCAGCTTCCAGTTCTCGAAGCGCTGATCGTTTCCGGATCATCCGGTATGCGGAAGGGCGGCTCGCAAGAGCCGCCCTTTTCGTATTGTCTGGCGCCTCTTCGACACATCGACAGGAGCCCGCCATGACCCGCCCCGTCCTTCTCGTCACCGGCGGCAGCCGCGGCATCGGCGCCGCGACCTGCATCATGGCGGCCAGGCGCGGCTACGATGTCGCGGTGAACTACCAGAGCAACGAGAAGGCCGCCGCCGAGGTCGTCGAGGCCTGCGAGACTGCGGGCGCCAGGGCGGTCGCGCTGCAGGGCGACATGGCCAGCGCAACCGACATCACCCGCGTCTTCGCCGAGGCGAAGGCTGCGCTCGGCCAGCTCAGCCATGTCGTCAACAATGCCGGCATCACCGGCAAGTCCGGCACGCTCGCCGAGGCGGACATCGCCGCGATCCGCGAATGCATCGACATCAACGTCACCGGCGCGATCCTGGTCGCACGGGAGGCGGCGCGCGCCCTGATCGCCAACGATGCGGCGCAGGCGAGGGCGATCGTCAACATCTCCTCCGTTGCCGCCGAACTCGGCTCGCCCGGCGAATATGTCTGGTATGCGGCCTCGAAGGGCGCGGTCGATTCACTGACCATCGGCCTCGCCAAGGAATTGGCTGGCCACGGCATCCGCGTGAATGCGGTCGCGCCCGGCATCACCGAGACGGAGATCCACGCCCTCTCCACAGGCGAGGCCGGCCGTGTCGCGCGTATCGCTCCGCTGATCCCGTTGAAGCGCGCAGCGACCGCCGACGAGATCGCCGAGGCCGTGCTGTTCCTGCTCTCGGAAGCCTCGAGCTACACGACTGGAATCATCCTGAAGGTCTCGGGCGGGAGGTAACCCAAGCCTCTGATCTCCACCACGCGGTCATCCCGGACAAGCGACGTAGTCGCGCCGATCCGAGATCTATGCCGGAGCGCTGATGATTGAGGTTCGGGCATGGATCCCGGGTCTCCCTTCGGTCACCCGGGATGACGGCGCGGCCGGCAAGCGACATATAGTGCTGGTCAACGACCACCTGCCCGGAACCCAATGCGCGTCCTCCTCGTTCTCCTCGCCTTCGGCATGATCGCGGTGCCGGCCCTGCTGATGCTCGCCCGTGAGGAACTGCCGCGCGGCCGGCGCATCGGCCGTGCCCTCGTCGTCTTCCTCGCGCCCGCCATTGCGCTCGGCTTCATCCACGGCGTGCCAGAGCTCGACGGACGCGCGCTGAACAATCCCTATGCCTGGACGATGCTGCGGCTCGTCCTGACGGCACTGGCGCTGATCCTGCCCTGGTGCCTCTTCGTCTGGTTCACCGCGCGGCGCTGATTTTCGAGGACGATCATGACCGAAGCCAGGGACAAGCCGCCCATCGACCATGCATTCACCGGCGACAGACGGGGAGGAGCCGCGGACCCGACCTATGCCGGCGCGCTGTCCTTCATGCGCCGCCGCTACGACAAGGATGTCTCCGGTTGCGATCTCGTCATCTGGGGCGTGCCCTTCGATCTGGCCGTCACTAACCGGCCGGGCGCACGCTTCGGCCCGCAGGCGATCCGCCGTGCCAGCGCGATCTTCGATGGCGATCCGCAATATCCGTCCGGTATCGATCCCTTCACCCATCTCAGCGCGGTCGACTATGGCGACTGCGCCCTACCGCGCGGCGATCTCCAGGGCTGCGCCAGGGCCATCGAGACGGAGGCCGCTGGTATCCTTGCCTCCGGCGCCCATCTCGTCACCTTGGGCGGCGATCATTTCGTCACGCTGCCGCTGCTGCGCGCGCATGTCGCCCGCCACGGCAAGCTGGCCTTGATCCAGTTCGACGCCCATCAGGACAGCTGGGACGACGGTGCCGGCGCGATCGGCCATGGCAGCTTCGTGCTGGAGGCGGTGCGTCAAGGGCTGATCGACGCGGAACGCTCGATCCAGATCGGCATCCGCACCGTCGCGCCGCGCGATTGCGGGATCGCCATCATCGATGCCTATCAGGCGCATGAACTCGGCGTAGCCGGCGTGGCGCAGCGCATCCGCGAGCGGGTGGGCGAGGGGGCTGCCTATCTCACCTTCGACATCGATGCGCTCGATCCGTCCGTCGCGCCCGGCACCGGCACGCCGGTCTCGGGCGGCTTCAGTGCGCATCAGGCGCTGCGCATTCTGTGGGCACTGCGCGATCTCGACATACGCGGCATGGATGTGGTCGAGGTCTCGCCGCCCTACGACCATGCCGACATCACGGCGATCGTGGCCTCGACCATCGTACAGCACCATATCCAGGCGCTCGCGCTGAAGAAGGCTGGTTGAATCGGCTTGCGAGGAAAGGCCGCGAAGCGATTCTGATGACTCGCGCTTTCGGGCTCGCGCCCGTCATGATCGGGCTTGACCCAAGCATCTCCCGCCGAAGGAGGTTCCCGCGTCCGCTCTCTCGGGCCAAGCCTGAATGACGCCGCCCTCAAAGCTTCGATTGACACCCGACCCGAGCGCGAACATATACGGGATCATGATGACGAGCTTCATCCGACGTCGCACTGTCCAGGCCGCTCCGGCGCGCCCGCGATGACGCTCGGCTGAAGTCCGAACGCCCGCGACCGCGCCATGGAGCGCGGTTTTTTTATGCCCTTAGCCAACTCGCCTGCCCGGCGATCGGGGGTCCTGATGAGCCAGAACCTGAAATCCATTTTCATCGACGGCGAAGCCGGCACCACCGGGCTCGGCATCCGCGAGCGCCTCGCCGCTGTGCCGGAAGTCGCGGTCAGGAGTATCGATCCCGGCAAACGCAAGGACCCGGCTGCCCGCAAGGACATGATGGCGGGCGTCGATCTCGTCGTGCTCTGCCTGCCGGACGAGGCGGCGAAGGAATCTGTCGCTCTTGCCGATGAACTCGGCGCCGACGCCCCCAAGATCGTCGACGCCGCGACCGCGCACCGCATCGCGCCGGGCTGGGTCTACGGCTTTGCCGAGCTTGCGCCCGGCCATGCCGAGAAGATCGCCAAGGCCGACCGTGTCGCCAATCCCGGCTGCTATCCCACCGGCGCCATCGCGCTGCTGCGCCCGCTCGTCGATGCCGGGCTGATGGCGCAGGATCATCCGGTCACGGTCAACGCCGTCTCCGGCTATTCCGGCGGCGGCAAGTCGATGATCGAGGAGTTCGAGACCGGAGTCGCTCCTGCCTTCGAGATCTACGGACTGGGCTTGCGCCACAAGCACCTGCCCGAGTTGCAGGCCTATGCGCGGTTGACCCGCCGGCCGATCTTCGTGCCGTCCGTCGGCAATTTCCGGCAGGGCATGCTGGTCTCGGTGCCGCTGCATCTCGACACGCTGCCCGGGCGGCCGAGCGTCGGCGATCTCCATCACGCCCTGGGCGAGCGCTATGCCGGCTCGACCTATGTCAACGTCCTCTCGCAGGACGGCACGGCCGGCAAGATCGAGCCCGAGGCGCTGAACGATACCAACAAGCTCGAACTGCGCGTCTTCGGGCAGGACGATCTCGGCCAGGCCGTGCTCGTGGCCCGCCTCGACAATCTGGGCAAGGGCGCGTCGGGGGCTGCGGTCCAGAACATCCGCCTGATGCTCGGCCTGCCCGAAGGCTGAGATTTCGAACTGCCGGATATCTTTCCCGGTCATTGCTTCGGCTAAAGGCGCATGTGGCCTCCTCCAAATGGGGGAGGTCATTTTACTGCGGCCGGGCTACGCTGACGTCGTTGGGGGCTGACGTGCCGGGCAGCGAGTTCGAAAACACCCTGATCGACGGCATTTATGAAGCCGCGATCGTGCCTGAAGGCTGGTCCCGCGTGTTGCGGGACACGGCTCGGCTCGCCGGTTGCAGGGAAGCCTTGCTCGGTACAGTGCTCGATGACGAGGCCCGTCTGGTCGGTTCGTCTCCGGAGTTTGCCGAGGCCTATGAGGACGTGCTGCGGCGCATCCCGTTTCAGATCAACCAGCGGGCGCAACGCTTGCTTGTCAGCGGCCGGCACGGTTTCATCACGGATGAGGATGTCTTCACCCGCGAGGAGATCGCAAGCGAGCCGCTTTATCAGGACATCCTGATTCCGGCCGGATACGGTTCCGGCGTCGCGACCGCGATCGCGGCCCCATCCGGCGACATGACGATTATCCACTGCGAGCGCTCCTTCTCGGAAGGCTTTGTGGGCGCCGCGGGGATCGCCGCTCTCGACAGTCTGCGCTCGCATTTCGCCCGCGCCGGGTTGCTCGGCCGCCGGCTGGCGATGGAGCGGGCGCGAGCCGCATCGCAAGCCCTCGAACTGATGGGATTGCCGGCTGCGGTGCTTGGCCTGCGCGGGCAGGTGATCGATGCCAACGCCCTGTTCCAGAACCTGATGCCAAGCATCTTCCAGGATCGCACGCTGCGCCTCACTGTTGCGCATGCCCCGGCCGATCAGATGCTGGCCGCGTCGATTGCCGCATTGTCCCGGCTTGATCTGCCGCAGCCGGTGCGCTCCCTGCCGATCCCCGCACGGCGAGGCGATATGCCGATGGTGCTGCATGTCTCGCCGGTGCGCGGGCGAGCCCGCGATGTTTTCTCTTTCGCGAGCGCGATCGTCGTTGCCACGCCGGTGACGGCGAGTGCCGGCCCGGAAGCTAGCCTGATCGGCGGGCTCTTCGACCTGACGCCGGCGGAAGCGCGCCTGGCCGCTGCTATCGCCGCCGGCCATACGCCGCGCGAAGCCGCCCAGCGTCTCGGGGTGACCGAGGCGACGGCCCGCACGACACTGAAGCATATCCTGGCGAAGACGGGATCGCGGCGGCAGGCAGACCTCGTCGGCCTTCTCAAAAGCGCTGCGCCGCCGCGTTGAAGCCGCAACCCCCCATTTGGGGGATGCGCGCCTGTCGAAGCAGGGCGAGGCTGTCCGGGCGCGGGCTTTATGCCCGAGCGAACGTAACCTCGCGCCGCCACAGCCGGGTCAAGCGGCGTGGCGGTTTTTTTCTCGCCGAGCCGCCCGCTCGACCTCGCCTGCCGCTGCCGGCCCGCGGACTGCGTACGCCCCGGCCATCTCGAAAAAGAAAGACGCCGGCGATTGCCGGCGTCTGATGGTGGGAGCGGGCAACGCGCTCGCCATATGGCGGGCTCAGCCCTTGTAGACGACGAAATTCTGCTTCTGCTCGCCGAGGCCTTCGATGCCCAGCGTCACCACTTCGCCGCCCTTCAGGAAGCGCGGCGGCTTGAAGCCGAGGCCGACGCCGGGAGGCGTCCCGGTGGTGATCACGTCGCCCGGATCAAGGCGCATGAACTGGCTGATGTAGTGCACCAGATAGGCGGCGCCGAAGATCATCGTCTTGGTCGAGCCGTTCTGGACGCGCTCGCCGTCGACCGCCAGCCACATGCCGAGATTCTGGATATCCTTGACCTCGTCGGTCGTGACCAGCCAGGGGCCGAGCGGGCCGAAGGTCGGGCAGCCCTTGCCCTTGGCCCACTGGCCGCCGCGCTCCTGCTGGAATTCGCGCTCGGAGACGTCGTTGCAGACGCAGAAGCCGGCGATCGCGGCCATGGCGTCCTTCTCCTCGATATAGGAGCCGCCATCGCCGATCACGATCGCAAGCTCGACCTCCCAGTCGGTCTTCTTTGAGCCCTTGGGAATGACGACGTCGTCATTGGGGCCGACGATGCAGTTCGGCGCCTTGTTGAAGAGGATCGGCTCCTTCGGAATCTCGGCTCCGGTCTCGGCCGCGTGGTCGGCGAAGTTGAGGCCGACGGCGATGAAGTTGCGCACGTCGCCCACGCAGGCGCCGATGCGCGGCGAGCCCGAAACGAGCGGCAGCGAGTCCGGGGAGAGCGCCTTGAGCTTGGCGAGAGACGCCGAGGTCAACGCCTTGCCGGCGACATCGGAAATGACGCCGGACAGGTCGCGCAACCCGCCCTGGGCATCGAGAAGGGCCGGCTTTTCCTGGCCGAGCGCGCCGTAGCGGAGCAGTTTCAAGGTGTTTCCCCCGTTTCAAACGATCTAAATGGGTCCGGGACTTTGACTGGATGCCCGTCCGAAGCGCAAGCCCATATCGGCGCATGACCCGCCCGCAGCATGATGGTGGGTTGTTGCCCGAATGCAACGTGACGTTTCAAAGCGACTGTTGCGGTGACGAATGCCGGCCGGGTTGGCGGAAGCGCCACGGGTGCAAAACCGGCAATAGTTCGCATATGAACCATCCTTTTCTGAACGATCTTTCGGCCGACCTCGCAAAAACTGTCATTTTTGGCTGATTTTTGCCTTCGCAGGCGCGAATACGGAAATCTGGCAGCGGATTTTGGACGATGCGGGCGGGATTGCGGCGGCAAACGGCACGCGGCATGGTTCGAATCAAGCGAGGTCCTGCACCTCGAAGAACCGTAACTGGGATGGATTCGATGAAGGGCCTTGTTCGTACCGCTGCCGCCGCTACGGTTTCCGTTGCCGCTCTTCTTGCTGCTGGAGCCGCCTCGGCGAGTTCCTTCGCGATCCGCAGCGGCCAGGGCGCCGAAGGTCTCGGTATGGCCTACGCGGGCGCCGCGTCCGGCGGGATCGGCATGGGTGCGATGGCCTGGAACCCGGCGACCATCACCATGTTCCCCGGCCGGCACAGCAACTGGAACTTCACCTACCTCAACGCCAACGGCGATTATCAGCCGACGTCACCCTCGCGTATCGGCTCGCCCGTCGGGCCGCTGAATCCCATTCAGCTCGGTACCGGCAACCTCGGCGGCGACGGCGCCTTCATCCCGGCTTCGGCCAGTGCCTGGCAGCTGACCGACCGGCTTTGGGTTGGCATGACCACGGGCGCCCCCTATGGCCTGCGCTCGAAGCCCGACAACCAGGCCCACGCCGCCCAGATTTATGGTCGCTCGGCCAAGGTCGTGACGGTGAACGTCTCGCCGACCATAGGTTATAAGGTCAATGATTGGCTCTCTGTCGGTGCCGCCATGCAGGTCCAGTACCTCAGCGCGACCCTTAAGCAGGCGAGCGGTCTTGCCCCGACGGCAGCACCTGTCATTCTCGACGGTGATACGATCGATTTTGGCTATCGCTTCGGTTTGACGCTGACGCCGTTCAACGGGACCAACATCGGCCTGGCCTATCGTTCATCGATACACCAGAGCCTCAACGGCTCGCTGAGCACGCCGCTCGCCCGCATCCCGGTCAAGGCCAACCTCAACCTTCCCGATTCGGTCGTCTTCGGTCTCTCGCAGGTTATCAACGACCAGTGGYAGATCCACGCCGGCGTCGAGTGGACGAACTGGAGCCGTTTCCGCAACATCCCTGTGGTGAGCAAGCTCAACGGCCTCCCGGCGACGAGCCTCAACTTCCAGTACGACGACGCCTGGTTCTTCAGCGGCGGCGTCGAGTACAAGTATAGCAATGATCTGACCCTGCGCGCCGGTATCGGCTACGAACTGTCCGCGGTGAACGACCGTAATCGCACGATCTACATCTCGGACAACGACCGGCTGTGGCTCAGCGCCGGTGCGAGCTATCAGGTTACCGATCGGATCAAGCTCGACGTTGGCTACACCTATATCGACGTGAAGAAGGCGTCGGTGAACTACACTGGCGGCCATCCGCAGCAGGGTGCGGTGTTCTACACCGCCGAGGCCAAGCCCTACATTCACATCGCCTCGGTTGGCATCACGTATAACTGGGACGATCCGAAGCAGACGATCCCGGTTCAGCCGGTCGTGCGCAAGTACTGAGCGTTCCGACGAGCGTTCGAGAAAGCCGGCCGTTGGGCCGGCTTTCCTGTTTTGGGGGCAGGCGGAAGCAGGCCTGCCTGCCAAAGGCATCCGGTCTGAAGTCAGGCCGACACTTCCGCCAGCAATCTCGGATTGGCAGCCAGGGCGCCCGCTCGGGCCTGCGTCAAGGCTCCGGCCCATTGCGGATGCCGGCGTTTCGCTTTCTTGATGACTTCGACGAGACGGCGGGGACTGGCACGGCGCAGTCTGGCCACGGCAGCTGAGAGCTCTGGCCCGTCGCGCCGCCGGGTCGCGGCGAGGAGCGACTGGAACGCGACCGTGCCCGCCAGTATCCCGGTCACATGGTGTTGGGCGGAGTGTACCGGCACGAGTTCAGCGGTCGGTATGCGCGCGGCATGGCCGAAATCCGGGGCGTAGGAGGGATCGACGAAGACGTAGACCCTGCCGGAAACATCGTCGGCCCGGATCGCGTCTCCCGTGCGTCCTGCGACGAAATACTGCTCGTAGCGCCGATCGTACGGGGCGACATGCGCCGGATCGATCGACCATTGCGGGCAGAGCGACAGCGCGGTGGAGGCACCGAGCGGGCGGGAATATTTCGCCGCCCCGTATCCACCCATGGACGATCCATAGGTCACGATCTCCGGATAAGCGGCGCGCAGATCCTTCGTTGCCGCAAGCGCGCGAAGCATATTGGCCTCCGGGTACCAATTCGGGCGTTTGGCCATGAAGCCGAGCACGCTCAGATCCGTTCGCTGCGCCAGCGGGCGCCCGAAGAAATCCGTGCCATCGGCGAGGGTGTTCAAGGGGCCGAAGGTGACGAGCAGGATGTCGCCAGCTCCCCGATGAAAGATGACTTGAATCTCGTCGTCGTCGTAAACGATCACGCCGGGAGGCCTCCCTTCAAATTGCACTAAGATAGGCTGAAGGAAGCGGACAATAGAACGATGATACTGACGCGCAACATTTCAAAAAAGGTTCGAACTCAGTCGAAAGCTATAGCTGGCGAAAGAGCGCCGCATGCCTGTCGGCTTTCTCGTCATAGCCCGCGGCGTTGGGATGCAGCGTATCGGACATCAAATTCCGGGCCATGGCGCTGTCGTAGTCGCCCCAGACGGCGGCGGTATCGATAAGAGGGCAGGCGATCTCGTCGGATAATTCGCGCATGGCCTGCCAGTAGGCACTCAGCGGATAGGCATAGGGACCGCGGGGGCCAGCCGGGTTGCTGGTTTCGAGAATGACGTCGCCGGTCGGGGTGCACAGATTGATCAGCGCGCGCAGGCTGGCCTTGAACTCCTCCGGGGCGACGCCCTTCTGCCAGTCGTTGAGCCCGAAGTTGATGACGGAGAGGTGAGGGCGGATCTGCGGAATGGTGTTCGCCACGGAATAGGGCGAGCGAGTGTCTGCGGCCATCGCGACGGTCGCGCCGCTGATGCCATGGTTGAATATCGCGACTTCGCGGGTCCCGGGCGAGTGTCCGTGCTGCGCCAGCAGGCGGATCGTGCCGGTCAGGGCCGTGAACCGAACTGCATGAATGGACGGCGTCAGACCGGACAGTGTCAGCCGATGGAAACCCGTCGTGCTGTACGGCACCGCGGTCTCGGCCCCGTCATCGATCGCATAGCTGAAGGAGGAGGCGCCGGATGCGTAATACAGCGCCTCGAACCGGGTGCAGGCGACGGCTGTGGTGTGTGTCGCAGCATCGCCTGGCTCGAGGCGGATCGCATTGGCTGCGACCGTCGCGCCCGCAGTCGACAGCCGCCCGTCGCCGCCGGCGAGTCCACCGAACGCCATCATCGTCTCGCGCGACCATTTCAGCCCGGGCGCATTCATGATGTCGGCGACGCGCTGCGGGACCGCCTTCGCATAAGCTTCGCCGCCCCATTGCCGGATGGTGCCGATGCCGCGCGTGATGCTGTCGCCCTCGTAGAGGATTCGCGTATCGGCCTTTCCGGCACGTGTTTCAGCGAGCGCGGCGCGGAACTTCGGCAGCTTGTGCCGGTCGAAATTGCGCAGCGCTTCGATGCCTGCGGCACTGCCTGCCGATGGAGATAGGGCGAGGGCGAGGCTCCCACTGAGGAAACCGCGCCGGGAAGGATGACGAATGATCGCGCTTCTCACTGCGAGCCCGGACCTCCTATTGGCTCAGACCCTCACCTTCACATAGGTGCCGGGCGCGTCGGCGAGCGCCGGCAGCTTGCCGCCGCCCGGCTCGCGGGCTGCGACCTTCTTCGGCGCCTGAGCCTCGACCCAGGCGAACCAGTGCGGCCACCATGAGCCCGGATGCTCCTCGGCCTTAGCCTGCCAGTCGGCATAGGTGCCCTTGGCCGGCCCGCCCGTCCAGTACTGGTACTTCACCTTGTTTGGCGGATTGACGACACCGGCGATATGGCCGGAGCCCGCCACCACATGCTCGACAGGGCCGCCGAAGCATTGCGAGCCGTTGAAGACGGATTGCGCGGGGGCGATGTGGTCCTCGCGCGTGGCGAGATTGTAGATCGGCATCTTCACGCGTCCGATGTCGAGCGTCTTGCCGCCGATGCGCATCTCGCCCTTGGAGAGCTTGTTGTCGAGGTAGCAGTTGCGCAGATAGAAGGAGTGGTTCGCCGCCGGCATCCGGGTCGAATCCGAATTCCAGTAGAGCAGGTCGAAGGCGGTCGGGGCCTTGCCCTTGAGGTAGTTGTTGATCGCATAGGACCAGATCAGGTCGTTGGGCCTGAGCATGTTGAAGGCGCCGGACATGCGGGAGCCGTCGAGATAGCCGGTCTTGGCCATCTGATCCTCGATCGCGCGGATCTGCTCCTCATCCACGAAGACCGAGAGTTCGCCGGCCTGCGAGAAATCGACCTGCGTGGTGAAGAAGGTGGCGCTTTCGATCCGCTTGTCGCCGATGGCCGCCATATAGGCCAGCGTGACGCCGAGCAGCGTGCCGCCGACGCAGTAGCCGATAGCCGAGACGCGCTTCTCGCCCGTCACCTGCTCGATCACGTCGAGGGCTGCGAAGATGCCTTCGCGCATGTAGCTCTCGAAATCCTTGGCGGCGTGCCGGGCGTCGGGGTTGACCCAGGAGACGCAGAACACCGTCAGCCCCTGCTCGACGCACCAGCGGATGAAGCTCTTCTCCGGGTTGAGGTCGAGGATGTAGAACTTATTGATCCAGGGCGGCACGATCAGCAGCGGCCGTTTCAGCACCTGCGGAGTCGCCGGGGCGTACTGGATCAGCTCCATGATCTCGTTGCGGAAGATGACCTTGCCGGGGGTGGTCGCGATGTTGACGCCGACCTCGAAGGCGCTGGCGTCGGACTGGCGGATCTTGAGCTCGCCGCCGCCGGCCTCGACGTCCTCGGCGAACATCTTCATGCCACGCACGAGGTTCTCGCCGCTCTGCTGCAGGGTTTCGCGCAGCAGCTCGGGATTGGTCGCGACGAAATTGGTCGGCGAGAGCGCTCCGGCGATCTGCTTGATGTAGAAGCGTGCCTTGTTGCGGGTATGGGGATCGAGGTCGTCGGCCTTGTCGACCATGGCCTCGGCCCAGCGCGAGCCGATCAGATAGGCCTGCTTGATGAAGTCGAAGGTCGGATGGTTCGTCCAGTCCGGATCCTTGAAGCGGGTGTCGCGCTTGTCGGGTTCGGCAACGGGCGCGACCTCCTCGCCGCTGGCGCGCTTCAGGGCCGTGCTCCACAGATTCATGAAGTCGCCGGTGAGCGAGGCCTGCGCCTCGATGATCTTGGCGGGATCGTTGACCCAGCGCTCGGCCACGCGGCTGAGCGTCTTGACCATGTCGCTCGCCTCCTCGGCCTGGCCGGTCTTGGCATCGCCGCGTTCGAGGGGCTTCAGATAAGCGGCCGTGACCTTGCCGTATTCCTCGACGAGCCGGCCCATGTTCTGGGCGAACTGGTCGAAGTCGGGGACGGCGGCTTCGGCAGAGCTGCTGGTGCCCTTGGACTTGTCGTCGGCGTGCCGGCTCATGAGTCGTCCTTCCCCCTCGTGTTTTAGGATAGCGCATGGCTTCCCATTTTGGTCCTATTAAGGACGCAGCCGCTGTGCTTTACCAAGCACATTCGACAAACCCGCTGGATGAACCCATGCCGATCGAGATGCCCGCGAGAAAGCCGCTTCTAATTGCGGGGGTGGTGCTTGCGGCCGGCCTCGCCCTGGCAGGCTGCGCGAGCGACGAAGGCATCAAGGGCGTGGCGGAAGCAGCCGGCATGGCGACGACGCCGCAGGAGGCGAAGACCTTCGTCAGGGAGACCCGGCAGGCGGACACGAACTACATCGCTGTCGGCAGCAGGATCCCGGTCGATACCCTCTGCCCGGGACCGAAGCCGCCGCCGCCCTATGTGCCGTCCGGAGACGCCGCCCGCTTCGCTGCGCCGAAGCCTGCCCGCGGCGCGAACGACCCCTGCAAGCGGCGCTCGGATTTCGAGAAGATCGAAGCCCAGCTCGAGGCCAAGCGGCAGGTCAACGAAAGCGCCGGCAACCAGGCGAAGGCGCTGGGCGCGACGCCGCCACCGCAGCCCGCAAAGATCCCCACGAACTGACCGACGGCTTTCGTCTTTGCGCGGGAGGGGCCTGCCGCAGGTGTCGCCATTTCGTCGCAGTCGCAAAATCTTGCGTTTTTTCTCCTGTGCGGACGAAAGATGCGGTGCTAAGCACCTCCGGCGCAAGGAAGTGATGCGTGCGAAAAGACATTGCCGGCGCCTCCGGCCGAGGACCTGTTCGAGATGACCGATTTTCACCGTATCAAGCGCCTGCCGCCCTACGTTTTCGAACAGGTCAACAAGATCAAGGCAGCCGAGCGTGCCAAGGGCGTCGACATCATCGATCTCGGCATGGGCAATCCGGACCTGCCGGCGCCGAAGCATGTCATCGAGAAGCTGGTCGAGACCGCGGGCAAGCCGCGTACCGACCGCTATTCCGCGTCGAAGGGCATCACCGGCCTGCGCCGCGCGCAGGCGAACTATTACGAGCGTCGCTTCGGGGTGAAGCTGAACCCCGACACGCAGGTCGTCGCTACGCTGGGTTCGAAGGAGGGCTTCGCCAATATGGCGCAGGCCATCACCGGCCCGGGCGACGTCGTGCTCGTGCCGAATCCGAGCTATCCGATCCACGCCTTCGGCTTCCTGATGGCGGGCGGCGTGATTCGCTCGGTCCCGGCCGAGCCGACACCGGCGATGTTCCCGGCGCTGGAGCGGGCGGTGATGCATTCGGTGCCGAAGCCGATCGCGCTCGTCACCTGCTACCCGGCGAACCCGACGGCCTATGTCGCCTCGCTTGATTTCTACCGCGATCTCGTCGCCTTCGCGAAGAAGCACGAGCTCATCCTGCTCTCGGACCTCGCCTATGCCGAGGTCTATTTCGATGACCGCAATCCGCCGCCCTCGATGCTGCAGGTGCCGGGCGCGATCGATGTCGCCGTCGAGTTCACCTCGATGTCGAAGACCTTCTCCATGGCCGGCTGGCGCATGGGCTTCGCCGTCGGCAACGAGCGGCTTCTAGCGGCGCTGGCGCGGGTGAAGTCCTATCTCGACTACGGCGCCTACACGCCGATCCAGGTCGCGGCCGCGGCGGCGCTGAACGGCCCCGACGACTGCATCCGCGAGATGCGCGACATCTATCGCAAGCGCCGCGATGCGCTGGTCGAGAGCTTCGGCAAGGCTGGCTGGGAGTTCCCGGCGCCGGAGGCATCGATGTTCGCCTGGGTGCCGATCCCGGAGAAGTTCCGCCATCTCGGCTCGCTGGAGTTCTCGAAGCTGTTGATCGAGAAGGCCGAGGTCGCGGTCGCGCCCGGCATCGGCTTCGGCGAGCATGGCGACGATTATGTCCGCATCGCCATCGTCGAGAACGAGCAGCGCATCCGCCAGGCCGCCCGCAATATCGGACGCTTCCTGAAGGGTGCCGACGCCACGCTGCACAACGTCATCCAGATGCCGAAGGCGGGGTAGGGCAGAACTTCAGAGGGTGTGGTGCTGCGGCCTCTGGACTCAAGGCCGCAAAACATGGGAACCGATGCGATGCGGACGGCTCGTTCCGCATCGCGCCCGAGGCCCGCTCCCATGCCACGAAAAGGCCGCCTGCTCGGCGTCGCTTTCGCCGTCTTCGCCCTGGTCTGTCTGGTCGCGACCTACGATTATTCGAAGGGGCGGATCCCCCAGACGAATTCGGCGCTGGTCTCGGAGGTTCTGTCGGTGACGAACGGACGCGAATGCGCCCGTGACGCGACCGAGATCGTCTCTCGCTTCATCCCCGTCGGCACCGGCCGGGCCGAGGCCGAGCGCCAACTCGCCGAGGTCACGATCGATCCCCCGAAGCCCTGGTTCTGGACGCCGGCCGTCGAGAACAGCACGGTCTCCGAGGGCAATTCCATCGAGGCGCTGCATACGATCAAGGCAACGGCCTTCGGCACCAACCTGCTGCGCATCTATCTCGGTTTCGAGGACGCGAAGGTGAAGCGCGTCGCAGCCGAGGTCGTCTGCCATTTCGGCTGAAGGCGTCGACCCGGCTTACTGCCGCCGCAGCAGGCGCTTGAGGGCGCTTTCCGCATGCGGGTCGACATAGTGGAGCAGCGCGGTCGAGCGGATCGCGTCGGGGTCGCAGGCTTCGTTGGTGTGTATCGAGCGGTACCCGTTGAACAGATAGAGATTGCCCGGCGTGAGCTTGAGGTGCCGGATACCGCGATGCCCTCGCTCATAGCGCGCTCTCAGGACCTTCTGCGAAAGCGGGTTGTCGAGCAGGATCTTGTCGATGAAATTCAGTGCGTAGGATGAACGCAGCTTGCGCGAATTGGGCATGATCAGCAGGTCGCCCGTCTTGCCGCGCTCGGGGATGATGATCGGGATCAGCGCCGTCAGCAGATAGGAATCGTAGTGGAAGTTCAGCGAGTTCGCGGCTGCTAGCCTGCCGGAGAGGCAGCGCAGCACCTGATAGAACGGTGCGTCGGGCGCGACCTTGCCGGTGGTTCGCTCATAGATGGCGTGACATAGCGCGATGAAGTCCGCGTCCTCCGGCCAGGAATGGAGGAACGTTCCTTCGAGTCCGTTCGCGCCGCGGATCGAGAGGTAGTTTCCACCGTTGCGCGCCACCGCCTGCCGCACGAATTCCTGGGCCGATCCCAGCTCAGCGGGCGGGATATAGCCTTCGATGACGGCATAGCCGTCCGCATCGATGCGCCGGGCGATCTCGGCGGTATCCGTCGCGGTTTGCAGTGGGGCAGTCGCAAGCATCGCAGGTCTCCTTCCAGAGGTGGGAAACGGCGAAGGCATCTCGTGGAATTCAAAGCAAGTTCCGTGCCTTGGCTGGCCGCGCGGCGGCCGGGGAGGCGGGCGCGCCGTTGACTCGAACTGCGCCGCATGCGACCCCCACGCCATGACGATGCACGCCCCACTCCCCGAGAACACGCCCTTGCGGGTCGGCATTGCCGGCCTTGGCACGGTGGGAGCAGCCGTCGCCGGAATTCTCCAGCGCCAGGAGAATGCGCTGGCCGCCCGCTGTGGTCGCGCCATCCGTGTCACCGCCGTCTCGGCGCGCGATCGCAGCCGCGATCGCGGCATCGATCTCGGCGGCCTCGCCTGGTTCGACGACCCGGTCGCTCTGGCGCAGTCGGACGAGATCGATTGCTTCGTCGAGTTGATGGGCGGTTCCGACGGGCCGGCCAAGGCGGCCGTCGAGGCGGCGCTCTCGGCCGGCAAGCATGTCGTTACCGCCAACAAGGCACTGCTTGCCGCTCATGGCAACGCGCTGGCGGAACTGGCTGAAGCGAAAGGCGCGGCCCTGGCGTTCGAGGCCTCCTCCGCCGGCGGCATCCCGATCGTGAAGACGCTGCGCGAGGCGCTGGCCGGCAACAATGTCAGCCGCATCTCGGGCATCCTCAACGGCACCTGCAACTACATCCTGTCGCGCATGGAGCAGGAAGGGCTGACCTTCGAGGCCTGCCTGAAGGACGCCCAGCGTCTCGGCTATGCCGAAGCGGACCCGACCTTCGATGTCGAGGGCTTCGATACGGCGCACAAGCTCGCCATCCTGACGAGCCTCGCCTTCGGTACGAAGATCGACGCCGAAGCGATTCATGTCGAAGGCATTTCCGCGATCACGCCGCTCGACCTGAAGATGGCGGATGATCTCGGTTATCGCATCAAGCTGCTCGGCGTCGCCGAGCGCACCAAGACCGGCATCGAGCAGCGCGTGCATCCGACAATGGTGCCGAAATCCTCCGCCATCGCGCAGGTGATGGGCGTGCTCAACGCCGTCAGCGTCGATGCGGATGCGGTCCGTGAGATCACTCTGGTCGGTCCCGGCGCGGGCGGCGACCCGACAGCCTCGGCCGTCGTCGCCGATATCGCCGATGTGGCCCGCGGCACGGCCGGTCTGCCCTTCGGCCTGCCGGTCGCGCGTCTGGAAGAAGCCAAGCGCGCCCCGATGCAACGCCATGAAGGCGGCTACTATGTCCGCCTCGCCGTCGCCGACCGGCCCGGCGCCGCCGCGGCCATCGCGACCCGCATGGCCGAAGCCGATATCTCGCTCGAAAGCATCGTCCAGCGTCGCTCGCCTGAGGCCGTGACCCGCGATCCGGGTGGCCGCTCCGGCGCGCCGGTCCCGGTCGTGCTGATCACCTACGCCACCAGCGAGACCGCCATCCGCGCCGCGCTCGAAAAGGTCACGGCCGATGGCCATGTCGCGGAACCGCCGCAAGTTATTCGCATAGAGCGGGAATAGGCTTCGCGCCCGTACCCAGCCACGTCTTTGCAAGGGGACCTCATTTCATGTCCGTCGATCTTCGTATCTCCCCCGATCAGATCATCGAGCGCTATCTCTCGATGGAACTCGTCCGCGTCACCGAGCGCGCCGCCGTCTCCGCCGCCCGCCTGCGCGGCCACGGCAACGAGAAGGCCGCCGACCAGGCCGCCGTCGACGCGATGCGCCGCGAATTGAACCGCCTGCCGATCGACGGCGAGATCGTCATCGGCGAGGGCGAGCGCGACGAGGCGCCGATGCTGTTCATCGGCGAGAAGGTCGGCAACAAGCAGGGCCCGAAGGTGCATATCGCGGTGGATCCGCTCGAGGGCACCACGCTCTGCGCCAAGGACATGCCGGGCTCGATCGCCGTGATGGCGATGGCCGGCGCCGGCAGCCTGCTTTACGCACCCGACGTCTACATGGACAAGATCGCCTGCGGCCCGGGTTACGCCAAGGGCGTGATCGATCTCGACGCCTCGCCGGCCGACAACATCAACGCGCTGGCCAAGGCCAAGGGCGTGAAGCCCAACGAGATCTCGACGCTGATCATGGACCGCCCGCGCCATGCCAAGCTGATCGAGGAGGTCCGCAAGACCGGCTGCTCGATCCGCCTCATCACCGATGGCGACGTCGCTGGCGTGATCTTCTGCACCCAGCCCGAGAAAACCGGCATCGACCTCTATCTCGGTATCGGCGGCGCGCCGGAAGGCGTGCTCGCGGCGGCGGCGCTGCGTTGCGTCGGTGGCCAGATGCAGGGTCGGCTGATCCTCGACACCGAGGAGAAGCGCGTGCGCGCCCACGGCATGGGCGTGCTTGACCCGAACAAGAAGTACGACATGTCGGAGATGGCCTCGGGCGACGTCATCGTCTGCGCGACGGGCGTGACGGATGGCGGCCTGCTCTCGGGCGTGAAGTTCGGCAAGGACTTCATCGAGACCGAGACGCTGGTCTATCGCTCGATCACCGGCACGGTCCGCCGCATCTATGGCGAGCACCGCGAGTTCTCGAAGTTCCAGCTCGACTGAGCCCATCGCAGCGCAAGCATTGTTCAGAAGCGGCCGGGTTGCTCCCGGCCGCTTTTTTCTTGTCCCACCGGCAGTGCCGCAACGGATGGGGCAGCCTCAGCGCCACATGCCGCGCATGCGCGCCTGCAGGTCGATGCGTGGACCCGCGCTCGGCGGCCGGGCGGGTTGCGCCGCCGCGCGCGGCCAGGCGGTCTGCTCGAAGCGGCCGAGCAGCGTGGTGGGAATGAAGCGGCTGCGCGCCGCATAGACATGCCGGTCGCCCGTGCTCGATTGCCCATGCGTGAAGAAGCGCTGCGGCACGATGAGGTCGAGATGGTCCTTGGCGCGCGTCATCGCGACATAAAGCAGACGCCGCTCTTCCTCGATCTCGTCGGGAGCTCCGACGCCGAGATCGACCGGTATGCAGCCGTCGACCACGTTCATCACGAAGACAGACGACCATTCCTGCCCCTTGGCCGAATGGATCGTCGAGAGGATGAGATAGTCTTCATCGAGATGCGGCGGTCCCGCCCGGTCGCTTGTCGCGTTCGGCGGATCGAGCGTCAGCTCGGTCAGAAAACGCTCCCGTGAGGGATAGCTTGCCGCGATCTGTTCGAGCTGGATGAGGTCGGCCTGCCGGCTGGCGGCGTCCTCGTGCTTGCGTTCCAGATGCGGCGCGTACCAGAGCCGGGCACGTTCGAGATCGGCGGGCCAGGCCGCATGCCCGGAGGCGAGCGCGGCGATCGTGGCGAGGAAATCCGGCCAGTCGGCTCCGGCTCGCTGCGGTGGCTCGGCAGCCCCGAGGGCGGCCAGCGGTTCGCTTGCCGGCTCGATCTGATCGAGCACGCGCTGCGCGGTCGTCGGGCCGACGCCGGGCAGCAGCTGCATGAGCCTGAACCCCGCGACCCGGTCCCGCGGGTTCTCGACGAAGCGCAGCAGCGCCAGCATGTCCTTCACATGGGCGGCATCGAGGAACTTCAGCCCACCGAACTTGACGAAGGGGATGTTGCGCCGCGTCAACTCGATCTCCAGCGGCCCGCTGTGATGCGAGGCGCGGAACAGAACGGCCTGTTCCTTCAAGGTGGCGCCGGCCTCGCGGTTCTCCAGCACCCGCTCGGCGATGAAGCGCGCCTGGTCGGCTTCGTCTCGGACATTGACCAATTGCGGGGCTGAGCCGGCTGCGCGCTCGGTCCAGAGGTTCTTGGTGAAGCGCTCCGCGGCGAGATCGATGACCGCGTTGGAGGCCGAGAGGATGGCCTGGCTCGACCGGTAGTTCTGGTCGAGCGTGATGACCTCGGCCGGCGGCGAGAACGCGGCGGGAAAGTCGAGGATGTTGCGGACGGTCGCCGCCCGGAACGCGTAGATCGATTGCGCATCGTCGCCGACGACGGTCAGGCCCTGGCCATCGGGCTTCAGCGCCAGCAGGATCGACGCCTGCAACCGATTGGTGTCCTGGTATTCGTCGACCATGACATGGTCGAAACGCTCGCCGATATCGCTGGCGAGATCCGGGTCGGTCATCATCTGCGCCCAGTAGAGCAGCAGGTCGTCGTAATCGAGCACGCTCTGGCGCTGCTTGGCCTCCACATAGGCCGCGAACAGGCTTTTCAGCTCGGCCGCCCAGTTCACGCACCAAGGATAGGAGCGCGCCAGCACCCTGTCGATCTCCGTTTCGGCATTCACGCAGCGCGAATAGATGGAGAGGCAGGTGCCTTTCGTCGGAAAGCGCGCCTCTGTCTTCGAAAAGCCGAGCTCGTGGCGCACGAGATTCATCAGGTCGGCCGAATCCTCCCGGTCATGGATCGTGAAGGAGGGCGCGAGCCCCAGCTGCTCGGCGTTCTCGCGCAGCAGCCGGGCCCCGAGACCGTGGAACGTGCCGGCCCATGTCAGCGCGTCGGTCAGGACGGCGGCGCCTTCTCCGATAACCTTGCGGGCGATCCGCTCGACCCGGCGGATCATTTCCGTCGCCGCCCGGCGCGAGAAGGTCATCAGCAGGATGCGGCGCGGATCGGCGCCGGTGACGATCAGATGCGCGACGCGGTGGGCGAGGGTGTTGGTCTTGCCGGAGCCCGCGCCCGCGATGACGAGCAAGGGCAAGGCCGCCGGCACGCCCACGCCATAGGTCGCCGCCCGCCGCTGGGCAGGGTTGAGATTGTCGAGATAGGATGTGGCGAGCAGCGGCGAATCAAGGGCGAGCATGGCCCGGATTCGATCATTTTCGCGTTTTGTTCGCAATCGATCCTTGCGTGCAAAAGTCTCGGTCAGGCGACGGACTGCGCCGCCGCCCGCCCTGCAGCCCGCCCCGAAAAGATGCAGCCGCCAAGGAAGGTGCCTTCGAGTGCGCGGTAGCCATGGACGCCACCGCCGCCGAAGCCGGCCGCTTCCCCCGCCGCATAGAGCCCGGGCACCGGCTCGCCAGCCTCGTCCAGAACGCGCGACGAGAGATCGGTCATCAACCCGCCGAGCGACTTTCGCGTCAGGATATTGAGGCGCACCGCGATCAGCGGGCCATGTGCCGGGTCGAGGATGCGGTGCGGCTTCGCCGTGCGTATCAGCTTGTCGCCGAGATAGGCGCGCGCGCCGCGCAACGCCGTCACCTGCAGGTCCTTGCCGAAGGAATTGGCGAGAGCGCGGTCGCGCGCCTCGACCGCCTCGTCGATCAGCCGCTCGCCGGTCAGCTCGTTCATGCGCGTGACGAGACGCGAGAAATCGCCCTCGACGATGAAATCCTCGCCCTTGTCCATGAAGGCCTGCACCGGCCCCGGCACGCCGCCGCCGGCACGGCCCAGCACCTGCCGCCAGCTCTTGCCGGTCAGGTCGGGGTTCTGCTCGGAGCCCGACAGCGCGAATTCCTTGGCGATGATGCTGCGGTTGAGCACGAACCAGGAATAGTCGTAGCCGGTCCCCATGATGTGCTCGAGCGCGCCGAGCGTATCGAAGCCGGGGAAGAGCGGCACCGGCAGGCGGTTGCCGCGCGCATCGAACCAGAGCGAGGAGGGGCCGGGCAGGATACGGATGCCATGGTGCGGCCATATCGGCGCCCAATTGGCGATGCCCTCGACATAGTGCCACATCCGGTCGCCATTGATCAGCCGGCCGCCAGCGGCCTGCGCCACGCCGAGCATCGCGCCGTCGACATGGTCGGGCACGCCCGAAAGCAACCGGGCAGAGGCCTTGCCGAGCCGCGCCGGCCATTGCGCCCGGACGAGATCGTGATTGCCGCCGATGCCGCCGGAGGTGACGATCACGGCCTGCGCCTTCATCGAGAAACGCCCGGCGACATTGCGGCTGCTCTTTTCGCCCCGCCCCACCGCGTTCGGCTCCAGGATCTCGCCTTCGACCCCGTCGACCGCGCCGCCGCTCTTCGTGACGCCGGTGACGCGATGGCGGAAATGAAACGAGAGCAACCCCTTGGCCTGTGCTTCCTTTGCGCGGCGCAGGAAGGGTTCCAGCACGCCAGGTCCCGTGCCCCAGGTCACATGGAAGCGCGGCACCGAATTGCCATGGCCGGTCGCGAGGCCTCCGCCGCGCTCGGCCCAGCCGACGACCGGGAACCAGCGCATGCCCATGGCGTGCAGCCAGCTGCGCTTCTCGCCGGCGGCGAAGTCGAGATAGGCCTCGGCCCAGCGCCGCGGCCATTCGTCCTCCGCCCGGTCGAAGCCGGCCGAGCCGAACCAGTCGTCATCAGCCAGCTCACGCGAATCGCGGATGCGCAGGCGTCGCTGTTCGGGGCTGTCGACGAGGAACAGCCCGCCGAGCGACCAGAAGGCTTGCCCGCCGAGCGATGCTTCCGGCTCCTGGTCGAGCACCACGACCTTGCGCCCCGCTTCCGCGATCTCGCAGGCAGCGACAAGGCCCGAAAGTCCGGCGCCTACGATCGCCACGTCGGTTTCGTGCCGCATGTCCCGCCCCGAATGCCGCCTTTGCTGGCGGCTTCGGCGCACTATGGCGGCCGTTCGCGGGCCGGCCAAGTTTGGCGCTGGTTGACCTTATGCTCCGCTTGCGCGACGCCCTTGGCACGATGAGTCCGATACAGCCCCGTGTTTTTCTTGGCGTAACCCGCTCCGCGCTCGGCCGCCCCTGGCGCGACCGGCTGGATACGGCCGGGCTCGGCCGGGCGGAAGCGCTCTCCCAACGCGAGGGCCTGTCCGACATCCTGTCGCGCCTGCTCGCCGTCCGCGGTGTCGAGCCGGCCGAGGCCGGGCGCTTCCTCGAGCCGAAACTGCGCGACCTGCTGCCCGATCCCGCCATCCTCACCGATATGGCACCCGCCGCGGCGCGGCTCGCCCAAGCGGTGCTGCGTGGCGAGCGCGTTGCGATCTTCGGCGACTACGATGTCGACGGCGCCTGCTCCTCCGCCTTGCTCGCGGGCTTCCTGACGCAAGGTGGAGCGCGCCCGCGCATCCATATCCCCGACCGCCTGATCGAGGGCTACGGCCCCAACAGCGAGGCGATCCGCATGCTGGCCGGCGAGGGCGCGACCCTCCTCGTCACGGTCGATTGCGGAACGACGAGCGACGAGCCGCTGGCGGAGGCGCGCCGGCTCGGCCTCGATGTCGTGGTGCTCGACCACCATCAGGCGCCTGAGCGGTTGCCTCCCGTCGAAGCGCTGGTCAATCCGAACCGGCAGGACGATCTCTCCGGCCTCGGCCATCTCTGCGCCGCCGGCGTGGTCTTCCTGACGCTGGTCGCCACCAGCCGCGAGTTGCGCCGGCAGGGCCATTGGGCCGCGCGCGGCGGTGAGCCCGATCTGCTGGCCGCGCTTGATATCGTCGCGCTGGCGACGGTGGCGGATGTCGTGCCGCTGCAAGGCCTCAACCGCGCCTTCGTGCGGCAGGGGTTGGCGATGATGCGCAGCCGTGCCCGTCCCGGCCTCGCCGCGCTGATGGACGTGTCCGGCCTCGATGGCCCGATCCAGCCCTGGCATCTCGGCTTCCTGCTTGGCCCCCGTATCAATGCCGGCGGGCGGATCGGCGATGCGGCGCTGGGCGCGCGCCTGCTGATGACCGATGACGAAGTGGAGGCCCGCACCATCGCCGCCGAGCTCAACCGCCTCAACCAGGAGCGGCAGGAGATCGAGCGGCTCGCCGTGCTGGAGGCGGTGTCGCAGGCCGAGCATGAGCTGGCGGGAATCGAGGACATGCCGGTGCTCCTCGCCGGCAGTGCCGACTGGCACCCCGGCATCGTCGGTCTGGTCGCAGCGAGGCTGAAGGAGCGCTTCCGCCGCCCCGCCTTTGCGCTCGCCTTGAACGGGGAGGGTGGGGCCACCGGCTCCGGCCGCTCGGTTGCTGGCGTCGATCTGGGGCGCGCCGTGCGTGCGGCGGTCGAGGCCGGTCTCGCGGTCAAGGGCGGTGGCCACGCCATGGCGGCCGGCGTGACGCTGGCCGGCGGGCAGGCCGGGCCCTTCCATGCCTTTCTCAACCAACATCTGGCGCGCGAGGTCGGGGTCGCCGGCGAGGCCGAGGCGCTGCTCGTCGACGCCGCACTCAGCGCCGGCGGCGCCAGCCCGCGCCTCATTGCCGAGATTGAGAAGGCCGGCCCGTTCGGCTCGGGCAGCCCGGAGCCCGTCTTCGTCTTCCCCGCGCACCGTCTGACCGATGCCATCGAGATCGGCAGCGGCGGCCATGTCCGCATCAAGCTGCGCTCCGGCGATGGCGCAACCATCGGCGGCATCGCCTTTCGCGCGGCGCAGGAGCCGCTGGGCCAGGCCCTGCTCGCGGCGCGCGGCGAGACCGTTCACCTCGCCGCGACGCTTTCGCTCAATCGCTGGGGCGGCAATGAGACGGCGGAGTTGCGCATCCTCGATCTCGCTCGCCCGATCTGACGAGGGCGCCGTCACATTTCTTGTGAACGGGAGCTTGCGAAGCGGGAGGCCTGCCACTATACCTCGCCCCGCTTCGGCAAGAACCTTCCCGGTTCGAGGCAAAGCGACCTTCGTCTATCGGTTAGGACACCAGCCTTTCACGCTGGGGAGACGGGTTCGACTCCCGTAGGTCGCGCCACATTGCCCTTCGGCAACATTCATTGGCGACCGAAACCGGCCCGAAACGGCCGGTTTTTTCGTCTTTGATGTTCATTGACGGTCGCCGGCTGCCGTTGACACCCACGTAAATGGTTGGCCTATCTGTTGGTCCCAGCCACGAGCCAACAAGGGCGAGGCCAACATGCCTCTGACCGACACCGCGATCCGCAACGCCAAACCTTCGACCTTGACGGTGAAACTGTCGGACGGGGCTGGCCTGCAATTATGGGTAACGCCCAAAGGCTCAAAGCTTTGGTGCCTGGCATATCGGTTTGGCGGCAAGCAGAAGAAGCTTTCGATCGGGGCTTATCCCGAGATCGATCTGCGCGGCGCCCGCGCCTGCCGAGAGGAAGCCAGGGAACAGTTGCGCGCAGGGCTGGACCCTTCCGCTGAGAAGCGTCTGCACCGCCTGACGCGAGAGACCAGCCGCGCCACGACCTTTGGCCTGATCGCAGACGAGTTGCTGGTCAAGAAGGAGAAAGAGGGCAAGGCGCCGGCCACCATGGAGAAGAAGCGTTGGCTTTTATCCCTGGCAAGGCCGCTCATCGGCACGCGTCCAATCGTGGAAATCAGCGCGGCAGAGATATTGGCCGTGCTGCGCAAGGTCGAGGCGCGAGGCAAACACGAGACCGCCAAGGCCCTCCGTTCTTCGATCGGCCAGGTGTTCCGCTACGCCATCGCGACCGCGCGCGCCGAGAATGATCCCACGTTCGGGCTGCGTGGCGCATTGATCGCGCCGGTCGTGACGCATCGTGCAGCTATCACCTCTCCGAAACACTTCGGGGAGCTCCTTCGGGCGATAGAGGGGTTCACGGGCCAGATCACCACGAAGGTCGCCCTTCAATTGATGGCGCTTCTATTCCCCCGCCCCGGCGAGTTGCGCCTTGCGGAGTGGAGCGAGTTCGATCTCGACGCTGCCGAGTGGATCATCCCAGCCAAGCGGACGAAGATGCGTCGTCCGCATCGCGTACCGCTGCCTAAGCAGGCGCTCGCAATTCTCGGAGCGCTCAAGGAGCAGACCGGTGACGGAAAGCTGCTGTTCCCTTCGCTGCGAACGAACCGGCGGCCGATCAGCGAAAACACCACCAACGCCGCACTGCGTCGCATGGGCTTTGCTCAAGACGAGATGACAAGCCACGGCTTCCGGGCCGCTGCCAGCACGATATTGAACGAATCCGGCAAGTGGTCGTCCGACGCGATCGAGCGAGCTCTCGCGCATCAGGACGAGGACGAGGTGCGCCGCGCCTACGCTCGGGGCGAGCATTGGGACGAGCGCGTTCGGATGGCGGAGTGGTGGGCCGATCATCTCGACCTCCTGCGCACCGGCGCCAAGGTTATTCCGATGAAGCCAGCGAGCGCCGGCTAATCGACCGAGACGGATGGGGCTGTTCCAGCCAGGAAAAAGCGCGATGCGCCGCGCGCCTGCCTCATTCTTCGAATTCGACGCGTTTCGAGGGGCGACGTGAAGGTTCCTAACCTCAGAGCGACATTCAAGAGCCTCCCCAGCGAAGGTAACGCTGTGGTCTGGCAGCAGATTGCTAATCCTTCCGAAAGGATCGAACTGCCTGGCGTTACGGCCGTGGCGGGGAAGGCACTCGCCAGCCGCATGCTCGCGAACCTCGGGAAGCTCCAAGGTGAGTTGCAGGCTGCATTTGACGCGCAGGCTGGAGATATAGCTCCGCGTGATCGGAGCCGCTTCATCAATGCTCAATTGGCAATCGCGAAATATCTACAGGGTGAAAATCTTCCGGCGCGGCTCTGCCACGAAATAGCAGAATTGGCCTATGCTCTTAATGACCTAGACAACGGCCTCACGCCCCCGCTTCTGAAGGAAGCAACAGTGCGCGAGACCGGGGGTAATAAGACGGAAATTGGTGAAATCTGGCGAGCGCGGGCATATATCGCCGTCGCAGCGGGCGCCTTGATTGCGGCGGGGTTCGGCAAAGGAACCACTTACAAACGGATCGCCAAACAAATCTCAAGCGTTGCTCATCACCTCACAGACGGCGACAATATTCCGAGCGCTATCAAGCGTTGGGTGGCCGTCTTTGCGGAGGGTCGATGTCCGAACGAACCGGCCCAAGTCTGTTTCGAAACCGGTCAAGGTCTGATTGCCCGTTTCAGATCCGAAAGACCAGACTCGAATGAGATAGAGCTCGCGGATCGGATTTTGAAGTTGGCATCTGATCTTGCGGCGGGTTGCGCTTATCCAGCGGGCTATGAAAACCCAAGGGCCGGTAAGCGCGTAACCTCTTGACTTTTAATCGGGCCATTAAAAGTCAAATATATCTTTTAAGCCCCCATTTTTATGGCCGAAATACTCGGTTTTCAATCGTCCTCACCCGCCAGTTGCGTTCCGATAAACGCGGGTGATTGAGGACGTAAAATGGAAGAATATGCTCCCCCTGTAGACCGCCTGATCCCCGTGCTTGCTGCGTTCGGCATGATGGGGATGCGCACCACGAACGGCTACGCGAAGCTGAAAAACGGCAGCCTGAAAGCCGTCCGCAACGGCCGCCGGACCTTCATCCGGGCATCTGAGATCGAGCGCTATATCCGCTCGCTCGAATCTGTCTCCGAGAAGGAGGCCGCGTGACTTCATGCCCCTCAAAAAGCTGAACCCGACAACACCCGCCCTGGCCGGCGGCGTCATCGGGTCCGAATTGCAAAGCTGGGCAGCTACGCATTCGAACCTTACCATGCAGCGGCTCGCGCTCAAGCAGATTTACGAGCGCGCCGCTGTCTCCGAGCCCGTCGCGCTCGTCATCGCCGCTCATGCCGGCCTTCTTAGGGAGGCCCGTTGATGGTCACGCCCGGCCTATTCGTCGGAGGTGTCATGCTGACACTCCCCCACCTTCAGCGCGCCCTCGGCGGCGAGATAACCGGCGGCCAGCTTGTCGCGCCGGGGCCGGGCCATAGTCCTGCAGACAGGTCGATGGCGGTCAAGATCGCGCCGGACCATCCTGGCGGCTTCGTGGTGCACAGCCACGCCGGCGACGATCCGATGGCCTGCCGGGACTATGTGAAGACTCGCGCTGGCATCGACGACAGGTCGATGCCTCGCATCATGAGCAACCCGCGCGTACGCCAAGCCGCCCCCGTTCGGGATTACGCCGAGCAGAACAAGCAGCGCGCCATCGCGATCTGGAATGAATCGGTCGATCCGCGCGGCACGCTCGCCGAGGTCTACCTCCGGTCGCGCGGCCTCGAACTGGCTGACGAGATGGCGATGGCCGTGATCCGGTTTCATCCGTCCTGCCCGTTCGGCAAGAACACCCGCCACCCCTGCATGGTCGTGGCATTCCATAGCATCGATACCGGCGAGCTCGTTGCCATCCATCGCACCGCGCTGACAGCTGACGGCTCCAAGATCGATCGGAAGATGATGGGCCCCGTCGGCGGCGCTGCGATCAAGCTTGAAAGCATCGAAGGCTCCAGCAGGACGATCGTGATCGGGGAAGGCATCGAGACGTGCCTGTCAGCGCGCGCGGCCGGGATCTCGCCGGTCTGGGCGACGGGATCGGCCGACGCGATCAAGGACTTCCCCGTCATGCCGGACATCGAGGCCATCGGTGTTCTGGGAGAGATGGATGAGAGCGGCGCCAGTCAAAGGGCGACGCAGGCCGTCGGCGACCGGTGGCATGCGGCTGGCCGCGAAGTTCATGTGTTCCTTCCCACGGCCGGCAAGGACATCAACGACGCGTTGCAGGCCAATGGCAGCGATGCGGCGGTCAAGCTTGGAGTGTTCCATCCGACACCGGAGCCGGACGCCCCCGACGCAGAGCCGGCCAGCGCCGACGGCCCGATTCCGCTCTTCCCGCCCTTGCCCGAAGCCGAGCGCTTTCCGATCGAGTCGCTGGGACCGGTCCTGTCTAGCGCTGCCGTTGCCATCGCGAGCAAGGTCCAGGTGCCCGAGGCGATCGCCGCGCAATCCGTGCTCGCTGTCGCCGCGCTCGTATCGCAGGCGCATGCCGATGTGATGATGCCCTACGGCCAGACACGGCCCTTGTCGCTCGACGTCGTGACGATAGCGCCATCCGGAGGCAGGAAGACATCGGCCGATAGCGAAGCCCTCGGGGCAGTCCGCAAGCGTGAAAAGGCGCTGAAGGAAGAGCACGAGCACGAGCATCGCCTGTGGTCGATCGACTTTGCCGCCTGGAGTGCGGAGAAGAAGAAGATCGAGGGCAACCGGAAACTGCAACACGACGAGAGGCGGAGGGCTTTGGTCGCGCTCGGTCCCGAGCCGGAGCGCCCGCTCTCCCCGTTCCTGACCGTACCCGAACCGACGATCGAGGGGCTGGTGAAGGCGTGGGTCAATGCACCGGCGGCGCTTGGCATCTTTACCGCCGAGGGTGGCA
>NZ_JBFUIF010000044.1:0-22500 GCF_056402015.1 Allobosea sp. P4_C6
GTGTTCGACACTGGTAACATCTCGATCATCTCGACGCGTCGTGCGATTTCCGCCGAGAGCAAGTAGTTGGCCGAGTTTAACAAGACCCGGAGAGGCGCCAAAGCTACTGAAACCCCGCGGTCATCACCGCGCGGTCAGAATGAGCGGCATGGGCTGCGGGTTTTGACAAGCTCCGAAACCAAGGAGGCTCAAGATGGACCCTGCATATGCAGTTGCCGCCGCCGTAGTGATCGGTGGATTTGCAATTCGCAGTCTCCTGCGTGCAAGGACCAATGCGGCGGCCGACGCGGCCGCGGCCGCTGAACTCGCTGCCTATCAGCGCCATTCCCATGAGGCCGATAATTGGATTTCCGAACATCGCTTACGCGGCGTGCCACCAGAGATGATCTGCGGCTGGGTCCCGGCTGGCTTCGATTGTGATGAACGTGTGCTGTGCGTTCTGCCCGGTGTCGACCTGTTGGAGCCTCGCGCAATGCGACGCTCGAGCCAGTTCGGTCGCAGTGCTTCCAGCGGCCCGACCATCCGTTTCGGTGCCGGGCTGTCACACCGATTTAGTTCCGGTGAAAGCGCCGGCGTCAGTGCGAGCCAGAGCATCGACGAACTGCGTCAGATCGATCACGGCACACTGATCGTGACGACGAAGCGCCTCGCCTTTCTCGGCTCGCTGCGGACCAACAGTGGCAGCCTGGAAGATCTGATCGGCATCAACGCTTCCGGCAATGGCATTCAGGTCTATCGCGAGCGTAAGCCGAAGGCTGAGACCTATGTGCTGAATTATCCGTTACTCCTCGATGGCCAGCTAGTCACCGGACCGATGATCCAGCTGGCAATCGAGATGGCGAAGCTCGCTCAGGAAGTAGATGCGTTGGGAGCAGCGCCCGGGCCAGCCAGGGTCGGATGGAGAAAGTCGCCGATCATGGAAACAGGCGACAACCCGCTACAAGGCGGTTCACGGCGATGAAGTTTCTGTCAACTGCTCTCGCGCTTGCGCTACTGGCCGGCCCGGCCAGGGCCACCACCCTGCTGATCGACGGTGACACCGTCCAGATCGACGGTACCCGCATCCGTCTGCTCGACATCGACACGCCGGAAACCTTCCGGCCGCGTTGCGAGCGCGAGTTGATCCTTGGCCTCGCCGCCAAGCGGCGGCTCCTGGAACTGCTCGACAGCGGCCCTGTCAGCTTCTTCCCGCACGGCCGGGATCGTTACAACCGCGTTCTCGCGCGGGTCTATGCCGGCGGCGTCGATGTCGGGCAGGTGCTGCTCAAGGAAGGATTTGCCCTGCCATACCGACCGGGACCGGCGGCTAAAGCCGACCGGCTAGCGGTTTGGTGCGGGCCGAGGGGCTGACGACCCAGAACAAAACGTGAAAAGCTTGACGATACGTCCCAGCGTTATTCCCCCTGTCCGCGCTAGCGCCCAGTCTGGGTCGACAGCCCGGACATCTGCAGAAGGGGCGATCATGGAACTAGAAGCGCATAAGGCCGAGATCAGGGGCGTGGCAGAAGGCGGTCAGCCGAATGGTCCAACTGCTGCAACGGGAGGCAACTCGCTGCATGATGCGACGAGCGATACCGCCGCCATTCGTTAGGGCAAATATTAGGGTAGTCGAACGACGAGATGAATAAATCTAATTAATTCAGTGACTTATAGATATTTTATGGCGGACAGGGCGGGATTCGAACCCGCGATACGGTTTCCCGTATACACACTTTCCAGGCGTGCGCCTTCAACCACTCGGCCACCTGTCCGGCGCGCTGCTTATGACCGCGGCGTCATCATCTTTCAAGGCCCGAGATGCTGCGTTTTGCACAATCCCGGTAAATCGTCGGCGCTCGGTTGCGCTGCCGGGCCGGGATGGGCACATCTGGACGCAGGGTGYGGTGGTCGGTTGAGTTCATGCTGGCGCGAGTGTTGAAGTGCGACGAGGAGTGGACGGTGCGGTTTCTTCTACGGCTGGTGGGGTATCTCTGCATCGCTGCCGGCTTTGTCGTGCTGGTGATCGACGGGGCCCGTTCGATCGCGAACTCCGCCCTGCGGTTCACGGCCGTCAGCGAGACGCTGACCGCGGTCATCCACGAGCGCTATGCGCTGATCCAGCCGGCCATCGAGCGCAACATCCACCCCTTGCTCTGGGATCCGATTCTGCTCTCCGTGATGCGGGCGCCGACCGCGTTGGCGGCGCTTCTCCTCGGATTTGCGCTGCTGTGGCTGGGGCGGCAGCCGGAGCCACAGATCGGCATCGTCACGCGTCGGTGAAGGCTTCGGTTCGTGCAAGCCCCTGTGCGAATGGCTGCGGGAGGCTTACATAGGCGCCGAGGCTCGAATGGACGGAGCAACCCATGTTCTCTTTGCGCAAGAAGACCGAGATTCCCACCGCTGCCGAGGCGCTGCCCGGCCGGCCTACGGCCATCCCCACCGCGGAAACCCATTTCGTCAATGGACGCGCGCTGGCGGGCCCCTATCCGGAGGGCACCCGCAAGGCGGTCTTCGGGCTCGGCTGCTTCTGGGGTGCCGAGCGCAAGTTCTGGCAGAGCGGCGAGGGCATCTGGGTCACGGCCGTGGGCTATGCCGGCGGTTCCACGCCGAATCCGACCTATGAGGAGGCCTGTAGCGGCCTGACCGGCCATACCGAGGTCGTTCTGGTCGTCTACGACCCGGAAAAAATCTCCTACGAGGATCTCCTGAAGATATTCTGGGAGAATCACGATCCGACCCAGGGCATGCGCCAGGGTGGCGATATCGGCACCCAGTACCGCTCCGCGATCTACACCTATGGCGACGAGCAGAAGGCCGCTGCCGAGCAGTCGCGCGATGCCTACCAGGCATCGCTCAAGGCGGGCGGCTACGGCCCGATCACGACCGAAATCCGCGAGGCGCCGACGTTCTACTTCGCCGAAGACTATCACCAGCAATATCTCGCCAAGAACCCGGCCGGCTATTGCGGGCTGGGCGGCACGGGCGTCGCCTGCCAGATCGGGGTCGGCGTCGAGGCCTGACCAAGGGGAGGCAAAGGCAGCCCTCTTCTGGTTCTTGGTATGTTCTTGCGTTGCCGTTGAAGCTCGGCTAGCGTTCCCATGGGGAATGGGGCTGGGCCGAAATGGTGACGCGGGTCGCGACGGTGGCGTTTGAGGGCATCGAGGCGCGCGCCGTCGATGTTCAGGTGCAGGTCTCGCCCGGCGGTGTCGCCTTCATCCTGGTCGGGCTACCCGACAAGGCGGTGGCCGAAAGCCGCGAGCGGGTTCGCGCCGCGCTCATCGCCTCCGGCCTTGCCCTGCCGGCCAAGCGCATCACCGTCAATCTGGCGCCGGCCGACCTGCCCAAGGAAGGCAGCCATTACGATCTGCCGATCGCGCTCGCCGTGATGGCGGCGATCGGCGCCATCCCGCCCGACGCGCTCGCCGGCTATACCGTGCTGGGGGAACTCGCGCTCGATGGCTCGATCACGCCGGTGGCGGGCGTCCTGCCTGCGGCGATCGCGGCCTATTCCAGGGGGCAGGGGTTGATCTGCCCCTTCGCCTCCGGCCCGGAAGCGGCCTGGGCGGCCGCCGATATCGACATCCTCGCGCCGCGCTCGTTGATCCAGCTCGCCAACCATTTCAAGGGCACGCAGGTGATGGCGCGGCCGGAACCTGCCGTCGCCCGCCAGGGCGGCCTCCTGCCCGATCTCGCCGATATCAAGGGACAGGAGAGTGCTCGCCGCGCGCTGGAGATCGCGGCGGCGGGCGGACATAACCTCGTGATGAACGGTCCTCCCGGCGCCGGTAAATCGATGCTGGCGAGCCGGCTACCCTCGATCCTGCCGCCGCTTTCGCCGCGCGAGCTGCTCGAGGTCTCGATGGTGCTCTCGGTTGCCGGCCATCTCGCCGAGGGAGCGCTCACCGATCGTCGCCCCTTTCGCGCGCCGCACCATTCGGCCTCCATGGCGGCGCTCGTCGGCGGCGGTCTGCATGCCAGACCCGGAGAGGTGTCGCTGGCCCATCATGGCGTGCTTTTCCTCGACGAACTGCCGGAGTTCCAGCCGCAGGTTCTGGACGCGCTGCGCCAGCCGATGGAAACCGGCGATGTCCTGATCTCCCGCGCCAACCATCGCGCCTCCTATCCAGCGCGCTTCCAGCTGGTGGCGGCGATGAATCCGTGCCGCTGCGGCAAGGCGACGGAGCCCGGCTTCGCCTGCCGGCGCCAGCCGAACGAGCGCTGCATGGCACAGTATCAGGCCAGGCTGTCCGGCCCGCTGCTCGACCGGATCGACCTCGCGATCGACCTCCCCGCCGTCACGGCCGCCGATCTCATCCTGCCTGCGACCGGGGAGGATTCGGCCACGGTGGCGGCAAGGGTCGCGGCGGCGCGCCGGCTCCAGGTCGCGCGCTTCGAGGCGCTGGGCCTTGCGCAGCGCGGCCTTGGTCATGTCACCACCAACGCGGCCTGCCCCGTTCCCGTGTTGGAGGAGATCGTGCGGCCCGACAATGCCGGCCTCGCCTTGCTGCGCGACGCGGCCGAGGCGATGCGCCTGACGGCGCGGGCCTATCACCGTGTCCTCAAGGTCGCCCGCACGCTCGCCGATCTCGATGGCGAGGCCAAGGTCGGGCGCCTGCATCTGGCGGAGGCGCTGTCCTATCGCTCGCGTGGGGAGCAACTCGTTCAGGCGGCTTGATCGGTTGGGTTAATCGACGCCTAAGGCGGACAAGCGAATCTAAGCCGTTCCCGGGCGCATTTTTCAAGGGAAGGCCGCTAGATCGAAGGGCATGGCTTCTTCGCTCTGGTCATGGCTCATCCTCGGAGGCGCGGCGCTCGCTTTATGCGCGCTGGTCGCGCGACTTTTGCTGCAGCGCGGGCGGCTGCGCCGGCAGGTCGCGAGTTTGGTTCGCGATACCGAGGACCTCAACGACCGGCTCTGGAGCCTCGCCGATAGCGAGGAGCGCTACCGCAGCCTGATCGAGGCCCAGGGCGACCTCATCGTCAGGCGCGATGGCGCCCGCATCGTCTATGCCAACCGCGCCTATGCGGCGCTGTTCGGGGCGAGCGAGACCGATCTCGTCGGCAGCAAAATGCAGCTGCCGCAGCTCGCCAACCGGCCGGTGCAACTGCTCGACGGCGGCGCGCGCAGCTTCGACGAATGCCTCGCGACCTATGAGGGCGAACGCTGGATTTCCTGGGTCGAGACGGTGGTTCCGGGAGGCGACGGTCGCACGCTGATCCAGCGTGTAGGCCGCGACATCTCGGCCCGGATCGCAAGCGAGGACGCGATCGTCGATGCGCACGCCCGGGCAGAGGCGGCGAGCGAGGCGAAATCGCGCTTCCTCGCCACCGTCAGCCATGAGTTCCGCACGCCGCTCAACGGCATTCTCGGCATGGCCGATCTCCTCTCGGATACCGGCCCCGATGCCGAGCAGGCGACTTATATCGAGGCGCTGCGGACGTCCGGCGAGGCCTTGCTCGCTCTGGTCGACGATATCCTCGATTTCGCCAAGGTCGAGGCCGGCAAGCTCGAGTTGGTCGAGGAGCCCTTCGAAGTCGTCCAGCTGGTCGAGACGGTGGCGGAGCTGATGGCCCCGCGGGCGCAGGCGAAGGGCATCGAGCTCGCAGCCCATATCGCGCCGGACCTGCCGACGCGCCTCGTCGGCGACCGCGACCGCCTGCGCCAGATTCTGCTGAACCTGGTCGGCAATGCGGTGAAGTTCACGGAAGCCGGCGGTGTCGGCCTCAGCCTTCGACAGGCGGGCGAGGGCATCGAGATCGTCGTCGCCGATACCGGACCCGGCATTCCCGCCGACCGGCTCGACGCCATCTTCGGCGAGTTCGAGCAGCTGGAGCATGGTTCCGGCATAAGGCAGTCCGGAACCGGCCTCGGCCTTGCCATCGTCAGGCGCCTCGTCGGCCTGATGGGAGGCGAGGTCAGGGCCGAAAGCCGGCTGGGTGAGGGGGCGACCTTCCGCATCACGCTTCCGCTGATGGTCGCTTCGGGCGCCGCGCGCCCCGTCATCCCGCACTGGCCGCGCCAGCATGTCCTGCTGGTCTCGCCCGCTCCCTTTGCAGTGCGCTTTCTCGCAGAAACGATCCGGGCGACCGGAGCCATGGTGTCTGTTGCCGCCACGGTCGAGGCCGCGCGCGTGAAGCTGATCGGCGAGACGCCGCCGACGGCCGTGCTGATCGACCATGCGCTCGGAGATGCGCCAGCGAAGGATCTCGCGGCGGCCGTTCAGGCAGCGGGAATTCGCGATTGCCTGATTCTGCTGTCGCCCCTCGAACGGCGGCAGTTCGGGGCGCCGCAGGCGGCAGGTTTCTCGGGCTTCCTGATCAAGCCCGTGCGCGCTCGCTCGCTCTATGAACGGCTTGGAGCCGGCTTTCCGCACGCTTTGCCGGCGCGGGCCGAGGCCGCGAGCGCTCACCCAGCCGCGAGTCGGCTGCCCGGAGCCGGGCTCACCGTGCTCGTTGCCGAGGACAATGAGATCAACGCGCTGCTCGTGGTCAGGACGCTCGAGCGCTTCGGCTGCACCGCTTTCTGGGCTCGCGACGGGCGCGAGGCGCTGCAGCGCGTCGAGGCGAGCTTCGCCGGGACGGCTCCGGCCCTCGCTCTCGCCCTGCTCGACGTGCGCATGCCGGTCATGACCGGGCTCGATTGCGCCCGCGCGATTCGAGCGCTCGAACGCCGGCTTGGCCGCACCGGCGCGTTGCCGCTCGTTGCGGTGACCGCCAATGTCGCGGATGCCGACCGGGAGGCCACCTTGGCCGCGGGCATGGACGATTGCCTCGCCAAGCCTCTGGAGCGCGCTGCCCTGCTGCGCTGGCTGGAAAGACTGTCCCAGCCCTTGGCCGGCAGCCTCTCGGCTTGATATCCGTCATCGCTTCGACGCAGTTTTGTCGCGAAGTTGTAAGATGCTCGGAGCAAGCCTACCTCAAGGCCGAACGCGGCTGAGGGACGAGATGCGCGATGGCACTGCACGTTTCTGAGAGCAAGAACGCGCTGCCTTCACGGTTGTCAGCCGGCAATCGGTTCTCGCGATTCGCTCCGCTGATGCTGATCACCGGCGGAAAGAGGCGCCGCTTCGGCGGAGAGCCGGGCGAGGCGCCGCCGCTTTCGGGTACGCTCGGCCGGCTCGGCTCGCTCGAAGTGCGCCTGGCGCGCGGCCCCCGCGAGATCTGGCGGGCGCAGCGCCTGCGCTACCGTGTCTTCTATCAGGAGATGTCGGCTAAGCCCGATGTCGTCTCGCGCATGTTCCGCCGCGACGCCGATCGTTTCGACAAGGCCTGCGACCATCTCCTCGTCATCGACCACGCCGCGCGCGGTCGCTTCGGCGGCATCAAGCCCAAGGTCGTCGGCACCTACAGGCTGATGCGCCAGAGCGCGGCCGAGCGGCTTGGCGGATTCTACACCCAGGGCGAGTTCGATCTCGCGCCGATGCTGGCGCGCCATCCGGGCCAGCGTTTCCTCGAACTCGGCCGCTCCTGCGTGCTGAAGCCCTACCGTACCAAGCGGACGGTGGAGCTGCTCTGGTCCGGTATCTGGGCCTATCTCCAGCATCATCGCATCGACGCGATGTTCGGCTGCGCCTCCTTCGATGGCACCGACCCGGAGGCGCTGGCGTTGCCGCTGAGCTTCCTGCACCATCAGGCCCGCTCGGAAGGCGACTGGGCTGCGATCGCGCGCGCCGAGCACTATGTCGGCATGGACCGCCTGTCACCGGAGATGATCGACGCCAAGCTCGCGCTCAAGCAGCTTCCGCCGCTGATCAAGGGCTATCTCCGGATTGGCGCGCGTTTCGGCACCGGCGCGGTCATCGACCGCCAGTTCGGGACCACCGACGTGCTCGTCGTGCTGCCGGTTTCCGCGATCGACAAGCGCTATGCCGAGTACTATGGCGGCGAGACTTCGCGTCACGCTGCCTGAGCGGCCTCATTCGCCGGCTGCGGCCATGGCGCGAAGCGCCTCGCGATAGGTCGGGTAGCGGAAGTCGTAGCCTAGTTCCCGCTTCACCAATGCGTTCGAGACGCGCTTGCTCTCGCCGTAGAAGCTCGCCGCCATTGGTGAGAGTGCGGCCTGCTCGAACGGGATTTCGGGCGGCGGCGCCAGCCCGGCGAGTTCCGCAGCGAAGGTGATGACATCCTGCGGCGGCCCCGGCTCGTCATCGGTGACGTTGTACACAGCGCCGTCCCGCGGCTGCGCCAGCGAGGCCATCAGTACCCCCGCGATGTCGTCGACGTGGATGCGGTTGAAGACCTGGCCGGGCTTGATCAGCCGCGTCGCCTTGCCCTCGCGCAGCTTGGCGATGGCGTTGCGGCCGGGCCCGTAGATGCCGGAGAGGCGGAAGATCTGAACCGGCTTGCCGCTCTCGCGCCCGAGCGCCAGCCAGGCCTCCTCGATCGCAATGCGCTGGCGGGTGCGGGCGTTGGTCGGGGCCGGCGGCATGGTCTCGTCAATCCAGGCGCCGCCCTGGTCGCCATAGACGCCGATCGTGGAGAGATAGCCGATCCAGCGCAGGTTCGGGGCTGCAGCGAGCGCGGCGCGCAAGGACCCGAGCGCCGGGTCGCCATCCTCGGCCGGCTGGACGGACACCAGCACCGCATCGGCCTCAGCCACCGCTTTGCCCAGCGCCGACGACACGGCGAAGCCGCCGAAGACCAGCGTTCGGATGCCCTCGCGGCTGAGCTCCGCCGCTTTCTCGGCCGAGCGGACGGTGCCGGTCACTTCCCATCCCCGCACCAGCGCGGCGCGCGCGAAGAAGCCGGCGGAATAGCCGAGGCCGAGGATCAGGATGTTCATGCGGCGTCTTCCGTTTCAGGCGTGAGCGCGTGCCATTCGGCGCGCACCTGCGGATCGCTCTCGTCGCGCAACGCGGCGGCAGCGTGCTGGCGGGCGCGTTCCGGGTCGAGCCGGCCCAGCGCCCATACGGCCATGGCCCGGACGAGCGGGGAGGGCTCGGCGAGATGGGGCAGGGCGCTGTCGATCAGATCAGCCCGCCCGCTATTGCCGATCGCGATGAGGACATTGCGCAGGAAGCGGTCGCGGCCGGTGCGCTTCACCGGGGTCCCCGCGAAGAGCGTGCGGAAGCTCGCATCGTCCAGGCGGGCGAGCGCCGCAAGCTCGAGCCCGTCGAGCTCTTCCTTCAGGGCGAGTCGCGTCTCCTGCGCCGCCTGCGCGAACTTGTTCCAGGGACAGACGGCGAGGCAGTCGTCGCAGCCGAAGACGCGGTTGCCGATGCCGGCGCGTAGATCCGCGTCGATATGGCCGGGATGTTCGATGGTGAGATAGGCGATGCAGCGGCGCGCATCGAGCTGGTAGGGCGCCGGGAAGGCATCGGTCGGGCAGATGTCGAGGCAGCGCCGGCAGGAGCCGCAATGGTCGTGCTCTGCCGCGTCCGCCGGCAGCTCCGCCGTGGTGTAGATCGCGCCGAGCAGCAGCCAGGATCCGTGCTCGCGCGAGACCAGCACCGTGTGCTTGCCCTGCCAGCCGAGCCCGGCCGCCTGCGCCAGCGGCTTCTCCATGACCGGGGCCGTGTCGACGAAGACCTTGACGTCGGCGCCGCCGCGCGCGGCCAGCAGACCCGCGACGCTCTTCAGCTTGCCCTTGATCACGTCGTGATAGTCGCGGCGGCGCGCATAAAGCGAGATCGCCGCCTTGTCGGGATGGGCGAGCATGGCGAGCGGGTCGCCCTCGCCGGCATAGTTCATGCCGAGCATGACGACTGAGCGGACTTCGCTCCAGAGCTGGCGCGGATCGGCGCGCTGGTCGCGGCGATCTTCCATCCAGCCCATATCGCCCTGGTAGCCATTCGCGAGCCAGGCTTCGAGGCGCTCCGGCGCCTGCGGGATCGCATCGGCGGCGGCCACGCGCATCAGGGCGAAGCCTTCGTCGCGAGCCCGCCGGGCGACGGCGCGCTTGAGCTTTTCGCCGCTCAGAAGTCCAGATTGTCGTAATGGGCGCTCGGAGCCATGCCCGGCACCCGGTCGCTCAGCAACGACCGGAAGCTCGGTCTCGACTTGATCCTCGCATACCATGCGCGAGCCGCCTCATCCTCTTCCCAGGGCACGTCGCCGAGATAGTCGACGCAGGACAGATGCGCCGCCGCCGCGAGATCGGCATAGCTCAGCTGCTCACCCGCAAGCCAGTTCCTCTTGGCTACCAGCCAGGAGATATAGCGCAGATGATAGCGCACATTCGCGCGCGCTGCGCGGATCGCGCTCATTTCCGGCGGACCGCCGCCCTCGTCGCGGCTCATGAACCGCTTCATCACCTTCTCCAGCACGAGCGGGGCGGTGATCTCCTCGTGGAACTTGACGTTGAACCAGTCGAGCAGGCGGCGCACCTCGACACGCTCGCCCGGCCCCTCCGGCAGCAGGCGCCGGTCGCCGAGCGCCAGCCCGCGAGTCTCGTCGAGATATTCCGAGATCGGCCCGGCGCCGGGCACGGCCAGCCCGTTCTGCTCCTGGAAGACGGGCGTGGTGCCCGCCGTATTGAGCTCGATGAATTCCCGTCGGCGCTCCCAGACGCGTTCCTCGACCAGCTCGGCCTCCATGCCGAACTCACCGAGAACGAGACGGATGAAACGCGAATGCGGGCATAGCGGGTAATGATACAGGGTCGCCATGGCACTCATGAAGACTGTGAAGCAGGCAAAATGCGACGGAAGCAGGGCCGCCGGGCTTGCAGAGGCCCGATAGACGACAAGGGGCCTGCTATAATCATGCCCGAAAAGCGCCACAACCCGCCGCGATGCGGAAGCCCGCAATTTGCATAGGCTGCTTCGCGAAGTGGTAACCAATTTGCAAAGAGCTGGGCGTAAGCCGGTCGAACGTCTCTACGCGCCCGCTCGGCGCCTTCCGAAGTCGCACGAGGGCCTTCCTCCATGCAGAACCTGATCGAAGCTTTCGTCCTCGGCATCGTCGAGGGCCTGACCGAGTTCCTGCCGGTCTCGTCGACGGGCCACCTGCTCCTGCTCGGCCACTTCCTCGGCTTCGAATCGAACGGCAAGACCTTCGAGGTCCTGGTCCAGCTCGGCGCGATCCTGGCGATCCTGCTGGTCTATTTCCGCCGCCTGCTCGACATCGCGCTCAGGCTGCCGAGCGATCCCTCGGCGCGGCGCTTCGTCATCGGCGTGCTGATCGCCTTCCTGCCGGCGGCGGTCATCGGCGCCATCCTGCACGGCTTCATCAAGACCGTGCTGTTCAACCCCTTCATCGTCTGCTGCACGCTGATCGCCGGCGGCCTTATCCTGCTCGTCGTCGACGAACTCGAGCTGCAGGAGAAGCACACCGACGCCACCGCTTTCCCGCTGCCGATGTACTTCAAGATCGGGCTGATCCAGTGCCTCGCCATGGTCCCCGGCGTCTCGCGCTCGGGCTCGACCATCGTCGGCGCCATGCTGCTCGGTGCCAGCAAGCGCGCAGCCGCCGAGTTCTCCTTCTTCCTCGCCATGCCGACCATGGCGGGCGCCTTCGCCTACGACCTGCTGAAGAGCTACAAGTTCCTGACCTTCGACGACGGTATCCTTATCGTCGTCGGCTTCGTCGCGGCCTTCTTCTCGGCGCTGATCGTGGTGCGCAGCTTCCTCGACTTCGTCTCGAAGCGCGGCTTCGCGCCCTTCGCCTGGTGGCGGATCATCGTCGGGATGCTCGGGCTCGCCGGCCTCTGGATCGTCGGCTGAGCCTTTGAGGGTCAGGCCGGCCGCGAGGAGTCGGCGAGCGAGTCGGCGAGCGTCGGAGATCTGGCCGGCGATTGCGGCAGCGAGGTCGTCTGCCGCTCGATCATGCGATGGACCACCGGCGGGTTCGGGCCGCTGTGCAGCGCGCGGACCCGCTCGCCGATCTCGGCATCGGCCTGGGTGACGCGCTGGTTCTGCCGGACATACTCGACCCAGGTCGGGCTGTCGTAACGCTCGAACCAGAGCGTCGAATCGGTCAGGTCGCGCAGCAGCGCCCAGTGCCGGGCGCCGTCGCGGCGCCGGATGCGGCGCCGTTCCGCCATCACGTTCAGGAAGGCGACGATGTCCTCCGGCTTGATGATATACTCGACGGTGACGATCACCGGTCCGGAGCGCGGTTCGATATCGACCGCGACCTTCGGCTCGCGCCAGCGGCTGAGCGGGTCGAGGTTGAGGGCCTCCAGCGGCGGCAGCCGGTAGCGCAGCCCGAGCGCCGCCCCGAAGAGCAGCGTGACCGCCGAGATCAGCAGGGCCTTTTCCACGCCGAAATGCTGCGCCGAGCGGCCCCAGGCCCAGCTCCCCATCGCCATGCCGCCGAACGCCGCCATCTGGTAGGTCGCGAGCGCCCGCCCGACGACCCAGCGCGGGGCGGAGAGCTGCACCGTGGCGTTGAAGGTCGAGAGTGCCAGCACCCAGCAGGCGCCGCAGACGCACAGGCCCATCATCGCCAGCCAGATGGTCTTGCTCAGCGCGATGACGATGACGCCGATGGCATAGGCGGCGAAGGTGGAGCGAACCAGGGTTTCCGTGCTCATCGCGCGCCTGAGCCGGGCGCTCATGAAGGCCCCGCCGACCGCGCCGGCACCGAAGGCGCCGAGCAGCACGCCATAGGTCAGGGGGCCGCCGCGCACGAGATCGCGCGCGATCAGCGGCAGCAGCGCCAGCCCGACGATGGCGCCGAAACCGTAAACGAAGGCGCGCAGGATGACGGCGCGGATGTTGGGCGACATCGCGACATAGCGCACGCCGGCACCCATCGCGATGAGCAGCGTTTCGCGCGGCAGCAGGCGCTCGACCTTGGGTGGCTCCCATCGCGCGAGCACGACGAGCAACGGGATATAGCTCACGGCATTGATGGCGAAGGCGGCCACCGCGCCGGCTGCCGCGACGATGGCGCCGCCGATCGCCGGCCCGACGCTGCGGGCGATGTTGAAGGCGACGCTGTTGAGCGTCACCGCCGCCGGCACGTCGCGGCGTGGCACCATGTCCCCGACCGAGGATTGCCAGGCCGGGTTGTTGAGCGCCGTGCCGCAACCGATCAGGAAGGTGAAGGTCAGCAGCAGCCAGGGTGAGATCAGACCGAACCAGGCGACGATCGCCAGCGCGATGGAGACCAGCAGCATGAAGACCTGGGCGGTCAGCAGGATCTTGCGGCGGTCGTAATTGTCTGAGATCGCGCCGGCCGCCAGCGAGAACAGCATCACCGGCAAGGTGGTCGAGGATTGCACCAGCGCCACCATCTCGGCCGAGGGCGAGATCGAGGCCATCATCCAGGAGGCGCCGACAGCCTGGATCAGACCGCCGAAATTCGAGGCGAGGCTCGCGAACCAGACGGCGCGGAAGATCGGTTGCTGCAGCGGGACGAAGGGCGACACCCGGTTATCCGTAGGCCCGATGCCCTCCGAGGCGAGCTCGGCTTCTACGACATCGGCCGTGGGCTGGGCGTGAGGATCGTCAGGCATCCCATAGGGTTAAAACATGAGGGCGAGAGGGGGAAACCCTTTCCATCTGGAAGATGTCGAAACATGGAAAGTTTTTCTCACGCCGCAGCCGGCTGGCGCGCCTGCCTGGGCGGGCGGGGCTTGCGTGCGCGCAGGGCCTGGCCGACCACGACCAGAAGCCCGGCCAGCACGACCCAGTGCGCGGGCCGGATCGAGACATAATCCTGGTAGATCAGGATATCGGCATTGGCCTGGAAGACGAGCCAGGCCGAGACGCCGGAAGTCAGCGCATACCACGCAGCCTCCAGGCAGGCGGTGATGAGGCCGGCAAGGATTGCCGTTCCCGCCAGCATCGGGGCCGAGATGGGCAGCTTCCAGCGGTAAAGGCCACGATAGAGCATGAGCAGGACGAAGAGGCCACTCATCAGGACAGGTTCGGTCACGTCGATCTTGGATTGCAGCGCGAAATGCAGCAGGGCCAGCATCGCGATCGGATAGATCAGGTTGTGCAGGCGCTGCCAGTTCTTGCCGAGCCGGCGGATCATGCCGTCGGTCGAGGTTGCGCCGAGCGCGCACAGGCCGAGCAGCGCGACGAAGCCGATGGTCAGGTAGAAGCGCTTGACGATCTCCGAGACGATCAAGCCCCAGTCGAAGGCCATGTCGATGCAGTAGAGCGTCAGATGCCCGAGTGCGTAGGCCATCACGCCGAGACCGAGCATGCGGCGGATGCCGATCAGCTTGCCCCAGTCGAACAGCCGCCGGAAGGGCGAGACGGCGAGCGTGATGACGAGCAGCCGGACCGTCCAGGTCCCGGTCTGGTGGATCGCCTGCGTCCAGGGCTTCGATCCCAGCTGATGCATCCAGGCCGCGTAGAGCAGCATCAGCGCCGGCACGAACAGCAGCGCGAAAGTCGCTGCCCGCAGGCCCGAGAAGYGGCCCTGGCGGTCGGTCCATGGCAGCCACGCCTTTGCGGGCGTTTTTCCTGTGCGAGAGCTCATGTCTCCGCATAAACGATGGGGTCGGTCCCTGTCCTGCACATCTGGACACAAGCGCGTGAATGGGTTGTCCTGCCGCCCCTTTTTCGAGCGGATTTCACGATGGCTTCCAGCAATCCCACCGTCGTCTTCGATGTCGGCAATGTCCTGCTGCGCTGGGATGCGCGGCTGATCTACCGCGCGCTGATCCCTGATCCCGAGCGGCTCGACTGGTTCATGCAGAACGTCTGTACCATGGCCTGGAACATAGAGCAGGACCGCGGCCGCTCCTGGGAGGAGGCGGTGGCCTCGCTGGTCGCTGAGCATCCGGAATGGGAGCGCGAGATCAAGGCGTATGACGAGCGCTGGCATGACAGCATCCCCGAGGCGATCGCCGGCAGTGTCGCGGTGCTGGAGGAGCTGAAGGCGCGGGGTGACAGCGTCTACGCCATCACCAATTTCTCGCGTGAGAAATGGGCGGAATGCCTGATCCGCTTCCCGTTCCTGCAGAGCTTCGACGGCGTCGTCGTCTCGGCGCATGAGCAGCTCCTCAAGCCCGATCCCGCGATCTACGAGGTGCTGTTCGGCCGCTACGGCCTGAACGCCGGCGACTGTATCTTCGTCGACGACAGCGAGAAGAATATCGTGGCGGCCCGCGATGTCGGCATGCAGGCCGTGCACTTCGTCGAACCCATCGACCTGCGCAGCGAATTGCGCGGCCTGGGCGTCAGGCTCTGACCGGCAGAGCCTGACTGTTGGAGCTTGTTTCGTTTTTACGGGAACACGCGTCATTCCGGACAAGCCGCGAAGCGGCGCCGATCCGGAATCCATCGGAGGGCACGGCATCCTACGCTGGATCCCGGGTCAAGCCCGGGATGACGGCGCGTTTCTACGTAAGATCAACATGCTCTCAAGGAAGAGAGCCGGCTGTCAGGCGGCGCTCTTGATCGCGACGGTCGGTGCCAGGCCCGCCGCATCGACGCCGCGGGCTTCCCGCAGCAGGCGCGAGCCGGCCTTGGTCGCCAGGAAATCGGCAAGGACCGCATCCTCCTGACGCACGAAGCCCTTGGCCGGCAGCTTGCCGGCGAGGAACAGCTCGACCATGGCGACGCAGCCGGCGGCGGTGGTGAGCTGGATCGCGCCGAGCTCGTCATTGCCGTCATAGCGCAGCACGACGCTCTCCTCCTCGAGGCGGCCGCGGCGCTCGCCGACGCCGGTCACGAAGATCACGACGACGTCCTTGCGGGTAAACGGCGCGGAGTGGCTGAGGATGCGGCGCAGCGTCTCGCGGTCATCGGCGAGTTCGAGGTCGCGCAGCAGCAGCTTCATGATCTCGGCATGGCCGGGATAGCGCAGTGTCTTGTAGCTCATGTTGCGGACCTTGCCGGCCAGCGTCTCGGTGAGCGTGCCCAATCCGCCCGAGGTGTTGAAGGCCTCGTAGGCGACGCCGTCGATCATCACGCTCTCGATGCCTTCGAGCGCGGGAACCAGCGTTGGCTGTCCGTCGAAGACGATCTCGCAGGGGTTGCAGTATTCGTTGATCAGCCCGTCGACCGACCAGGTCACGTTGTAGCGCAGCGCATTGGTCGGGTAGAGCGGCAGGGCGCCGACGCGCATCTTGATGGTGCGGACGTTCTCGAAGCGCGCCGCCATGTCGGCCCCGAGGATGCAGATGAAGCCCGGAGCCAGCCCGCATTGCGGCACCAGCGCGACATCGGCGGTCTCGCCGAGATCCTTGATGTAGGAGGTGGTGGCGACGTCCTCGGTCAGGTCGAAATAATGGGTTTTGGTCTCGGCCGCGACCTTGGCGATGCCCTTGTTGAGGAAATAGGGGCAGGCGCTGACGACGATGTCGCGATCCTTGAGGAACGCCCGCAGCGCGTCGAGATCGGAAGCGTCGACGGTGGCGGTGGCGAAGCGGGCGCCGGCAGCGTGCTTGAGCTGCGACTGCGCGGCATCGGCCAGCGTAACCTCATGGCCCTGCTCGGACAGCATGCCGGCGATGATGACGCCGATCTGGCCGGCGCCGAGCACGGCAATGCGCTTCTGGATGGTCATGTCGCGATCTCCTGACGGGTCGGGCAGGCAGTCCACCTCCCTCTCCAGCCGATCATCGCTTCATGTGACGCTCGCTTTAACGGACGGATCGCCGACGCGTGCACCTATTTGCGTGCGATCCGCAGGGATATGGCCCAAATCGATGCGAAACGAACGGCGCTTGCCAGAGACATCGGCGCGGAGGTGGTCAGCGCTCGAATTTCCGCGCCAGAATCACGGAGGAGGTCGTCCGCCTGACGCCTTCCATCTCGGCGATCCAGTCGATCATCGTGTCGAGGTCGCTCGCTGTCTCGCACTCGATCTTGACCGAGAGATCGAAATGGCCGCTCAGCGTGTGGCACTGCACGATTTCCGGCCGCTTCTTCAGCGCCGCGACCACGCTGCCTTGCTGCCGGACCTCCAGCTCGATCAGGATGAGGGCGGAGATCGTCGTGACCGGGCGGCTCGCCTTGCCGAGGATCGTGGTGTAGCCGGCGATCACCCCGTCGCGTTCGAGCCGGGCGAGGCGCCCTTGCACCGTTGCCCGCGAGACGCCGAGCGACTTGGCGATGTCCGACAGCGGCAGCCGCGCATTCTCGGTGAGAATACGGATGAGTTCGCGGTCCTTCGCGCCGTCTGACGGCCGTGCCATATCGTCTCCGGATCGTTCGGCGGGCCGTCATATAGCAGGGAAACGCGGGGCTCCGGCAAGGGGCGCGCGGGAAGGCGGCCAGACTTCATTCGAGCGCGCCAGCAAGGGCCTGCCCGAAAAGGAACATCTTGCCCGCGGAGGGGTTATCCGCGCGCCGGAAAGGACTTGCTTCGGGGCGCAAATCGGAGTGGCATGCCATCCGGCGGCAGCACGCTTTGCCATGGAGAACGTCATGTTCAGGACATTCATTCTCGCATCCGCCTCGGCCTTCGCCCTGGCCTCTTTCGCTGTGACTCCCGCCTCGGCGCTGACGATGAAGGAGTGCGGCGTCAAGTATCAGGACGCCAAGAAGGCCAATACGCTCAAGGGCCAGAAGTGGAACGATTTCCGCAAGGCCCAGTGCGGCGACGACGATGCCGCCGATGACGAGGCTGCGGCTGCCATGCCGGCCGAGCCGGCGAAGCCTGCCGCTTCCGCGGCGGCTGCCGCTCCAGCCGCCAAGCCCGCCGCGATGCCGGCCGGCAAGGCGAAGGCCGCTGTCTTCCCGAAAGCGGTTTCGCAGAAATATTCGAGCGAGACGGCCGGCAAGGCGCGCCTCAAGACCTGTGTCGACCAGTACAACGCCAACAAGGCGGCCAACGCCAATGGCGAGCTCAAATGGATCGAGAAGGGCGGCGGCTACTGGAGCCAGTGCAACACCAAGCTCAAGAGCTGAGGCGCGTTCGAGAGCTTGCTGATTTTGCAGAACAAGGCGTCATCCCCGGCTCTCCGCTTTGCTCCGGCCGGGATGACCCGCGGTTCCTCCAAAACCTGACAGGCCCCCATCGTTCATAAAACGCTGCGCCGCGAGGCGCGGCGTTTTTCGTTTCAGAGCATCTGCGACGGGCGCGAGGCGGGGTCGGACGGCCGCGCCGGTGGCGGATTGTCGGGCCGCTGCTGCCCCTTGCCGATCATCTCCCCGCGCGTGCGGATGACATGCGCCGTCACCACCTCCTGAACGCGTCTCTCGGCGGCATCGCGGATAGCGCCGCGATTGGCGGGGCGGCCTTCCTCTGTCTCGATCAGCTCGATCGTGGCGTTTGTCAGCGCGTCGACATCGCTCTTGCAGAACAGCATGGCCGCCTTGGCGACGACCTCCGCCTTCTCGTCGGTCAGAAGCATCGGCGCGCCTTCACGCCCGATGCAGGCCAGCATCTTGCTGCGGATCAGGTCGCGGGTCTTCTCCAGCAGCGCCTTCTTCTCGGCCCGTGCCGTGCGTTCCGCCTCGGTCGCCTCGCGTGGCTGTGCCTGATTGGGCGCGCCGGGCGCCGTCGGTCCGCGCACATTGGCGCTCTGCTTCACGCATTCGACCAGCGCCGGCAGCATCTCGCCGGTCGAGGTCAGCGCGAAGGTGAAACGGGCATCGTTCGCGACCAGCTCGAGATAGCGCCCCTGCCGGAAGGCGTTGATCAGGGCGGACTGAGCCGGCATCGCGATGGTGACCAGCGTCGGAGACTTGATGTTGGCTGTGACATCGATGGTCGAGCTGCGGTCGAAGACGAGCCGGAGGCTGAGCGTCTCGCCGGTCCTGAGCTTCCATTCCGGCTTCGAGAAGCCGAGCAGCCAGGAGAACTGCGACGTCACCGAGGTCAGCATCGTCACGCCGCTCTTGTAGTGGGCGCTGACGGCGCAATGCGAGAAGGCGCCCGTCTGGTCGTTGGTGAAGGTGCCGCCCGACCAGTTGCCGACGACGATCTTGCCGAACGGGCCGGCAGCGCCAGCCGGGAATGACAAAAGGCAGGTCAGGGCGACCATTGCGGCCCGCATTCGGGTTTCTCCGTACCGATCCTGGCGTGAGGCTAGAACAGGACGGGGAAAAGGGGGACCTGTTTTTTGCGGTACCGCTTGTCTGATCAGGCAGCGTCCTGCCGCAGCGGCTTGAGCAGCATTGCGAGGAGATCGCTCTGGGTCACGAGGCCGAGGAGCTGCTCCGCCTCGTCGACGATGACGACCGCATGGCGGCGGCCATCCGTCAGCGGCGCTATCAGGTCCACGGATGGAGCATCCGGCCGCGCCGTATAAGCGGCTGCCATCACGTCGCCGACGCGCAGGCCCGCTCGTGTCAGCTCCCGCAACCCGACCGTGCCGAGCAGGCGATTGTCGCGGTCGACGACCGGCAGCGTGCGGATGCCATGTTCGAGCAGCAGCGCCCGAGCCGTCTCGATCTCTCCGTGTTGGTCGATGCGGACGATGTCGCGGGACATGATGTCGGAGCAGCGCGGCAGGCCGCGGAACCGGGAAAGCGCATGCATCTCGACGCGCCGGAGCAGCCGGTCGAGATCCTCGCGATCGATGTCGAAGGTCTCGCCGAGATCATCGAGGGCGGCGTCGATGTCCGCCTCGTTGAAACCGACGCGATTACCCGGTGGAAGGTCCCTGGTGCCATGCGGATTGACCGCGACCGGAGACCGGTGCGGGTAGCTGTGGCTCGAAAAGCGATGGAACAGGATGCCGAGCAGGGTGAGTACGACCGCATTCAGCCCGACCGGAACGAAGGCGAAGCCGAGACCATAAGCGCCGACGATCGGCCCGCCCAGCGCGGCCGTCAGCGCTGCGGCTCCGCCCGGCGGGTGCAGGCAGCGCAGCAGCGACATGCCCGCGATCGCCAGCGCGACGGCGACGCCAGCGGCGACGGCCGGCTCGGGGATATAGCGGCCGACCAGCAAACCGACGAGCGCCGAGACGGTGTTGCCGCCGATGATCGACCAGGGCTGCGCGAGCGGGCTTGATGGAATGGCGAAGAGGAGCAGGGCCGAGGCGCCCATGGGCGCGACGAGCAGAGGCAGGTGAGGATCGTTGCCGAGAAGGAGGCTGCAGATCAGCCCGGTCGCGCCGACGCCGATCAATGCGCCCAAGCAGGCGACGAGCCGGTCGCGCCAGGTCGCACCAGCGAGGATCGGTGCAAACAGCCGCATGCGCCAGCGCTTTGTCGCTTGGGGTTCGATTGCCTGGGTATTCATCGCGGACAGCCGGATTTGCTCAAATCTTCGGCAGATCAATAGGCGGGAGGGTGTGTCCCGGGCAATGCCATTCTGACGGCGCGGGCGCCTCGCGATGCCAAAAAGCAGAATTGGCTCCGGCGAGGCGCTGACTTGGAAATTCGATCTCTATGAACGGTCGATCGGCCGCTTGTGCCGGCCGATCGACCTTGGAACCCTCAATCGATCATGCGCACCGCGCCCCTGGCGGCGCTCGTCGTCGTCGCGGCGTAGGCCTTGAGCGCGGTCGAGACCTTGCGCTTGCGCGGCGCGGCAGGCTTCCAGGCATCCTTGCCCTTGGCTTCCATCGCGGCGCGGCGACGCGCCAGCTCCTCGTCGGAAACTTCAAGCGAGATGCTGCGGCTGGGGATGTCGATCGCGATGATGTCGCCGCTCTCGACGAGGCCGATCGCGCCGCCTTCCGCCGCTTCCGGCGAGACATGGCCGATGGAGAGGCCGGACGAGCCGCCTGAGAAACGCCCGTCGGTGATCAGCGCGCAGGCCTTTCCGAGCCCCTTCGACTTCAGATAGCTCGTCGGATAGAGCATTTCCTGCATGCCCGGCCCGCCGCGCGGTCCCTCGTAGCGGATCAGCACGATATCGCCGGGGTTGACCTTGCGGTTGAGAATGCCCTCGACCGCCGCATCCTGGCTTTCGAAGATCACGGCCGGGCCCGAGAATTTCAGGATGGAGGCATCGACGCCTGCCGTCTTCACGATGCAGCCGTCGAGCGCGATGTTGCCGAAGAGCACGGCGAGCCCGCCATCCCTGGAATAGGCGTGCTCGAGATTGCGGATCACGCCGGCCTCGCGGTCGGTGTCGAGCTCCTCGAAGCGCCGGTCCTGGCTGAAGGCGGTCTGCGTCGGCACGCCGCCCGGCGCCGCGCTGTAGAAGGAGCGAACCGCCTCGCTCTGGGTCTGCGTGATGTCCCAGCGCGCCAGCGCATCGGCCATCGTCGTGCTGTGGACGGTCGGCAGCGAGGTGTCGATCAGTCCGGCGCGGTCGAGCTCGCCGAGGATCGCCATGATGCCGCCTGCCCGGTGCACGTCTTCCATATGCACGTTGGCGACGGCCGGAGCGACCTTGCACAGCACGGGCACGCGCCGAGACAGCCGGTCGATATCGGCCATGGTGAAGTCGATCTCGGCCTCATGCGCCGCCGCCAGCAGGTGCAGCACCGTATTGGTCGAGCCGCCCATGGCGATGTCGAGCGTCATCGCGTTCTCGAACGCCTTGAACGAGCCGACATTGCGCGGCAGCACGCTCTCGTCGTCCTGGTCGTAATAACGGCGGGCGATATCGACGATCAGATGGCCGGCCTCGACGAAGAGGCGCTTGCGGTCGGCATGGGTGGCGAGCGTCGAGCCGTTGCCGGGCAGCGCGAGGCCGAGCGCCTCGGTCAGGCAGTTCATCGAATTGGCGGTGAACATGCCCGAGCAGGAGCCGCAGGTGGGGCAGGCCGAGCGCTCGATCACGTCGACCTCGGCATCGGTATATTTGTCGTCGGCTGCCGCGATCATCGCATCGACGAGATCGACCTTCTTCAGCACGCCCTCGGCAATGAACTTGCCGGCCTCCATCGGCCCGCCCGAGACGAAGACGGTCGGGATGTTCAGGCGCATCGAGGCCATCAGCATGCCGGGCGTGATCTTGTCGCAGTTGGAGATACAGACCATCGCGTCGGCGCAATGGGCGTTGACCATGTATTCGACGCTGTCGGCGATCAGTTCGCGCGAGGGGAGGCTGTAGAGCATGCCGTCATGGCCCATGGCGATGCCGTCATCGACCGCGATCGTGTTGAACTCCTTGGCGACGCCGCCGGCCTTCTCGATCTCGCGCGCGACGAGCTGGCCGAGATCCTGGAGATGGACGTGGCCCGGCACGAATTGGGTGAAGGAGTTCACCACCGCGATGATAGGCTTGCCGAAATCGCCGTCCTTCATGCCTGTGGCGCGCCAAAGGCCGCGGGCGCCGGCCATGTTGCGGCCATGGGTGGACGTGGCGGATCTCAGCCTGGGCATCTCATGCGTCTCCGGTCTCGGGCTCCTGATGTCCCGTTGCGCGGCAAACTATCGTCGCTGCGCCTTCCGTCAAAATTGAATTCTTCGATTTCCATGATCGGCTCCACGCATGGCGGAGATCAACCTCCGCCGTCATCCCGGACGCAGCGAAGCGGAGATCCGGGATCCATCGTAGAGCGAGGCGCCCCTCGATGGCTCCCGGATCGGCGCGGCTTCGCCGCTTGTCCGGGATGACCCGCGTTTCCTAAAGCGGCGGCGCTCATTTAATGAACAGCCGGAAGAGAGGTTTGCGGTGACAAGCATGCTGCGCAATATCGACGTCGATCTTCTGCGGTCCTTCGTCACCATCGCGGAGCTGCGCAGCTTCACCCGCGCCGCGGCGGCGCTGTTCCGCAGCCAGTCGACGGTCAGCACGCAGATCCGGCGCCTGGAGGAGCTG
>NZ_JBFUIF010000045.1:0-26788 GCF_056402015.1 Allobosea sp. P4_C6
GCTCCTTTAGCATCCCGATGATCTGCTCTTCCGTAAATCGTGAGGGGCGCATCGTCCGTCTCCTTGAGTGACGGACTCCACTCAAATCTGGAGGAGGATCAGGGTCTCAGGTCACCGAGGCCACGCGCATCGGTGAGCGCATCGAGATCGATGGATGGCGCGTGAGCCTGCAAACTCTGCTCATCAAGGCTCGGTTATGGAAACAGCTCGATGTCGTGACCAGGCAAAAAGTCGAGACTGCTCGCCCTTGGCTGATATTGGCGCTTGATCGGGCATCGCGCATCGTTCTGGCCATGCGCCTCGTCGACCAGATCAATTCCGACGAGGCGATCGCCACCATTCGCATGATCTTCGCCGACAAAACCCGTCTCCTTGAAGGCACTGGCGCGGTTTCTGATTGGTCGATGGCCACTGGAATCGGCACCCTCGCCTACGACCGCGGTAGCGAATTCGCGGCTTTTGAAACGACCCGGGCTGTGACCGGGACTGGCGGGAGCCCCTCCCATACGCCGAAAGGGATGCCCTGGTTCCGCGGAGCCGGCGAGCGCATCTTCCTCACCGTAGAGCGGCGCTTCATGGGCCACTTTGCCGGACGCACCTTCTCGAACGTCGTCGAGCGCGGCGACTACCCGTCCGAAAGAAAGGCGAACATCCCCTTGGACGTGCTGGCGCGGATGCTCGTACGCCATGTCGTCGACGACTACCACAACCGTCCACACCAAGGGCTCGGCGGCGAAACCCCGCTCAATGCCTGGAACCGCCTGGTGAAGCTCACTGGGAGGATCCCGTTGCCGGACACAAACATGCAGCGCCACATTTTCGGGATCGAACACATTGCCACGCTCGACAAGTCCGGCGTCGAGCTCCTCGGTTTGCGTTTTGCAAGCAAGGACATCCATAGGCGGTTCTTGCAGGTCGGCGAAAGCGAGGTCCGCGTCAAGCTCGACCCGGCAGATATCGGCTGCATCTCGCTCCAGTTCGGCAACGAGTGGTTCAACGTCCCCAACGTCAAGCGGGACCTGAGAGGCGTTTCGCTGCGCGCCTGGATCGACACCGCTACCGCACTGCGCGCACGCTTCAAGAAAGAGGCGGAGCTGTCGCGTCAGATCGTTCTCGACGCACTGCGTGACAACGAAGCGCTGGCCCGCGAATACCAGCGCGAGGCCGGCATCTCCGAGGAGCTGGAGACGCCTGCCGAAGTGGAGCGCGCCATCAGGCATATGGGCTTGTCCTTCCGGCTGCCGTCCTGGGACGAGGACACCCCCGTCAACGATCCCAACTACGATCTGCTCGACGACGTCATCCCGGTCTCCGGTGCCGCCGACATGATAGCAGGCCCGGTGGAGACCCAGCCGACTGACGAGTCACCCGACGAGGCCGCCTCCTGGCAGATGGGCGATCGCAAGGAGGGTACGCGATGACGCTCCCGGCCGATCGCTCGACCCAGGTTCTGCAGAACCTCCTGACCGCGCTCCCACAAGAGGAGCGCGACCAGATCGCGCTGATGGAGCGCGTCAAGTCACGCGTCCTGCGAACGCATGATCGCGATGGCGTAGCCAACGCCGCCTTCACCTTCCTGCTTCGCGATCTCGTGACGCGCGTCGATCCCACGCGCCCGCTCGGCCCCGGCAACCGGATGGAAACCCGCGCGCTCGTCGTCACGGGCCGGACGGGCGCCGGCAAGAGCTCGCTCCTCTCCCGGATGTTCGCCAACCATCCGGGCTTCACCGGCTACGGCATCCCGCACTCGCAATGCCCTGCGATCACGATCGGAACCCCCTCCCCGTGCACGCCGAAAGCCCTCGGCCTCGAAATCCTGCGCGCCCTTGGCTACCCCATGTCCGCGAGCCGAACCCAAGCCTACATCTTCTCCATGGTGCGCGAGCGGTTGCAGCAGAGAGGCATCCTCGCCCTGCACCTCGACGAGGTGCACAACGTCTTGGAGAACGCCAGCGAGCGTGACGTCCGCGAGATCCGCAAGGTGTTCAAGACCTTCATGGCCTCGGATGCCTGGCCGGTCGTGCTGGTCCTGTCTGGCTTGCCGCAGATCGCCAGCTTCTTTGAAGGCTTGGCGGAGACAGACGACGATGGGCAGACTCGCGCCGACACCAAAGGCGAAGTGCGCAGGCGCAGCCAGTTCATCCACCTGCGGTCTCTGAGCCTGCCTGGCGACATCGCAATGGTGTTCGCAGCGCTCCAGGACATCGCGTCCGTTACCGGCCTCAGCTTCGCGACAAACATCAAGAGCGAGGTCGTTCCCAGGCTTATTCATGCCGGAATGCTTGAGCTCGGCACGACATTGCAGCTGACCCACGAAGCTATCGGCAATGCAATCGCGGCGAACGCACAGCAGCTAAATATCCAGCACTTCGCCCGCGCCTACCAGGCTCGCACCGGATGCGCCGACAGTGTGAACCCCTTCATCGCAATCCGTTGGGAGGCGCTCGACTGCACCCTGGTGCTCAAGAAAACCCAGGCCGAKGCGGAGGCAGCAAGCCACGCCCTCGAACTCAGGAACGCGAGGAAATTGCGATGAGACTCTTTCCCACCACTCCCTTCATCCCCGCCGAAACGCCGGCCAGCTTTGCCTCGCGCCTTGCCATCGTGAACAGCGTAACGCTCAGCAGTTTCTGCAGGGATTTCCAACTCGGGCAAGTGGAGCTGACCCGCGGCACCACCCAGAGCCTGGAGCGTCTGTCCGAGCTCACCGGTGTCGATCCAGGAATGCTCATGCAAGCTACATGGCGAGCCGAGCACCCCTTCGCGTATTTCCGCGGCCACGCCTTCGGCACCAAGGACCGTGACGCCGAAGGTTCGCGGGCATGCATCCAGTGCCTCCTTGATGATCATGCGGCCGACCCTAGCGGCGCCTGCATCTGCTTTCGCGGCGAGTGGAGGATCTCGTGCCTGCACACCTGCGAAGTCCACAACGCCCCCATCGTCACGTTGCCAAAAACCGCCCGGCAGTTGAGATGGGATTTCGTTGCACGCGTCCTCGCGCAGAGGAACGGGTTGATCGTTYCATCGCTGAGACGCGCTCCGTCGGGTTTGGAAACCTACGTCCGCTCGCGGGTGAACGGAGTGTCCCAAGAGCCAAACTGGCTTGATGCTCTTCCTGTGCGAGCAGCGGTCGCAAGCTGCAACGCAATCGGTGCAACGGCTGTATTCGGTGGCGAACATAACCGCGACCTGCTGACCGATGCCCACTGGTGGGAGGCCGGCGGCAAAGGATTTGAGATCATATCCGGTGGCGCTGACGCTATCGCGGCATTCCTGAGGGATCATCAAGTGCCGACTCATGGCTCGCTGCACCTGCGGCTTTGCAGCGCTAAAGCCAGCGAGCCCGTCTACGATCCCTTTCGAGATATCTTGACGCATCATTTCGTGGACACCGTCGCCTTCCACCGGAATGCTAGGATGTTTGGGAAGCCGCTTCCCGCCCGAGAGATTCACTCTGTCGTGACGGCCGCCGAAGAATTCGGGATTTTTCCCAAATTCATTCGCCGCATCGTGCTCGCCAGGCTGCCCGAAGCCGAAGTGGAACAGGAAAAGGCTGACGGCGAACTGACGTTCAAGGCGGCCGACTTCGCTGACGAATTCCGCAGGCTTGCATCAGCCCTGCTAGTGCGAGACCTTCCCAACTATGCCGGATGCAAGCCGATGACCGCGCAAACCCTGGTCAGAAAAGGCTTCATCAAGCCGATCCTAGCCCCCAACGGCGATCGCCTCGGCATTCTGCGTTTCGCGCGCGAGGACGTCGATGCGTTCCTGGGACGACTGTCTGCTTGCGCCGAGATCGTGCAAGAAGCACCTCAGGGCGCGCTTCCCATTGCAATCTCGCCAGCGAATGTTCCATGCACCGTCGACGTTGTGATCAACCTCATTCTGAATGAGGAACTGTCCTGGTTGCGCCGCATCGAAGGCGCCATGGTTTCGACGGACTCCTCATCGACGCCAGCGAGGTTCGCAAGAAGGCCTTCGGCCCTGCGCCCGGAAACCTAACCTTCCATCAGGCTTTCCATATGATGGGCGTGGGCGGGGGTGCGTTTCACCGGCTCGTCAGGGCGGGTCTGATCGAACTGCTGCCGATCACCCAGACAGGCAATCGCCCAGCGACGCCGCACATCACCTTCGAGGAAGTCATCAGGTTCCGAAACAAATATGCCTCCCTCTCCGATGCAAGCAAGCAGCTCTCGATGAACCCTCGGCACATCAAGTCGGCGCTGGACGCGGCCGGGATCCATGCCCTGGACCTTGGACTCGTCCCCCTCCGGCTGTACGAGCGCAAGCATATCGCGCGCGTATTTCCGTCCGTCATGGAGAACATCGGGAGGCCCGAAATCCTCCCACGGACGCCGCGTACCAGGGCGTGGCTCGGAACCTCGCTGCCAAACGACGGCGAGCCTTCCGCTCAGCGCAAGAGGAATTTGGCGATCTCGGCGACCGGAGAACAGGGTTCGGGTGAGCCCTCGGGTTAGAATGCGTTGGGCCGCTACGCGGCAACCCCCGCCCCCACCCATGAGTTTGCGGCGGTCGATCTAATCTTGCTCAACGCCGATAGCCCGCCCGGAACGCGGCGCGCTCAATCGCAGATCTAAAAATTCTTCCACTGGCGAAACCGTAATCGGCCCCGAGCAACTCCCTGCTCGGGGCCGATTGCGTTGTGCGTCCGCGCGATGTTTTTCGTCCTGTTTCAAGCCGGTTTTGCCGGCCTGGGGCTGCATTTCGTAGCCAGAATGCCGACAGACTATGACTTCAAATGCCGACAGACCTTCTGCAGCGTCGAAATTAGACATCAACAATATCAGATACTTACAAAGGCCCCTGCCGACAAACTATGCGTTTCGCACACCCTGCCAGATGGTGACGCGGATCAGGCCTCCACCTCTCCGTTCACGGCCTGCGCCCGGACCTGCGAGGGCTGGCGGCCGAAACGCTTGCGGAAGCAGCGATTGAAATAGGAGAGATCGCCGAAGCCGACCTCATAGGCGACGGCACTGATGGTCAGCCCCGCCCCATCGGCGGTGACAAGGCGGTGCCAGGCACGGTCGAGCCGGCGCTCCAGCACATAGTCGGAAAAGGTCCTGCCCTCGCCTTCGAACAGCTTCTGGACGACTCGCGCGCTGACGCCGTGCAGGGTCGCGATCATCTCGACGCCAAGGTCGCGCCGATCGAGCCTGGCTTCGATATCGGCCTTGATCGCGGCGAGGCGACCGGCCCGCCGGTCCGTCGCGGCGACCGGCGCGGAGGATTCCAGGTCGGATAGCGCGGCCCCGACCAGAGCATGGACATGGACCTTGGCCAGCGCCTGAAGCTCGGCCGAGTTCAGCGGCAGCAGGCCGCGCAGCAGCAAGGCGCCGTAATGCGCCAGCGCCTGCAGCCCCGGATTGGAGCGCGGGATGACGCGCATCAGCGCTGCCGGCTCCTCGCCGAGAAGCGGCAGCAAGCCTGCGTCGAGTTCGATCACATCGATGCGGCCGGGCTGGGCCAGCACGAACTCGGCCGGGCTATCCAAGGCAAGCGCCGCCGCCTCGCGCGGCCGCAGCGCGATCCGCCTCTCGCCCTGGCGGATGACAACGCGTCCTTCGGCCGGCCGCACGAGAATATGGCGCGGGCCCTCCCCGCCCCGCCCCGGCGACGCCCAAATCCAGTGCGAGGCCGGGGCGAAGCAGGAGCGCAAGCCGATATCGGGGCGCGTGGTCAGCACGCAGCGCGCATCGAAGAGCAAGGTCAGGTCGGGAGCCGTGGCCTCGCGGGCGGCATTGCGGCCGAGGATGCGACGCGACAGCGTGCTCGCCTCGTCGCGGCCGACATCGGCCGAGATCAGCCAGAACGGCACGAAACTCGCCGTTTCCGGCGACTCCTCCGGCCCGGAGCGTGGCAGCGCGGTCACATCTCCCGTTTTCGACACCGGATTCGTCTCAGTCCTATGGCGCGTTCGCAGAAGTCCAAGCTTAGACCTCAGCAATATTGATACAGCAACAACTGAAACAGATCACGAGACTTTGCGAATCCCTTCTCGCAATGGAACAGCCCTACTTTACTATAATTCTAAAAAGCGAATTCTGAGACACTCCAAGTAAATGCTCTTCGAACGGCTTCGACGCCTCTGCTCAAGACATGGGCAGAGGTGCAGCCGGCACCGCCGGGTAGAACCATGACACGATCGCTCAGCCTCGCCACAAGCTTCATTGCCCTCTTCGCCTCTTCCATGGCGGTGGCGCAGGTTTCGCCGCAATCCGCGTCGCGCCCCGCCACGCCTGCCGCGGCCGCGCCTCAGGCGAACGTGATCGACCTCGACACCATCACCGTCACTGCCGCGCGGGCCGAGCGCAGCACGGCCGAGATACCGCAGTCGATCCAGGTCATCGACCGCGGCGAGATCGAGGAGCAGCTCAAGTTCAGCCCCAACGCCGCCACGGTGCTGGGCAAGCTGGTGCCGGGTTACTCAATGTCGACGCAGACGGTCTCCAGCGCCTCGGAGAACTATCGCGGCCGCGATCTGCTGGTGATGATCGACGGCGTACCGATGAACACGCCGCTGCGCGACGTCTCGCGCATCCTGTCGCTGATCGATCTCAACACCGTGGACCGCATCGAGGTGGTCGCCGGCGCCTCCAGCCTCTACGGCGCGGGCGCGACGGGCGGCACGGTCAACTTCATCACGAAGAAGGCCGCGGAGGGAAAGCCGCGCGTGACGGTCAACACGGCCATCCGCGCCTTCACCCAGAACATCGGCCGCTCGCTGGCGCCCGAGGCTTCGGTGACGGTATCCGGCAAGGTGCCTGATGGGATCGACTACTTGTTCTCCGGGCAGATCCGCGGGGCCGGGCGCACTTATGACGGCGCCGGGCGCGAACTGCCCTCCGACGGCCTGCTCGGACAGGGTGGCGGCGACCGCTACAAGGCCGGCAATCTGCTTGCCAAGCTCGGCTACGACTTCGCCGGGTGGAAGCGCATCGAGCTCAATGCTTCCTGGATCGGCTTCGACCAGGGCCCGAAATACCTGACGAACTACGCGGCCCCGTTCGCACGGCCGGACCGGACCCAGCTCTATAACGGCCAGAGCGTTCTGGAAGACACCAAGTCGATCTCGCTGCGCTACAGCGACGCCGATTTCGCGCTCGGCAAGCTCAGCGTGCTCGGCTACTATAACGACATCAAGAAGCGCTTCAATTACTCGACCTTCTCCTACCCATACAATTCGCAGGTCTACTATTCCTTCAACCCGCTCTCGCCGACGAGCCGGGACAACCAGACGACGCTCTATTCGCAGCGCGGCGGCGTCAACGTCACCATCGACACCTCGCTGGACCGCTTGCTGCCCGGCGCCAAGCTGACCTGGGGCGGCGATCTCATCCAGGAGAAGACCTGGCAGACCCTGACCAGCGGGCAGGACGTCTTCACGCCGCTGCAGCAGACGACGGCTGCCGGCTTCGGCCAGCTCCAGATCCCGATCGGCGACCGTGTCGTGCTGCGCGGTGGCCTGCGCTACGAGCACTTCTCGCTCTCGGTCAGCGACTATACCCGCCCGGCCGCCTATGCCGCCGTCGCCGCGAACAATGCGCTGGGCTACCAGTCCTTCGTGCTGCCGGCCCTGCGCGTCCTCGGCGGCGATTTCGACTATTCGGCGCTCACAGCCAATATCGGCGCGACGATCAAGCTCAGCGAAACCAGCGAGATCTTCGGCGGCTTCTCGCAGGGCTTCGCGCTGCCCGATGTCGGCGCCTTCACGCGCCGCGCCGGCATCTCGACGCAATATGCATGCCCCGTACAGCTGCCGAACTGCCTGCCGGCCAACCGGCAGACCATCAGCTATTCCTCGATCGCGCCCCAAGCGCAGATCGTGAACAACTACGAGCTCGGCATCCGCGGCAGCTATGACCGCTTCAAGGGCTCGCTGACCGGCTATATCAGCACCTCCGACGAAGGCGTCACCTTCGACCCCGTCTCCAACACCATGTCGCAGCAGAAGGAGCGGATCTGGGGCGTCGAGGCGACCGGCGACGTCACGGTCACCGACGCCTTCACCATGGGCACCGTGCTGTCCTATCGCGAGGGCCGTTACGATACCAATGGCGACGGCAAGCTCGACAGCAACCTGCCCAACAACCGCATCGGCTCGCCCTGGCGCGGCATGCTCTATGGCAGCTACCGCTTCGTGAACGGCATGCAGCTGCGCGTCGAGGGCGAAGCCTTCTCCGACCGCGACGTCGCGATCGACCTGCGCGGCACGCGATACAAGCTGAAGGGCGCCGCCACGATGAACGCCGCGCTGACCGCGCCGGTCTGGGATGGCGAGGCCTATGTCGCCGTCAACAACCTGTTTGACCGCAACTACCAGAACCCGACCGCGACCTCGGTGCGCAATCTCGCGAACTACAGCTGGGGCCGGACCGTCACCGTCGGCTTCCGCAAGACCTTCTGAGGGCGGCGCGACAGCATGGTCAGCCTCGATATCGACGCCGATGCCGTGGTGACGCTGCGCTTCATGCCGCCCTACCAGCCGGCGGACGAGCGCGCCTATCTCGACGCGCTCCACCGCATCGGAGAGCGGGAGGAGCCCTATACGCTGCTGACGATCTTCGGCGGCGGGCGGGCGCTCTCGCAAGCCGGCGAGCGTGAGCAGGCGCTCTGGTTCAAGGCGACGCGGGAGCGGGTCTCGCGCTTCTGCCGCGCCTGCGCCATCGTACGCCCCGACGCCAGCGAGAAGACGGCCGAGGTGTTCCGCCGGCTCTGGCCCTTCCCGATCGTCGCCGAGCGCGAAGAGGCGGCCGGCCGCGCCTTCCTGCTCGGCCATTACAGCGGAACGAGGTCATGAGCAGCGCGACGGAGCCGGTTCGGGTGCAGGCCACGGCCGCGCCAATGCAGCGTTACCGGCTCTTCGCCGTGCTGGGCGGGCTCTATCTCGCGCAGGCGATCCCGTCCTATCTCTTCGTCGCGGCACTGCCGCCGATCATGCGCGAGCTCGGCGTCTCGCGCACCGCGATCGGCGCGATGAGCATCCTGCTGCTGCCGCTGGTGATCAAGTTCCTCTGGGCGCCCTGGGTCGACCGCATCCGCCCCTTCGCGCGGGCGCATCGCGCCGGCTGGGTCTTCATCACCCAGAGCCTGACGATCCTCGCCATCCTCGCGCTGATCACGGTCGGGCCGACGCAGGTCAACGCCATCATCGCGATCGGCTTCGTCGCCTCGCTGCTGATCTCGACGCAGGACATCGCGACCGACGGTTATGCGGCGAAATATCTGCCGGAAGCCGACCGCGCCGTCGGCAACGCCATCCAGGGCGGCTCGGTCGCCTTCGGCGTCGTCATCGGCGGCACGCTCGGCCTCGTGCTCTACCATCATATCGGCTGGACGGGGATGCTGGTGACCATCGCCGCGATCTCCCTGCTGCCGCTGGTCGCGGCGGCGATGATGCGGGAGGACGTTCCGGTGCCGGGCGCCACGACCGCGCCCCGTCCCTCGATCCGCGCCTTCCTGAAGCGGCCGGAAGCGCGGCAGATCCTCTGGATCGCCCTGACCTATCGGGCCAGCGAAGGCTTGGTGAAGGCGATGGAGGGCGCCTATCTCGTCGATGCCGGCATTCCGCTCGACCAGATCGGCTATCTCTCCGGTCTGTCGGCCACCACGGCGGGGCTCGCCGGCTCGGCCATCGCCGCCTGGATGGTGAAGCGGCAGGGCCTTTCCTTCGCACTCGCCCTGCTCGGCGGCCTGCGGACGCTGTGCTTCGCGCTGTTCACCGCCCACGCGCTCGGCGCCGTCGTCGGGGTCTGGCCGCTTTTCGGCGCCGCCGGCTTCCAGACGCTGATCCGCTACATGGAAATCGTCGCGCTCTATTCATTGTTCATGGCGGTGACGACCTCGGAGCAGCCCGGCACAGATTTCACCATCCTCGCCTGCGCCCAATTGCTGGTCTATCTCGCCGGCTCGATGCTGGCCGGCAAGCTCGCCGATGTGATGGGCTACGGCTTCCTGTTCGGGCTCGCGACCGCGATCTCGGCCATTGCCGTGATCGCGACGATCAGGATGCTGGCGCAGGCCAGGATCATGCGCCCGGCCGCAGAAACCGCCTGAGGCGACAGGCCATGGCGGAGAGCCTCTCGGCACGCTAGCCTCGCTGGCATGTGGGGGATTCTCCAAGCCTATTGGCCGCATATCCTCGGCGTCATCTCGATCGTGATGGCGAGCATCGCCAGCGCGCATGCCGTGATGACGAAGGACGAGGTGCGCGCCGCGATCGGCTGGGTCGGCGTCATCATCCTGTCGCCGATCATCGGGCCGCTGATCTATGCCATCGCCGGGGTGAACCGCATCCGCCGCGCCACGATCCTGGCGCAGCGCCCCGGCCACGGCACGGCCGCGACCCATTTCCACGCCAGCGATGACGACATCGCGACGCGGTTCGGCCGACGCTTCACCGCCCTCAGGACATTGGGCGATCGTGTTGCCCGCCACCCGCTGACATCAGACAACAGCATCGAAACGCTGCGCACCGGCGACGAGGCCTATGGAGCGATGCTCGCGGCCATCGAGGGCGCGGGGCGCAGCATCATCCTCGAAAGCTACATCTTCGACCGCGATCCGATCGGCCTGCGCATCGCCGACGCGCTGATCGCCGCCCATCGGCGCGGCGTCGCGGTGCGGGTGCTGATCGACGCGGTCGGCGCACGCTATTCGGTGCCGAGCATCGCCGGGCATCTGCGCGAGGGCGGCGTCGCGGTCGACGTGTTCAACGGCAACATCATCATGGGTCTGCGGCTGCCCTACGCCAATCTGCGGACGCACCGGAAGATCATCGTCGTCGACGGCGCCACCGCCTTCATGGGCGGGATGAACATCCGCCAGGGCTTCACCCGCGAATTCGCCGGCGATGCCTACGCCCACGACACGCATTTCAGGCTGACCGGTCCCGTCGTCGCCAATCTCTTCGCCATCGCGGCGGAAGACTGGTCCTTTGCCGCCGGCGAAATCCTGGAAGGACCAGCATGGGACATTACGCCTGCAGCTGCGGGCGAAACCTCCGTGCTGATGCGGGCCGTGCCGTCGGGCCCGGACTCCTATCTGGAGACCAATCACAAGCTGTTGATGGGGGCGCTGTCGGTGGCGCGCCGCTCGGTGCGGATCATGTCGCCCTATTTCCTGCCGGACCAGGAGCTGATCAGCGCGATCGTCACCGCGGCGAGACGCGGCGTGGACATCGACATCGTCGTTCCCTCCGTCAACAATCTGGTGCTGGTCGACCGGGCCATGACCGCGCAGTTCGACCAGATCCTCAAGAGCTACTGCCGGATCTGGCGCTCGACCGGGGCGTTCGACCATTCCAAGCTCTTCGTCATCGACGGCAGCTGGGCCTATGTCGGCTCCTCCAACCTCGACCCCCGCTCGCTCAGGCTGAACTTCGAGATCGACATCGAGGTGCTCGACCATGATTTCGCCGGCGCGATCGACGATCGCATCGAGGCGGTGATGGCGGAGGCGACGCCGGTCGAGCTTGCCGCCCTGCGCGCCCGGCCCTATGTCATGCGTCTGATGGACAGGCTGATCTGGCTCGGCTCTCCCTACCTTTGAGCCGCCACGGTCACATCCCTGACGCGATGGATACCCAGGCTTCGACCCCGTTCGATTCGAATGGGTCCGGAGCCTCAACCGGCAGAGCGATGCAGAAGAAGAGCCCGAGCCTGCGCGCCAGCATCATCGCCTCGCTCCGCCAGCGGAAGAGCCGGCCCGATGCGACCGGGCCTGGCGAACGGCCGGCTGGCACGCTGGTCGCCTCCTACAACGTCCATAAATGCGTCGGCGTCGACGGCCGTTTCGATCCCGGCCGGATCGCGCAGGTGATCCGCGAGATCGCGCCCGACGTCATTGCGCTGCAGGAGGCCGACAAGCGCTTCGGCGCCCGGCACGGCCTGCTCGATCTTGCCCGACTCAAGGAGGAGACGGGCCTCGTCCCCGTCCCGATCGAAAGCGCCAATGCGGCGGCGCATGGCTGGCACGGCAATGTCGTGCTGTTCCGGCAGGGGCTGATACGCGACGTCCACCAGGTCGCGCTGCCCGGCCTCGAGCCGCGCGGCGCGCTCGTCGTCGACATCGACCTGGAGAGCGGCACCGAGCTGCGGATCGTCGCCGCCCATCTCGGCCTGCTGCGCCGCTCGCGCTCCCAGCAGGCGCGCATGCTCATCGAGATCATGAGAAGCCGTGACGAGCGCCCCACGCTGCTGCTCGGCGACCTCAACGAATGGCGGCTCGGCGAGCGCTCGGCCCTGAAGGAATTCGGCCCGGCCTTCGGCACGCTGCCGATGCCGGTGCCGAGCTTTCCATCGGGCATGCCGCTGCTGGCTCTCGACCGGATCATCGCCAACCGCCCCGAAATCCTCTCGGACGTCGCCGTCCACGAGACGCCGCTCGCCCGCATCGCTTCCGACCACCTGCCGATCAAGGCCTTTGTCGATCCCGCCCTTGCCGGGCTTTCCATATCCGGCACGGAATTCGAAACTGTGGGGGTAGAGCATGCCGGCGGCAGCATCGGTTTCCGCAACGGCGAGGCACGGCATACCCCCGATGCTCCCCTGCTGATCCCCGCCCTTCCCGATGGCAGCGAGCGCAGCAACCGGGAGCTCGTTCGCAAGGCCGGCGCGCGGTTGAGGCGCGCCGTGAAGCGGACATTGCGGCGGCCGGATACTCCGCCTCGCTAAGGCCTTCTCAGCAGCCTCCGGGCGTCGCGTCATGGCGCACATGCATTGCGACGCTGGCCACATCCGACAAAGCCTGCTTTCTGGCGTCGTAGCTGCCAGATGGCTTGGAATCATATGCCGGATGCCTTGGCCGAGCGCCCGAGCGCGCCGCAACTCTTCCTGATCTTCGCGCGGATCGGGCTGACCAGCTTTGGCGGCGGCCTCAGCGGCTGGCTGCTGCGGGAATTCGTGCAGCGGCGCCGGCTGATGAGCGAGGAGGATTTCCTCAACGGCCTCTCGATCGCGCAGGCCCTGCCCGGCGTCAACGTCACCAACATGGCGATCTGGATCGGCTACAAGCTCGGTGGGCGCAACGGGGCGATCGCCTGCTGGCTCGGCATCGTCGTGCCCGCCGCCTTCGTCATCGTGCTGATCGGCGCCGTCTTCTCCGCGCTCGGTGGCTACGACCTCACCCATGTCGCGCTGGACGGCGCCGCCTCGGCGGCGATCGGCCTCTCGCTGGCCATGGGGCTGACTGCGGCGCGGCGCGTGCCGCGCCGAGCCTTCCCGCTCGCGATCATGGCTGCGACCTTCGTGGCCGTCGCCATACTGCAATGGCCGCTGCTCTGGACCGTGCTCGGCGCCGGCTCGCTCAGCGTCGCCGTGACGTATTACGGGAGCTGAGCGCCGGATGCCGACCTTGCCGCTCAGCATCCTGCTGGTCTTCCTGCCGCTCTCACTGGTGACGATCGGCGGCGGCCAGAGCGCCATCGCCGACATGCATCGCCAGATCGTCGACGTGCATCACTGGATGAGCGCCTCGCAATTCGTCGACGCCTTCGCGATTGCCCGGCTGGCGCCAGGGCCGGGCTCGCTGCTGGCAACGCTGATCGGCTGGCAGATCGCCGGCTTCTGGGGTGCTCTCGCCGCGACGGTCGGCATCTTCGGGCCGACTGCCTTCCTGATCTACGGGGTCGCCCATATCTGGTCGCGCTATGAAGGCGCCCGGCTGCTGCGTGCATTGGAAAAGGGGCTGCGTCCCGTCGCAGCCGGCATGATCCTCGCCGCCAGCTACGTCCTCATCCAGTCGCTCGACAGCGGCTGGATCGGGCGCGGCGTCGCACTCGTCTCGACCGCGCTGCTGATGCTGACACCGGTCAACCCTTTGCTGCTGATCGCCGGTGGCGCCGGCAGCTTCATCGGGCTGCATATGCTGGCCTTGATCTGAGCAGGCCTTGATCTGAGCACGTCCCGGCCGGCAGGCTCGCGAGCATCGCCTCCGGCGCTTCGGAAAATTTGCCCGCCTCCTGCCGCTTCAGTATCCCTGTTGTCGACAAGAGGTGTGCGATGAAGACGATGACGGTCACCGGCGCTGTGACGGAACGCAAGCGCGGCTCCGGGGTGAAGCTCGTCTACGACCTGCTGCGCGATGAAATCCTCGATCTGGTGTTGCCGCCCGGCAGTCCGATCGACGAGGTGCAGCTTGCCGAGCGTTTCAAGATGTCGCGCACCCCCATCCGCGAGGCGCTGGTGCGGCTCGCCAGCGAAGGGCTGATCGTCACCCTGCCCAATCGCTCGACGATGGTGTCGAACCTCGACTTCCTGAACCTGTCGCCCTTCTTCGACGCGCTGATGCTGATGTACCGGGTGACGACGCAGCTCGCCGCCCAGAACCATCGCCCGGAGGATCTGGACGCGATCCGGGCCCGGCAGGAGGAGTTCGCCGCGGCCGTGAAGGCACAGGACGCGCTGGCGATGATCGCCACGAACGCAGCCTTCCATTCGGCGATCGCCGAGGCCGGCCGCAACCCCTATTTCAACAGCCTCTTCAGCCGCCTGCTCGACGAAGGGCGGCGGTTCCTGCGGCTCTACTACCAATCCTTTGACGACCGGCTCCCGCAGCAATTCGTCGACGAGCATGAGGCGATGATCGCCGCGATCCTGGCGTGCGACACCGTGGCGGCCGAGCGCCTCGGCAAGGCTCACGCCGGCCAGATCGTCCAGCAAATCCAGAAGCTCATGATCGGTAACGAGCGGCTGGAGATCGCCCTCTGAGAATCCGAGTCCAATCTTGTCGACAAATAATATGCAATGTGCGATAGACATTTCGAGGAGAGACGGAGCCGTCTGGTCGGCCCGGCCTCTCACGCCACCCGCCAAGCCAGCAGGAGAGCGAGATGAAGGCGAAGATTTTTTCCGGCGTAGTCCCCGCCTTGATGACGCCCTGCAAGGCGGATCGGAGCCCTGACTTCGACGCGCTCGTGCGCAAGGCGAAGGAGCTGATCGCCGACGGCATGTCGGCGGTGGTCTATTGCGGTTCGATGGGTGATTGGCCCCTGCTCACCGATGCGCAGCGGATGGAAGGCGTCGAGCGGCTGGTCAAGGCCGGCATCCCGGTTATCGTCGGCACCGGCGCGGTCAACACCGCCTCCGCCGCGGCTCTCGCCGCCCATGCGCAGAAGGTCGGGGCCAAGGGCCTGATGGTGATCCCGCGTGTCCTGTCGCGCGGCACCGTCGTTCTCGCCCAGAGGGCCCACTTCAAGGCGATCCTGTCGGCTGCGCCCGATCTGCCGGCCGTGATCTACAACAGCCCTTATTACGGCTTCGCGACGCGTGCCGATCTCTTCTTTGCCCTGCGCGCCGAGCACCCGAACCTGATCGGCTTCAAGGAGTTCGGCGGCCCGGCCGACATGCGCTACGCCGCCGAGAACATCACCAGCCGCGACGATGACGTCTCGCTGATGATCGGCGTCGATACCGCCGTGTTCCATGGCTACGTCAACTGCGGCGCGACGGGCGCGATCACCGGCATCGGCAATGTGCTGCCGAAGGAGGTGATCCATCTGTGCAAGCTGTCGCAGGCGGCGGCCGCGGGTGATGCCGAGGCACGCCAGCGCGCGCTCGAACTGGAGCAGGCGCTCGCCATCCTCTCCTCCTTCGACGAAGGCCCCGACCTCGTCCTCTACTTCAAGCACCTGATGGTGCTGAAGGGAGACAAGGAATACACGCTGCACTTCAACGAGACCGACGCGCTGACCGAGAGCCAGCGCGGCTATGCCGAGGCGCAGTTCAAGCTGTTCAACAGCTGGTATGCCGCCTGGACCAAGCAGCCCGGCGCCGTCCAGAAATACGCCGCCTGAGGGCCATGCGCCGCTTGCGCTTTCCTTGAAGACGAGTCGGGCGCTCTGTAAGCCCGACTTCTTTGCGGCATTCCCCCCGGCGCTTCTGAGGGAACGGACCCATGGCGAGCTACACCTTCTCCTGCCTCGACGGACACACCTGCGGAAACCCCGTCCGGCTCGTCTCGGGCGGCGGGCCGCGGCTGGAAGGCGCCGATATGCTGGAGAAGCGCGCGCATTTCCTGCGCGAGTTCGACTGGATTCGCACCGGCCTGATGTTCGAGCCGCGCGGGCACGACATGATGTCCGGCTCGATCCTCTATCCGCCGACCCGGCCTGATTGCGACGTCGCCGTGCTCTTCATCGAGACTTCGGGCTGCCTGCCGATGTGCGGCCATGGCACCATCGGCACGATCACCATGGGCATCGAGAATGGCCTGATCACGCCGCGCGAGCCGGGCAAACTCTCGATCGACGCGCCGGCCGGCAAGGTCGACATCACCTATCGCCAGGAAGGCCGTTTCGTCGAAGAGGTCCGCCTGGCGAACGTGCCGGGCTTCCTCTATGCCGAGGGCCTGACGGCGGAAGTCGAAGGCCTGGGCGAGATCGTGGTCGATGTCGCCTATGGCGGTAACTTCTATGCGATCGTCGAGCCGCAGAAGAACTTCCGCGACATGGCCGATCACACTGCCGGCCAGCTCGTCGGCTGGTCGCCAAAGCTGCGCGCGGCGCTGAACGCGAAATACGAATTCGTCCATCCGGAACACCCGCAGATCACGGGTCTCAGCCATATCCAGTGGACGGGACAGCCGACGAAGCCGGAGGCTCACGCCCGCAACGCGGTGTTCTACGGCGAGAAGGCGATCGACCGCTCGCCCTGCGGCACCGGCACCTCGGCGCGGATGGCGCAGCTCGCGGCCAAGGGCAAGCTCAAGGTCGGGGACGAGTTCGTCCACGAATCCATCATCGGCTCGCTGTTCAAGGGGCGTGTCGAGGCAGCGACCACCGTCGCCAACCGCGAGGCGATCATCCCCTCCATCGCCGGCTGGGCGCGGATGACCGGCATCAACACGATCTTCATCGATGACCGCGACCCCTTCGCGCACGGCTTCGTCGTGATCTAGAGGCGCGCTGCTTTTGCACGGAACCACGCCGTCATCCCGGGCTTGACCCGGGATCCATGCCAAAGCGCTGCCGGTGAAGGTTCAGGCATCCCGGATCTCCGCTTCGCTCCGTCCGGGATGACCAGCGTTTCCTCGAAAATGCAGCAGGCTCTAGAGACGGACAGCAAGGAGCGTCGCCTCCCTTTCTGGAGCCGGCGTTATCTGACCGAGCCTGAATCGGGTATTGCGGGACGCCCGTAGCGCCCCGGCGCCCCGACCCCTCAGGCGCTTTTCGGTTGCTCGAACGGCAGCCAGCGGCGTTCGGCCGAAGAGGCGACCGCGCATTCGATGAAGCGGACGCCGCGCGCGCCGTCGATCACCGTCGGGTAGTCCGCGTCGAGCGGGTCGGCGTCCCGCCCGGCTCGGCGAGCGCGGATATCGGCGAAGACGCCGCGATAGATGTTGGCGAAGGCCTCGATGAAGCCCTCCGGATGCCCCGGCGGTATCCGGCCGGCCCGGCGCGCCGCTTCGCAGAGCCAGGGTGTCCCGCGTGTCAGGATCTGCATCGGCCCGTCCTGGCGATGATGGACGAGCCGGTTGGGGTCCTCTTGCCGCCATTCGAGCGTTCCGAGTTCGCCGGACACGCGCAGGCGCAGGTCGTTCTCGAGCCCGGCATTGATCTGCGAGGCGACGAGCACGCCTCGTGCTCCGCCCGCAAAGCGCAGGAGGATGCTGGCATCGTCGTCCAGGGCGCGGCCGGGAACCAGCGAGCCGAGATCGGCAACGAGCTCCTCGATCGCAAGACCGGTCACGCTCGCGACGAGATTTTCGGCGTGCGAGCCGATATCGCCCAGCGCGCCGGCGATCCCGCTGCGGGCGGGATCGGTGCGCCAGCTCGCCTGCTTGTTGCCGGTCGTTTCCAGCGCACTCGAGAGCCAGCCCTGATTGTACTCGACCACGATCTTGCGGATGGCGCCGAGCGCCCCCGAACGCACCATCTCGCGCGCCTGCCGGATCATCGGGTAGCCGGTGTAATTATAGGTGACGCCGAAGACGCCGCCCTTCGTCCTCACTGCCGCGACCAGCGCATCGGCCTGGGCGCTCCTATGGACCAACGGCTTGTCGCAGACCACGTTGAAGCCTGCCTCCGCGAAGGCCAAAGCGACGGGATAATGCGTGTCCGTCGGGGTGACGATCACCACCGCATCGACACGTTCCGTGGCCGGGCGCTTCAATTCGGCTTCGAGCAGCGCCTGCCAGCTCGGATGGTTGTGCGCGTCAGGCAGGCCCAGCGCGCTCCCGGATTCCAATGCACGCTCCGGCGTCGACGACAGGGCGCCCGCCGCCAGTTCGGCCAGCCCGTCCAGCGCGATGGCGTGGCGGTGAACCGCGCCGATGAAGGCGTCCTTGCCGCCCCCGATCATCGCGTAACGCAGCCTGCGTCCGTTTGCTTCGCTCATGGTCGTTCCGTTCATCATGGCGGCCGCCAGTGCGGCGGCCGCCTCGTCTCAGGCTCGTCCTCAGAACGGCGAGTCGGGGTGGTAGAAAGTCTTGGCGTTGGCCTTGTCGATCAGCACCGAGGGGATGATGGTCGTGGCTGGCAGCTTCTCGCCCTTGAGGCGCGCCTCCGCCGTCAGCTGGATCGCGTCATAGATGAATTTCGGCGAGTAGCTGACATTGGCCTGGATGCGAGGGTCCTTGCCGTCGAGGATCAGCTTGACCATGTCCTTGGCGCCGGCACCGCCGAAGATGACCTTGATGTCCTTGCGGCCGGCCTGGTCGATGGCACGAATGGCACCGAAGGCCATGTCGTCATCCGCCGCCCAGAACGCATCGATGTCCTTGAAGCGCGTCAGGAAATCCTGCGTGACCTTGTAAGCGTCGTCGCGGTTCCAGTTGGCGTATTTGGCGTCGAGCACCTTGATGTCGGGATGGGCCTTGAGCACGCCGTTGAAGGCGTCCATGCGCTCGTTGTCGAGGGTCGTCGGGATGCCGCGCAGCGCCACGACATTGCCCKTCCCATTCAGCGTCTTGGCGATGTATTCGGCCGGGATCTTGCCGAAGGCGGTGTTGTCGCCGGCGACATAGGCGTCCTGGGCCGAGGTGTCGGTCAGGCCGCGGTCGACCACGGTCACATAGGCGCCCTTGGCCTTCACATTGGCGACAGGCCGGGTCAGCGCCGCCGACTCGAAGGGGAAGACGACGAGCGCGTTGATCTTGTTGACCGTGCTCAGATCCTGGAGCTGGTTGGCCTGCTCGGTCGCATTGGCGGCGGTGCGGATCGTGATCTTGAGGTCCTTGTGCTTGGCCTCGAGATCCTTCTTCGCCTGGTTCGCCCAGTAGTTGATGCCGCCCATGAAGCTGTGCGTCGCGGCGGGGATGGAGACGCCGAGATTGACGGGCTCGGCGGCGGCACTTGTTGCCGCGAAGGCGAGGCCCGCTGCGGTGGCAAGCATGAGGCTGCGTCTGGTCTGCATGGACATCGCTTCTCTCCCTTTTTTGGCTCGCCCCAGGGTCCAAACCCTAGCGGCGGCCTTTCTGCAAAAACGCGACGGTGATGATGACGAAGCCCTGCACGGCGGCATTGAGATAGACGCTGATCAGGCTCGTCAGGTTGAGGATGTTGCCGATCACCGACAGCAGGATCGCGCCGATGACGGTGCCCGTGATGCTGCCGTGCCCGCCCTTCAGCGCAGCGCCGCCGACGATGACCGAGGCGATCGCTTCCAGTTCCCAGAGCAGGCCGGTGGTGGGCGATGCCGAGCCGAGGCGGGGCACGTAAAGCAGCGTGGCGATGCCGACGCAGATACCGAGCAGCATGTAGGTGAGGATCTTGACCCGCTCGACATCAACGGCCGCATAGCGGGCAACCGTCTCGTTGGAGCCGATCGCCTGGACATGGCGGCCATAGACCGTCTTGTTCAGGATCAGCGCGCCGATGACGGCGACCACGAGGAAGACGATGACCGGGATCGGGATTCCCGCGACGCTGCCGTAATAGACGGGGGCATAGATGTCGGCGAGATTGTTCTCCAGCGTCAGCGCGCCGCCATCGGCGAAATAGGTCAGATAGGCGCGGAAGATGCCGAGCGTGCCGAGCGTGACGATGAAGGGCTCGATCCGGCCCTTGGCGATCAGCACGCCGTGGATCAGCCCGAAGGCGGCGCCGAGCAGGACGGCGAGACCTACACCGCAGATCACTGCGAGCACGGGCGAGCCCAGCACGCCGGCCGCCCAGTTGATGAACATGATCACGCAGCCGGCGATCAGCGCCGCCATCGAGCCGACCGACAGGTCGATGCCGCCGAGGATGATGACGAAGCACATGCCCACCGCGATGATGCCGATGAAGGCCGTGCGGGTGAGCACGTTGAGGCCGTTGTCGAGCGTGGCGAAATCGCCGTTGAGCAACGCGCCCAACCCGCAGAGTAGGATGAGGCCGACCACCGGGCCGATGCTGGCGATGCGCTCCGCCAGCGGCGTTCCCGCATCGCGACGGCCGGCAGCGGCGCCGGCCTGCACGGTCTCAGGCTGCGACATGGCGCGCTCCCGTTGCGTAGGCGATCATCGTCTCTTCCGTCATGTCGTCGCCGCTCACCGTCGTGACGAGCCGGCCTTCGCGCATGATCGCGACGCGGTGCGCGAGGCCGATCAGCTCGACGAGTTCCGAGGAGATGACCACGACAGCGAGCCCTTGGGCCGCAAGCTTCTGGATCAGGAAATAGATCTCGCGCTTGGCGCCGACATCGACGCCGCGCGTCGGCTCGTCGAGCACCAGCACCTTCGGCTGGGGGTGTAGAACCTTGGCCAGCGCCAGCTTCTGTTGGTTGCCACCGGAGAGCGAGGCTGCGCGGGCCTCCAGCGAGCCGGTGCGAATACCGAATTCGGCGACCGCCGCCTTCAGCGCCTCGCGTTCGGCGCCCTGATCGAGCCAGGGCGTCGCATAGCGCTCCAACGCCATCAGCGTCAGGTTCGGGCGCAACCCAAAAGCGGTGTGCAGTCCCTTTCCCTTGCGGTCCTCGCTCAGATAGGTCAGCCCGTTGCGGGCGGCGTCCCGCGGCGAGCGCAGCGCGACGCTCTTGCCGTCGAGGGTGATCCTGCCCTCGCCCGGCCTGAGCCCCATGATGCCTTCGAACAGCTCGGTCCGCCCGGCGCCGACCAGCCCGGCGAAGCCGAGGATTTCGCCCGGCCGAACCGCGAAGGAAATATCGCGCGCCCAGCCGGGAACGCTGAAGGCCTCGACCTGCAGTGCCGGCGCTACGGAAGCTTCCGGCTCGATCTTGTCGGGGAAGAGATCGGAAATTTCGCGCCCGACCATCATCGTCGCCATGTCGTGGCGGGTGAGGGAGGCGGTGGGCGCGCGGCCGACCAGCCTGCCGTCGCGCATCACCACGACCTCGTCGGTGATGCGCTCGACCTCGTCGAGCTTGTGCGAGATGTAGACGATGGTGACGCCCTGCGCCTTCATGCGCTCGATCAGGCCGAAGAGCCGCGCAACTTCCGAAGGCGTCAGCGTCGCCGTCGGCTCGTCCATGATGAGGAAGCGGGCCTTGCGGGAGAGCGCCTTGGCGATCTCGACGAGCTGCTTCTCGGCGACGATCAGGCGCCGCACCGGCGTCTCGGGATCGCGGGCGAGACCGACTTCGGCAAGAGCCGCCTGAGCCTCCCGGCGCATGGCGCGCTCGTCGAGAAACCAGCCCTGTCGCCGCTCATGCCCGAGGAAGACATTGCCGGCGATCGACAGATCCTCGGCCAGGTTGAATTCCTGGTGGATCAGGACGATGCCGCGCGCCTCGGCGTCTCGCGAGCCGGCAAAAGCGACAGCCTCGCCATCGACGAGCACGCGGCCTTCGCTCGGTTGCTCATAGCCGGCGAGGATCTTCATCAGGGTCGACTTGCCGGCGCCGTTCTCCCCGAGCAGCCCGTAGACGCGGCCGGGCTCCAACGCGAAGGAGACGCCGTGCAGCACCTGGACCGGGCCGAAGCGCTTGACGATGCCGTCGAAGGCGACGGACAGGCCCGGACGATCCTGCCGCATCTCGCTCATGCCAGGCTCCCGCTGCGCAGGGCCTCGCGCATGGCGAGCACGCCGGCACCGATCAGCCCCGTTTCAGGGCCGAGCGGAGCGGCGGTGATTTCGAGATGGCGGGTCGAAAGCGCGAGCGAACGCTGGTTCACGCTCTGGCGGATCGCGGCCAGGAACATCGGGCCGATCGCCGAGACGCCGCCGCCTATGAAGATGTGCGACGGGTTGTAGAAATTGACGAGCGCCGCGAGCACCTGCCCAATCAACCGGCCGGAGCGGCGCACGATGGCATCGGCCTCCGCATCGCCGGCGCGAGAGGCGGCACCGACATCGCTCGCATCCACCCTGCCCTTCTCGGCAAATCTCGCGGCAAGCGCCGGGCTGCGCCCGCTCTTCGCCGCATCGGTTCCCATCGCCACGATCGCCGGCGCCGCTGCCATCGCCTCGACGCAGCCGCGGTTGCCGCAGCGGCACAGCGGACCTTCGGGATCGGCGCAGATATGGCCGATATCGCCGGCCGAGCCCGTGGCGCCTCGATAGAGCTCGCCATGACAGACGATGCCGCAACCGATGCCGGTGCCGACCTTGATGACCAGGAAATTGTCGATCTGCTTGCGCTGGCGCCAGAGCACGCCGAGCGCCATCAGATTCACGTCGTTGTCGACGAAGACCGGGGCATCGGTGATCTCACGCATGTCGTCGCGGATGGCGTAGCTGTCCCAGCCCGGCATGAGCGGCGGGTTGACGAGCTGGCCGATGGCGAAGTTGACCGGGCCGGGCACGCCGATGCCGACCGCGAGGATCCGGTCCTCGGCAATGCCGTGCTGTGCCAGCATCGCCGGCAGCAGGCTGCGCAGCCGCGCCATGACCGGCCCCGGCCCGGCCTGGACATCGGCCTCCTGCGAATGCCGGGCGATGAGGGAAAGGTCCGGCCGCAGCAACGCCACATCGAGGCTGGTCGCACCGATATCGACGCCGACGAGCACGCCGATGCGGCCATGGACCCTGAGCGTCTCGGGGCGGCGCCCGCCGGTCGAATGCTGGACGCCGGCCTCGTCGAGCAAGCCCTGATCCAGCAGGCCGGCAGCGAGCGCATTGGTCTTGCTGCGCGAGAACTGCAGCGCATCCGCGAGCGCGTGGCGCGCGACGCCGCCCGACCAGAAGGTCGCCTCGAGCAGCGCGAGCTCGTCCGGACTCAACCTTTGCCAGGGCAAGGCTATGGCCGTCCTCCCATATCCGTTCGGCCTTGTCGCGACCGATTACCCTGAAGCTAGGAAAGGCCGGCGGCTCGGTAAAGACCGAACTTCAGCCGAAATCAGGCAAAAGAGAGATCAAAGACATGACAGCGTTACAGAGCGGCGATTGGATCGCTCGTCCGACGCGCGCTCCTTGGCGCTCTGCGACAGCCTTCCACCGGGACAGGGACGATGTGCTGCGCTTGGAGTGACAAGGCGGACTCCGAGCACACCGCGCAAAAACGGCCGACGCGCGCCGCCCAATTCAGAATACCCGCTGAAACTAATACTTATATCTTACGCAAATGACGTCCGTCGCTATTTCAGAGAATTATTAGAGACCATATCAAATCCAATAGTACGATTTACGCGAATACCGATCGCCGCGGCTGTAAATATAATTTTGCTTAGATTTCACCAATACCGTTCGCGCACGGTGATCAACCGCACCACGCGCCCGCTCACAAGCTGAAATTAACTCATTTCTGCCAGCATAGCCTCACGTACCAGGCAGAATGGAACGTCCTCCATGATGCCCGGGAGCTGAACACAGGCCCGTTGATACGACGATACCGATGGATCTTCCGACCCTCTGGTACCTCACGATCGGAACGCTCCTCATCGCGTTCGCGATGACGCTCTGGGAGCGGAAAGCGCATGCCCAGCGGTCGCGGGAGCTCGGCCTTTGGGCAGCCGCCTATGCCGCATTCGCGATCGGCTGCGTCCTCGCCATGAATCGCACGGCGTTTCCGGGCGTCGTCGGCCCTGCCCTGACGAATGTCGTCATGATGCTCGGCTACCTGCTCGTGCTGCAGGGCGCCGCAGCGCTGGATGGCAAGGGCTGGCGCCCGAGTTACATCACATGCCTCCTGGCTGCTATCGGCGCCGCCTGGCTTCTTGCCGGAGCCGGCTGGGGGAGCATCTTCTGGAACCATGTCAGCGCGTTCCCGATTGCAGCCATCAGCGCCCTGACCGCATTCACGCTCTATCGCAGCCGGACGGCAAAAGGGTTGCGCTCTCGGCCGATCGCGATTGCCGTCTTCGTCTGCCACGGCGCCTTCTACGGCGCCCGCACCTTCGTCGTGCCGGTCATCGTGTCGCTCTACGGCGACGGGATGCTGCCCATCGTGGCGAAGATGACGATGTACGAGGCGGTGCTGTTCTCCGTAGCGATGCCCATGTCGTTTCTCGCCCTCGTGCGGGAGGAGGAGCGGGCCGGGCTTCTGGCGGCGTCCCGCACCGACTACCTGACCGGCCTCAACAACCGTCACGGCTTTTTCGAGCTCGGCGCCGAGCTGCTGCGGCAGCAGCGCACAAGCGCGCCGCATTCGTTGCTCGCCTTCGATCTCGATCACTTCAAGACGATCAACGACAAATATGGCCACGACGCCGGAGATCGCGTCCTGAAGCTCTTCGCCAGCATCGCCCGCGAGACTGCCGGGCCCGATGCCATGGGCGTTCGTCTCGGTGGGGAAGAATTCGCGATCCTGCTGCCGAACACGGCCGGACAGGAGGCCCGCGCGGTCGGACAGAGCGTGGCCGAGCGATTTGCCGAAATGACGGCCCGCGCTGACGGGCTGGGCATCCCCGCGACGGTCAGCGTCGGCCTGGCAGAAGCCGGGACGGGCGACGTCGACCTGACCGAGCTTCTGGCCGCGGCGGACCGCGCCCTTTACCGCGCCAAGAAGATGGGCCGGAATCGCATCGAAATCGCAAAGCCGCGCAAGATCGGCCGAGCGGCCTGACCGGCGGTCCAGGCCCAGCAAGGCGCAATGTGAGCGGAGCCGAGTGACATGCGCTCGGTGGTTGTTCATTTGGTTGAAATCCGACGCGGTGGCCGGAAATCGGACGCTGCAATCGCGGCCGTTAGCAGATCAGTGGATAGCTTCACCGGTCGTCCAGCTTCCGCATGGCGTAGGTGACCTACCGTACGCTCCACCAGGAAGGATCGACGCTCTGATTGATGCGGCCTAGACGCCCATCGCTCGATGAGGTCAGCGTCGAGCCGCAGGTGGTGCTTCCAAGGCGCACTCTCATCACCTCAATGCCCGCTCGTTCGCTGGAAGCTTCGCCCAGCGCGGTGATGGATATCAAGCGACGACGGCACCGCCATGGCCCAACATCCACCATGCTTGAAGAACGCTCCCAAAAATTTGGGGTCCATTCGAAGAGACCCACTGGGTCCACATCGAAATAAAATCCAATAAACCCGTTGTTTTCAATGGATCTTCTTTGGTGCCACTGAAGTGGCGCGACCTACGGGAAACACAATACGTCCGTATGCCGTTGTATTTACATCCATTTCTCTAAATCGATTGCCGCGAAGGCCAACAAAAAGGCCAGCAATTCTCGGCGCTGCCTGTGAATTTCGGTGAACGCCCGCGAAGGTCGCGGCCAAATTGTCGCACCCGTTAGATTGCTGTGGGCTCGATCGTTCTCGGCTCGTCATCCCCTTGCCGGGTCTTGTTGCCCCGCGTCCGAGACGACCCACTCCTGAAACGGCGGGGGTAGCCGGAGAATGTTCTTGCCAGCTCCGCTATTTGCCCCCCCGCCATCGCAGAGATACTAGAGCGCCTCCCCCGGTGTCCCCTGTGAAAACAGAAGAACCGCGCAGGACTGCACTGTCACGGGAATGGGCGATTTGAGCCTGGCCGGTTGACCTTAGCGACCCCAATCAGAGAGGCACTGAGGCCAATAGACAATGACCAGCAGCCCGATCGCTGACGGCCGAACCTAAGAAGAAAGCGGCAGAGCAGTCATTCAACCCGTTGCATCGACACGTCGGCATGCTCCAGGATTTGAACACGCGGTTTGAAAGTCAGTTTTCCGGTTGTTGTCCCACCAGCGAGGCAAGCACGCTACTCGTCGGCGCGGCCTATCTGGAAACTGGCCTGGGGCGCAAATCCGGCCGGCGGACGTGTTGGGCAGGGAGCTTGCGAAGAGCCGCTTGGACCTGCGGATGGCAGGCTGGACGGCACTTTTCTCAGAGCTTGTAGCGGATCTGATCGGACCAGAAGCGCTCCAGACGCAGCAGCGCGTTGTTCATGCGCTCGAAGTCGTCAGGGGCGATGCCGCCGATCTGCTCGACTGTGCGGACGTGCTTGTCGTAGACGCCCCTCACGAGATTGTGCACTTCGGCGCCCTTCTCGGTCAGGCTGATACGGACCGAGCGGCGATCGATGCGCGACCGCGCATGATGGAGGTAGCCGAGTTCGACCAGCTTCTTAACGTTGTAGGAGACGTTCGAGCCGAGATAGTAACCGCGCGTCCGCAGCTCGCTGGCGGAGAGCTCGGCATCGCCGATATTGTAGAGCAGCAGCGCCTGGACGCTGTTGACGTCGTCGCGTCCACGGCGCTCGAACTCGTCCTTGATGACGTCCAGAAGACGCCGATGCAGCCGTTCAACCAGGGTCAGAGACTCAAGGTAAAGAGGCTTCACATTCAGATCAGATTCTTCAGACTTGGGATCAGCTGAAGTCTTTACGCTCGCTTTCATGGTATATCCCGCCTGTTGAGCATCGGTCAGGATTAAACTCCCGATCCGCTTCTGAAGAACACCATAGGCGGCACGGATGAAAACGAGTTTAAATATCAGGATGAATCGGAGATTTACCCCTTTGGGTGAATCGTA
>NZ_JBFUIF010000046.1:0-25425 GCF_056402015.1 Allobosea sp. P4_C6
TGAGCGGCGAGCTGTTCTACAGCCTCGCCGAGGCTCGGATCGTCATCGAGGGCTGGCGTCAGCACTACAATACCCGGCGCCCGCACTCCTCGCTCGGCTACAAGCCGCCAGCACCGGTCGCTGTGGTCTGGCCGCCTACGAAAACCCAACCCGCTTCGCCGGCCATCTCAACCGTGGCCGACAAGCCCACCATGCATTAGATTAGAACCGGGCCACCTGATGGGGGCAGGCCAGAGAGCGGAACCAGCGACCTGAAATCAGGACGTAATGATCCTGGTTGCCGACATCGACGATGATCTGGCTAGCCGTGTTCTTGACGTAGAGCAGCTGCGTATCGGGGATCGGCGCATATTCGGGCTGGCCGGTCGCCTGGATCAGCTCGGCGGGCTCGAGGCTGACGTCCAGCTTTGGCAGGCTGCCGCCCGCAATGGCATCCGCAATCTCGGGCGGGGCCTCGTCCATCAGGTTGGCGCGGGATCCGGCAGCCTTCAGAGCGGCGGCCAGGGTTGCCGGCGGGCTTGCCGCAACGGCCCAGCTTCCATCGGGCGCCTTGGCCGACCACCACTTCCTGAGTGCACGCAGGTAGTAAGTGGCGCTGCCCTCATCGAAGAGCATCAAGGCCGGGGTATTGATGACGCGCAGCAGCTTGCTGCCTGTGACCTGGCGCAGCTGCGGCTTGCCGTCGACCAGGACGAGCATTGCGGGCGTTTCGCTGAAGATGATCTTCGGCGGATCGTTCCTGACGGGCAGGGCCTTGGTCGCCGTCTCGGCCTCGGCGACCTGCAGGCTTGCCTGCAGCCGCGACAACGAAATCGTACGCAATCCGCCGCCCGCATGCTGCCGCAGCGCGGCGGCATAGGCATCGGCATTGGCCGGATCGGAAGGGAAACTCGCCTTCACGACCTCGATATTATCGAGCGTCACGAGGTCGTTCTCACGATCGATCGCCGTATGTGCCTTGAGCCAGACGACGCCGAGCGTCTGCGCGTCGGTGCCGGGCTTGTCGACCGCGACGGCGGCACGGGCCTCCAGCATATCGTCCTGCCAGCGCTCGATCTGCGGCTGATAGATGGTGATGCTGCGCGCTGCGTCGTCGATGACGCGGGGCCAGGCGATCCCGGCCTGTGCCGCGCCGGCAGTCTGCGCGTTCGCGGGCTGCCCGGCCTGGGCCAGAACCGGCGTTGCCGGCGGCACGAGCATGCACGTGATCGACAGAAGAGCGACCGTGGTCCGGAGGTGCAACCTGAAAGCGTTCCGCATCCGCGTTCTCCTTTAGCCATTAGTCCTTGGGTCGAGCGAACGCTGTCAGCGGTCGCAGCGGTGATAGCTGGTTTCCACCTCCGGGAATTCGGGATCGAAGCGGACGAAGGTGCCGTCGTCCTTGAAGCGGAGCGAGACCTTCATGGTGTCGAAGATGATCTTGTCCGCGCAGCTGAGGAGCGCGGTCGTCACGTCGCCATTCTGCTTGGCGGACACCACCCGGCAGGTGGCATTCGCGCCGTCGATGCGGTTCCCGCGTACGATAAAGGCACTCCAGCCTTCAGCCGAACGCTTGAGCGCGAGCTTGCCCTTGCGCTTGACGAAGGCCTCGTCGCAGCTCGCTGCGCTCGTCGCCCAGGCTCCCTCCAGCCGATCGATTGCTTGCGCCGCACTGCTCAGCAACGGCAGGGCCATAAGGAGAGCTCCCAGGCCGGCCAGTCTTTTGCCTCTCTGCATCTGTCATCTCCCACGTGTCCACAAACGGAAAAACAGCGGCGGGCCGGGCGGAGGGGCAATTCGGCACCACGCGGTTGGAAACACTGCCGCGTCGCAACCATCATCATCCTTGCCGAAGTCGCCGGTCACGGATGTGCTCCGACGCGGGGCACTACGTCCAAATCGAAAAATGCTGTTCGTTCTGATCGATGCCCTATGGAGGATGCGGGCAAGTCTATTGTCGCCTTCGGCGTGTTTTGAGATCAAGGTGTACAGCAACATTGGTGTCAATCGCGGGGAGCAAAGCATGGTTGCCCTGTCGTTGAGAAAGGCCTGTCGCGCCATTCCATCCTTTGGCGAAAGATCCAAAACAGGCCGAGCCCTGGAAGCGATCAGAGATTGAAACCAAGTGCTGCCAGCAAGCGGGTCCGGTACTCGGGCCAGATGCGCATGATTGCCAAGCCGGGCACCCGGGACCTGTGGGCCCCGGCCTCGTGTTCGGCGGGATTGTGCATCTTGATCTGGTTTGGAACGTTTGCCGGAGAGGCACGGGCCGCCGGCAGACCTCCGCTGCTGCTGCGAAGCTGCAAGATCGAAGCTCCCGACCTCGCCCCGGTCTTTCCGAAGCCTCCGGCCGTCTCTCTCAAAGCCGCGGATGCGCAGGCTGCGGATGATGACGACGAGGAAGACGACACGGAGGAGGAGGACGAGGAGGATCGCCCGCCCTCCGGCTTCGTCTCGCCCGGCCTGGGCAGTTGCATCGCCATCTCCGGCACGGTGAATGCGGGGCTGCAACGCGATGAGTATCGGGCGAATGCCTCGGCGCGCGCGACGGGGCTGGTGCCGCAGAATGCGACGAGCTTTCCATTGAGCACGACGTTCCGGATCGAGAGCGGCCAGTCGCTCGCGAACGGCCAGTATCTGGCGGCCGCTTTCGAATTCTCGTTCGACACGAACAGCGAAGGTGGCAACGACATCACCATCGGTGAGGCGAGCGTCACGCTGGGAGCGTTCAGCGCCGGGCTGGCAAGCTCGCGCTTCGATTTCTGGGCCGGCGACGAATTCGCCTTCATCGCGCGAATTCCCAGCCGCACCGTCGCGCTCATCGGCTACGAGCGCCCGCTCACGGACACGATCAGTCTCTCCTTGTCCGCCGAGGATGTCGCCGCCGACCAGCGCATTCCGCAGGCGAGCGCGGGGCGCCGTGTGCCCGACGGCGTGGCTCGTCTCGTCTATGAGGGCGATGAGCTGACACTGCACGGTGCCGTGGCCTTGCGCGAGGTCCCGCGCATCGGTGCCGCGAGCCTCTCCGGCCGCGCCGCGATCATCGGCGCGACCTGGGAAGGCGATTTGCTGGACAAGTCATTCACGCTCTCCGGCCAGATCGCCGGAGCGGTCAACGCGGCGCCCTATATCGGCTCTCAGCTCGACCGGCGCACGGCCCTGCCATTCCTGTCGGGGGATCAGACCTCGCGCGGCTGGTCCGGCGTCGTCTCGCTCGGCTGGGAGTGGACCGACGAATGGTCGAGCAATGCCTATATCAGCCGGTACATGCTGACATTGCCGCGTGTCGGCGATGCAACCGGCCAGGTGCGGATCGACCGGCTGGCGGCCAACGTCATCTGGAAGCCGGCGAAAGGCCTGCGCCTCGGCCTCGAGGGGTCGGTTGCCTGGCAACGGATAGACATCACAGGGCTGGCGCTCGCCGCAGGGCTTTCCGGCAGGCAAAGCTCGGCGCAGCTCTTCATCGAACGGGTTTTCTGATCGACTGGCGGTAATCCGCTGGAAACAGCCCGGACAAGCCAAGCCCGGGCTGCGGGCAAGCACTTCTGCGGTCCCGGCCGTCGATCGAGGCACGACCTCGCCACGCAGCGGGATTTAAGCTGCTTTCGTCCCGGGAAACCCGCTCAGCGCGTCTGCGTCGCGGCGAAGGCCAGGCTTTCGGCCAGCAGTTCTTCGGCACTCGCCTGCTCGGCCGCCTCGACATAGACGCGCAGTTCGGGCGCGTTGCCCGAGGCGCGGAAGTGCACTGTCGCGCCGTCCGCGAGCGTCAGGCGCAAGCCGTCGCGCCGATCGCGCGCGGCGACGCCACCGCGCATCCCGAAGGCGGCATCACGGAAGCCGGAATCCTCCGCATCGAGCCTGGCGATCAGGGCCGCAGTCTTGTCCTGCGGAATCTCCTGAAGCCTGTTCGACAGGGCCACCGCGAAATTCGCCTCGGCGGCGATAGCGCTCAGCTTCTTGCCTGATGACCTGACCGTGGCGAGCGTCGCGAGGATGGGCAGCATCGCGTCGCGCGTCGGCAGGGCGGCAAGCAACCGGCCGTCGCGTCTGATGTCGGAGCCGAGCAGCACGCCACCATTGGCCTCGAAACCGACCACGGCCCGTGCGCCGTCAACTTTCGCCTCTGCCATGCCGGCGATGACATAGGGGGAGCCCACGCGGGTCCGCAGCACCTTTTCGAACAAGCCGGGCCGGTCGAGGGCGGAGTTCGAGGTGACCGGAGTCACGATTGCGTCTGCGTCCAGGAATTTTGCGGTGAGCGCCCCGACGAGGTCCCCGCGCAGAAAGCGGCCGGCCTCATCGGCGACGAGCGGCCGGTCGGCGTCGCCGTCGGTCGAGACGATCGCGTCGAGCCGGTTTTGCAGGGCCCATTGCCGCGCCAGCTCCTCATCCTCCGGCCGCAGAGCCTCGGTGTCGACGGGAATGAACCGGTCGCTGCGGCCGAGCGCGACGGGGGCCGCGCCGAGCGCGGTGAGCACATCGCAGATCACGTCGCGCCCGACCGAGGAATGCTGATAGACGCCGACACTCAGGCCGGCGAGGGCATCGCTGCCGAAGAAGGTGACATAGCGCGCGCGGTAGTCGGCGATGGCCTCGCTCCGCGCGGGCTCGACCGAGACATCGGGAGCGGCTGTCAGGGCAAGCTTGGCATGCCAGGCCAGGATGCGCGCCTCGTCGGTCTTGTCGATCTCGCCTTGTGCCCGATAGAATTTCAGCCCGTTGCGGTCGTCGGGAATGTGGCTGCCGGTCACCATGATGGCGGGCGCGCCGCGCTTCATCGCGGCCAGAGCCAGGGCCGGCGTCGGCAAGGCGCCGCAATCGACGGGAACGAGGCCGCCATCGGCAACCGCCTGCGCGCATTGGGCGGCGATGAGAGGGCTCGACGAGCGCAGATCCTGCCCGATCAGCACCTCGCCGGCGGGACCTGCCGCATCATCGTCGCGCAGCATGGCGCAGAAGGCGCGGACATGGCTGTAAGCCGGCAGTCCGACCAGTTCGCTGACGAGGCCGCGCAGGCCGGAAGTGCCGAATTTCAGGGAAGACATGCGTACCTCGTCCCGGTGACCGTCTCTCACTGGATGTGATGGTCGATCTGTTAAAAAGGGCCTTTCAATCGGGGTCCCATGACGCGCCGCAGCTTGACGACGCCTTCGAGCTCGCCGCCGCTGAGCTGCATTTCATTGCCCTCGAACAAACCTATATACCGGCGTGAGCCGATATCGAACACGACCATTCGGCCGGCGAGATTGCGAAAGGTCAGCGCGTCGCGCTGAAACGGTTTTGCCGGATCGGTGTTTGCCTGCATGCGATCGGTATCGATCAGCAGGACGTGCTGCTCATCGCGCCAGGTGCCGTGCATGAAAGCCAAGGCCGGCTCCGCCGCGACCTCGCCGGTTCCGGCAAGAAGCGCAAACGCGACTGCTAGGCGACGCATGATCCCACCCCCGGTTCCGCTTAGCCGTTAAGTCTCGTGGAAGCTACAGTGTCCCGCGGTTCGCAGGCGGGCGGAGCCGATGACCCCCGACTTGACGGCAATGCTTGCCACCATGCTGGCCGTCTCCTCAAATGGGGCCTGTCGCCGCGAGGAAGTCTGACACTGGGTAAACGTGCATCACCTTGTGCATGAGTGAAGAAGCCACAAGCGTCGTCACTACGCCTTTTGACCGGCTTCCTCCTCCGGCCGGACCGCCAGCTGATCGTAATAACCATGAGCAAATCCTGTGCCGGCAGTACGGCATGGTTTGTGCTGGGCAATCTGCGAGCCTAATGCTTTGTCGACATTCCCCGTGCCGCTGGAGAAGCGTAAATGCCGTCATCGCAGATCTGCCCCATCATCATCGCTGGAGGATCGGGCACGCGGCTCTGGCCCCTTTCGCGCGACACGATGCCCAAGCAGTTCATCTCGCTTCTCGATGACGGCCTCTCCACCTTTCAGGCCACATTGCTGCGCGTCCGCTCCGAGGGATTCTCGGCACCGATCGTCGTGACCAATCATGAGTTTCGCTTCGTGGCGGCGGAGCAGATGCAAGCCGTCGGCGTTCAAGGCGAGATCGTGCTGGAGCCCGAGAGGCGGGATTCGGCCGCTGCTGTCGCCGTGGGTGCACTGCTCGCGCAGCGCCGCGATCCCGACGCATTGGCGCTCGTGCTCGCGGCCGATCACGTCGTCGTCGATGCCGAGGGCTTCCGGGCCGATTGCGCCGTGGCGGGACAATTGTCCGCGACGGGGCTGATCATGACGTTGGGTATCGTGCCKACGTCGCCGTCCACCGCCTATGGCTATATCGAGCCGGCCGATCCGTTGCCGGCTTCCAATGCATGGCGGCTCAAGCGCTTCGTCGAGAAGCCCGATGCCGCGAAGGCGCGCGAATATGTGGAAGCCGGGCTGCTCTGGAACAGCGGCAACTTCGTCTTCCCTGCGGCGCTGATGCTCGAAGAGCTCGCCCGTTTCGCGCCGGAGGTGATCGAGGGCGCGCGGGCCGCCGTCGATGCGGCGCAGCGCGACCTTGATTTCCTGCGCTTGGATGCGGCCGCCTTCGGCACCGTCCGCAAGATCTCGATCGACTACGCGGTCATGGAAAAGACGGCGAATGCCGGTGTTCTGGCCGCCCGGTTCGACTGGTCCGACATTGGCAGTTGGGATGCCCTGCACGATGTGATGGTCAAGGACGAGCGGGGCAACATCGCGCAAGGGCCGGTCGTGGCGATGGAAACCGAAGGATCGCTGCTGCGCAGCGACGACATGCTGCTCACCACGATCGGGCTGAAGGATATGGTGGTGATCGCCACGCGCGATGCGGTGCTGGTCGCCGACAAGGCGCAGGCGGGCAAGGTCAAGACGCTGGTCGAGCAGATGAAAAAGGACGGCATCCGCGAGGCGAGCGAGCATCTGCGGGGCTACCGCCCCTGGGGATGGTATCAGCGCATCGATATCGGCGATCGCTTCCAGGTGAAGCGCATCCGGGTGAAGCCCGGCGGCAAGCTCAGCCTCCAGAAGCATTTTCACCGTTCGGAGCACTGGGTGGTCGTGCGCGGCAGTGCCGAGGTGACGGTCGACAGCCAGGTGCGCATCGTTCACGAGAACGAATCGATCTATCTGCCGATCGGATGCGTCCACAGGCTCGCCAATCCCGGTCGCATCGATCTGGATCTCATCGAGGTGCAGGTCGGCAGCTACACCGGTGAGGACGACATCGTCCGGATCGAGGACATCTATGCACGCGGTTGAGCCGTCCTCCGCGGCGTCATGACGCAGAGGAATGCGTCGGTCGCGCGGACGCATTCCTCCTCGGCATGCCCCTTCGGAAACGGGTCGCCTGGGATCAGGCTGAACTGCGGACGATCATGAACAAGCCGAGCATTGCCAGGCCTGCTCCGGCCAGGCCGAGTGTCGTGACCGGCTCCCTGTAAATGACGGCGGCCCCGACATAGACGAGGACGAAGGTCATTACTGTGAAGGGGAAGACCGTGACCAGGTTGGCCTTCGACAAGGCCCAGATCCAGATCAGCGTGCTTATGCCGTAGCAGAACAAGCCGACGATGACATTCAGGTTGACGAAATCGATCGGTGTGGAGGCGCCGCTGGCGCCGGCCTTGAAAAGCAATTGCCGCAAGCAGCGCAGCAGACCGAGGCGATGAGCAGGGTCAGGACGAGCGGGGACATCGAATACCTTGCCTAGCGCGGTAGGGCGCGGACGCTGTCGCCACCGCCAGTCACGTCGCTGATGATGAAGTTCGGCCGGCCCTTGCCTTGGATGAACAGGCGCCCGATGTACTCGCCGATCACGCCGAGCACGATGAGCTGGGCGCTTCCAAGCAGCAGCACGATGCTGATCAAGCTCGTCCAGCCTCGAATCGTGCTGTTGTCGAACCAGCTCAGGGCCACGTAGATCATCAGAATGAAGCCGGCCAGGCCGAATGCTGCACCGCAATAGGAGGCGACGCGCAGGGGCTTGATGGAAAAGCCGGTAATGGCATCCACGGCCAGACGCAGCATCTTCTTGAGCGGGTATTTGGTCGTCCCGGCGAAGCGCTCGCGCCGCCGATAGGGCAGGCCAACCTGCTTGAAGCCGACCCAGCTCACCATGCCGCGGATGAAGCGGTTAGACTCCGGCATGCTGATCAGCAGCTCGACGACGCGGCGCTCATCAGCCTGAAATCGCCGGTATCGACGGGGATATCGATGTCCGTGAGTTTCGCGAGGAAGCGGTAGAAAAGCTTGGCCGTGAGCTTCTTGGTCGCGGTTTCTCCCTCGCGCTCTTGGCGCTGCCCGTAAACGACATCGGCCCCTTCATCCATCAGCCGCATCATGTCGGTCAGCAGTTCCGGCGGGTCCTGAAGATCGGCATCGAGCACGAAGATACGGTCGCCCGTGACGATGGTCAGACCGGCGGAGAGCGCGAGCTGGTGCCCGAAATTGCGGGCGAGCCTGACGCCGACGATGTGGGGATTCTCTCGGCCGGCTGCCGAGATGATTTCCCAGGTGCGATCCTGCGATCCATCGTCGATCAGGATGATCTCATAGGCCGGAACGGCAGCGGCGATGCAGGCGGCGTCGACCCGCTTGAGGGCTTCGCCGAGACCCTCCTCCTCGTTGAAACAGGGAATGACGACTGACAGATAATCGCTGCGGGGCGACGGCGGAAGGACGGTGTGGGCAGCCGAGAATGAGTGCAGCAAACTGTTCATGGCTCGACGACAACCTGAGTTCGAGAGATGCTCCGGGACGGGCGTAGTAAAACCGGGACAGACATGTTCCGCACTGGTACGTTCCCACGATCTTGTTCTCGTCGAGAGCAACGCTTGTTCCAGCGTTGCGCGCATCGACCTCGTACGATCTCGGCGTCGTAGGGCAGGCCGCGGGACGGCAGGCCGTCCGAGCGGGGGAAGAAGCTGCTCAGCCAGAAATAGCGGTCGGACATGCCCCAGGTGAGGAGCGTCCTGACTGCCGGCTCGTCGAGCGTGACGTCGAGAAACTGCCGGAGATGATCGGATACGGCGGAATCGCGCTTGCTGGGATCGCCCGGGAGACGGGTATCGTCGACGTCGAGCTCGGTGATCGAGAGGCGCAGCCCCAGCCCCGCGACCTCCTTCAGGAAGGAGCGTCAGCTCGATTCGACGAAGCGGTTTCCGACCTTGAGATGCGCCTGAATGCCCAGGCCATGGATCGGGGCGCCTTCCTTCTTCAAGCCTTCGAGCAGCTTGAGCAGGCTCGTGCGGCGCGCGAGGATATCGGGCCAGTGATACTCGATGCCGAAATCGTTGTAGAAAAGCTGCGCGGTGCCGTCGGCCGCCTGCGCTGCCCTGAAGCAATCGGCGATGAAGCCCGGCCCGCCGGTGCGCAGGAGGACCGAATCGCGCAAGCCGTCGGCCCGTCCGCTGCGGGGGTCGATGGCCTCGTTGACGACATCCCATTCCAGGATTCGGCCGCGATAGCGTGTCATCGCCGCTTCGAGATAGGCGAGCGCCGGTGCGAAGCGGCCGGAGGCAGTCATTTCCTCGGCTGCCCATTTGGGAACGGCATTGTGCCAGGCGGCCGTATGGCCACGCAGCGCCATGCCGTTGCCGGCGGCGAAATCGACGATCGCATTCGCCGGGCCGAAATTGAGATGCCCCTTGGTAGGCTGCACGAAGCGCCACTTCATCTCGTTCTCGGGCACGACGATCACGCATTCGCGCGCGATCAAGGCCTTCAGCGCGGCGTCATCGAGATGCTTGGCATTCACCATCGAGCCGAAGCGGATGCCCTTGCGCGCGGCTATCTGTGCGAGGCTGTCGCCCTCCGCCGCGGCGGCCTTGAGGGGCTGGCGGCCGCCAGCAAGCCGGCGCAGGCAGCACGCCGCGTCAGCAATGGCCCAGCCGTAGTGGATCTCCCCGAGCCGGGGAGAGGAAATGAGACCATGACCTCGCCCCCCGGATACAGGCCTCAGGCCGCGTCTTCATTGTCGATGGAGGTGGCTTCCAGCACGCCGCGCCCGATGTCGGCATAGACGAAACCCTTTTCGCGGACTTGTTCGCCGCGATAGATGTTTCGCAGATCGACCAGCACGGGGGTCTTCATCAGCGTCCTGACCCGATCGAGATCGAGCGCACGGAAAATATTCCATTCGGTGACGATGACCGTCGCGTCGGCGCCTTCGACACATTCGTAGGCGTTGCCGCAATAGGTGACGCCGCCCGGCAGGACAGCCTTGGCCGGCTCCATGCCTTCCGGATCGAAGGCGCGGATCGTCGCTCCGCCGTCCTGCAGCGCCGTGATGATGGAGATGGCGGGCGAGTCGCGCATGTCGTCGGTATTCGGCTTGAAGGTGAGGCCGAGGACCGCGACCGTCTTGCCCCGCACCGAGCCGCCGCAGGCGGTGACGACCTTGCGGCCCATGGCGCGCTTGCGCTGGTCGTTCACGGCCGCCACAGCCTCGACGATGCGCGAGGGCGTGCCGTAATCCTGAGCGGTCTTGATCAGAGCCAGCGTATCCTTCGGGAAGCAGGAACCGCCATAGCCCGGGCCGGCATGGAGGAACTTGGAGCCGATCCGGTTGTCGAGACCCATGCCGCGCGCCACGTCCTGGACGTTGGCACCGACCTGTTCGCAGAGATCCGCCATCTCGTTGATGAAGGTGACCTTGGTCGCCAGGAAGGCGTTGGCGGCGTATTTCGTCAGCTCCGCGGTGCGGCGGCTGGTGTTCAATATCGGCGCGCTGTTGAGGTAGAGCGGCCGGTAGATATCGGCCATCACGGTGCGGGCGCGCTCGTCCTCGGTGCCGATGACGATGCGGTCGGGCCGCTTGAAATCCTCGATCGCCGCACCTTCGCGCAGGAACTCCGGATTGGACACCACCGCGAACTCGGCATCCGGCCGGAGCTCGCGCACGATTCGCTCGACCTCGTCGCCGGTGCCGACGGGCACGGTCGATTTGGTGACGATCACCGTATAACTGCCGAGCGCCTGCGCGATCTCGCGGGAGGCCGCGTAGACATAGGACAGGTCGGCGAAGCCATCGCCGCGGCGAGAGGGGGTGCCGACCGCGATGAAAACCGCATCGGCGCTGCCGACCGGGCCGGCAAGGTCGGTCGTGAAGGACAATCGTCCGGCGGCGGCATTGCTGCGAACGAGATCGGCGAGGCCGGGTTCGAAGATCGGGATATCACCGCTCTTCAACGCCGCGATCTTGCTTTCCTGCTTGTCGACGCAGACCACCTCGTGGCCGAAATCAGCGAAACAGGCTCCGGACACCAGTCCGACATAACCTGATCCGACCATCACGATCTTCATCGTCAACTCCAGAAGGAAACATCTTGCGACTGCGAATAATAGCCTGCCTTTGACGCAAGTGCGAGCATGAACCGTCTTTCGCGCGAGCGGGCGCAAATTTGCGCCCGGGCATGTCGCGCCGGTTGACGTTTCTTCGCACTTGCGCACGACATTGCCGGAGATGCTTGGCGATAGCATGACGCCATAGGCTGGAATGGTGCGAAACGGGAATTCGATGTGAAGACACCTGTGTTCGTGTTCCGCTTGCGCAAGCGTTTCAGGCAAACGGGCGTCGCGCTGCCTTCTTTATTTCTGACCGTCGGAATCGTCGTTGCGTGCGCAGCTCTGATGCTGATTCTGACGAGAGAACCGAGCAGGCTCGCCGATCCGCAAGCGGGCGCCGCCGTGGCGACGGGGATGCCGGAATCCTTGGGATCGCCGCCCTTACAGGAAAAGCTCGCGGCCCGCATGGAAGCTGCGGCCGTCGAGGTCACACGGCGCAAGCACCCAGACGACCTGAGCGACCTGCCTGTCATCGAGGTTGCCGCGCCCTTGCGTTCGGTCGACGGCACAAGCTTCAAATTCAAGGAGGAGGTCATCCGCTTCGCGCGCGTCGACGGTCCTCGTGCTGGCGATGTCTGCCTGGACGGGGAGACGCGCTGGTCCTGCGGATTGCAGGCTCGTGCCGCGCTGCACAATCTGGTCGCCGGGCGCAGCTTGTTCTGCCAACCCCGCCGCGCCCTCGCGGACGGAACCATCGCCGCCGATTGCCGTATCGAGGCGAGTGCCGGCGCGCCGGGAGGCGACATCGCGCATTTGCTGGTTCTGCAGGGCTGGGCGCGGCCATTGCCGGATGGCGAAGCAAGCTTCGCGGACGAGCTCAGAGAAGCCCAAGCCAAGCGCGCCGGCCTCTGGCGGGGTGGATGGACGCTGCGTGCGCCGTGAAGCGACGCGAATTTCGAGCGAAGGGCCGCCTTCGGTTGCGCCCGCCTGCCGCGCTCAGGCCTTTTTCGGCCGCGACTCTTCGGCCGCCGCCGTCTATAACGGCGGCCTTTTCCGCAGGCTTCCAACCCGAGACCTTTCATGACTGATTCAGTGAGCCCGCTCGCCGGAAAGCGGCTGGAACCCGCCATGCTCGTCGACGTCGGGGCTCTGACCAAAGCCTATTTCGACCAGCCGGATCCGTCGCAGCGCTCGCAGCAGGTCGCCTTTGGCACTTCGGGCCATCGCGGCTCGGCCTTTTCCAAATCCTTCAACGAGGCGCATATTCTCGCCATCGCCCAGGCGATCTGCCTTTATCGCCGTGAGCAGGGCATCGACGGGCCGCTCTTCCTGGGCATCGACACCCACGCGCTCTCGCGCAATGCGTTCGAGACGGTGCTGGAGGTCTTCGCGGCGAACGGCGTGACCACGATGATCGACCAGAAGCTCGGCTTCACGCCGACGCCGGTCATCTCGCACGCGATTCTGACCTATAATCGGGGCCGGACCTCGGCGAAGGCGGACGGCGTCGTCATCTCGCCTTCTCACAACCCCCCAGCCGATGGCGGGTTGAAGTACAATCCGCCCCATGGCGGCCCGGCCGACACCGACGCCACCGGCTGGATCGAGAAGAAGGCCAACGCCTTTCTCGCCGCCAAGCTCGCCGGTATCAGCCGCATTCCCTACGACAAGGCGCTGAAGAGCGCGCATGTCCGGCGGCACGACTATATCAGCGGCTATGTCGCGGATCTCGCGGATGTCGTCGACATGGAGGCGATTGCCAAGGCCGGCGTCTCGATCGGCATCGACCCGCTCGGCGGGGCGGGGCTGGACTACTACCAGCCGATCATCGACCGCTATGGGCTGAAGGCAACCATCGTCAACACGGAGGTCGATCCGACATTCGGGTTCATGACCGCCGATTGGGACGGCAAGATCCGGATGGACTGCTCCTCGCCCTATGCGATGGCCGGCTTGATCGGCATGCGCGACCGGTTCGACGTCGCCTTCGCCAACGACACCGATGCCGACCGGCACGGCATCGTCACGCGCAGCAGCGGGCTGATGAACCCGAATCACTACCTTGCTGCCGCCAGCGCCTATCTCTTCGCCAACCGCCCCGATTGGCGGGCGGATGCCGCCATCGGCAAGACGGTGGTGTCGAGCGCGATCATCGACCGGGTCGCGGCGAAGCTGGGGCGCAGGCTGGTCGAGGTACCGGTTGGCTTCAAATGGTTCGTCGACGGGCTGATCTCGGGCGATTTCGGCTTTGCGGGCGAGGAGAGCGCGGGGGCCTCCTTCCTGCGCAAGGACGGCTCGGTCTGGACGACCGACAAGGACGGGCTGATCCTCGGCCTGCTCGCCGCCGAGATCACCGCGAAGACCGGCGATGATCCGGGCGTGCTCTATGACAAGCTGACCGGCGAGCTCGGCAAGCCATGCTACGCGCGGGTCGACGCGCCGGCGACGGCGAGCCAGAAGGCGGTGCTGAAAACCCTCTCGGCCAAGCAGATCGCGACGAAGGAACTCGCCGGCCAGCCGATCACGGCGGTCCTGAGCGAGGCGCCCGGCAACGGCGCGGCGATCGGCGGGCTCAAGGTCACGAGCGCAGACGGCTGGTTCGCGGCTCGACCCTCCGGCACCGAGGAGGTCTACAAGATCTACGCGGAGAGCTTCCGCGACGAAGGCCATCTCGCCCGCATCCAGGACGAGGCGCGGCAGATCGTCGACGCGGCTTTCGCTGCGGCMTGATGGCCGCCGATCCGGCGATGGAAGCGTGCGGTCTTGTCGTCGCCCGGAGCGTCGGCGGCCGCCGCGGATCATACTTCGGATTTCAGCGAAGCTGACCAATCCGGCGGAATATATCAGGCCGTGGCACGCTCTTGCGCGCCATGGTCACTCCAATTTGTCGGGCTGCCGCCAGCGATACACTCTAAGCGGAGCAGGCGACGCCTCCTCAACAGTCGATGGCAGGCGCCCGGTCGGCGAGCTCAAGAAATATTGCAACGCAAAATAACCACGCGGTGGCTATCGCAGTTATCATTATTTCCTCCCATATTTTTTTGGTTCTAAACCATAACTCAAAGCTCAATTCGATCAACACACTCAGGCTCCGGTTTATTCCGAAAAGTGTCCAAGCGATTTTGGACCAGTGTGTGGTCTGGCCGAATGGCGACTTCTCTGGTGTACCTCCCAAGATTCCGATGTGTGACATGAACAATCACATGACATTGATCGGATGTTAGCTGGCCCTCTCCAAGATCAGATTCGCAATGGCATCGGCGCCAGAGCCCGGGCGGAATTCGGCGCGAGATCTCATCCCGCATGATCGTTTGCGCCAGAGCGGGAAGAGGCGGATTTGGGCCAGGCAGCCGGGTGGGTGCCCGCGAGCGGGAACGGCCGAATCGGCGTCGAAGAACGGCCTTCGCTTGAAGGCCTTCGCTCTCAGGGAAAATGGTAGTGAAGGAAGATGGTAGCGGGAGAGGGACTCGGAATCGTCTCAGAAATATCTGATATTAAATGGTATTTAATTTCCATATTTCCTCATAGGCCAACATAAAGGCCAACTTTTCTGTCGACTGCCTACGCATTTCAGCGCTCGCACGCGAACGTCGCGGCCAAATTGTCGCACCTGAAAATTCTCCGCCGCCGAGTTGAGCGAAAGCCGCTCGACAGCGATCAGGCAATGGGCAACGACACCCGCGGCTGCCGCGCTCGCATCCGCGAACAGATTGAACCGCGGCATGCTGGGCGCCCGAGCAAGTGTCTCCTTGGTAGGTCAAACAGAATGTGCCAATGGTGCAGCGCACCAGCGAGGAGCGGGCGATTTGTCGTATTTGAAAGTTCCACTAATCGCGCCCGTTATGCTTGTGGCGACAGCTTTTGCCGCTCTGGCTGCCGACCCGGCCGTTCGCATCTACGCTGAGCAGCCGGCGTCCGGGTGGATCGTATCGGTCGGTGGGACGGCAAAACTCGGCCCCGAATATCCCGGTTCCAACAAATTCAGCTTCTCTGGCTCGCCGTCGTTGAGCTTTCGCCGTCCTGGCGAGACGCCTTCGTTTGGCGCGCCTGATGATGGGCTGGATTATAGGCTTTTCCAGAGCAAGACGTTCAGCTTCGGCCCTGTCGCAAAATTTCAATCCGGGCGCTACAGCGGCAGCGACGACCAGCTTTTTGGCCTGAGAGATGTGCCGTGGACGATCGAGGCCGGCGCTTTTGTTGAATTCTGGCCCATCCATGACCGGCTGCGCACCCGATTGGAGGTCCGCCAGGGCTTTCATGGGCATCATGGCGTCATCGCCGACGCTTCGGTGGATTGGGTCGAGCGCTTCGGCGCATTTACGCTCTCGGGTGGTCCCCGCGTATCCCTTGCCAAYGGCTCCTATATGGATCGCAACTTCGGCATCTCGCCAGCGGAATCCGCCGTCAATGGCATCGTAACGCCCTACAAGGCCAAGGGCGGGCTGAAATCGGTCGGTGTGGGCGCGGCCCTCGACTATCAGTGGTCGCCAGTCTGGACTACGCGCGCGTTCATAAAGTACGACCGGTTGATGGGCTCTGCCCACAATTCGCCGATCGTGCGTGTAATTGGTGAACGCGACCAGCTGACCTTCGGACTTGGCGCGACCTACTCGTTTGCATGGGGGAACTGAAAACATCGCGGGGTCGCCATGGCCGATCCATGTCGTGACGATCCATGACGTATTTTATCTGCCGAAGCATCGGCGTAGCACCGTCGATCTCCGTGCGTGCACGCCTGAGCGTTCAGCCCGCCAGCCAAGCGGGGCTGCCCAATGTTGCACGAGCATCCGCTCGCGCTAACGCAGAATTGGGAGGTCTCCGATATCTACCACGCCGAGCTGGCTTTGGAACGTCAGCGTCCGATCGGAACTCTGCTGTTGGGAGGCTCCGGAGATTATGTGCTCCCCCGTGTCATAAACTGTCCGTTTGGTTCCGTCCTCGATGACCAGGCGGCGGGCTGTCGGGAAGAACGCGTACCGCATGTCGTTTTGGCTGCCCGCCGTCGCTGGGCGGCCAAACTCAGCAGGCCAGCCCAATTCGCTCACTTGCGCCAACCCGCTTGTGGCGGCCCTCGCCTCATCCATCTCAACTTCGCCGCGCCGGAGCGCATCAGCCAGATCGTGGAGAACTCCATCTAGCTTTGCCTTTGTCCCGGCATTGAACATGTCACCGACCATGCTCATCCCGCCGGCAGTCCATTGGGCCAGCCCCCCAAACTCGGGATGAGAAAATTGGGCCATTGAGCCCTTGCCGCGACGGAGCGCTGCTAGGGCAACCTCTACCGCATCTACTCCCACCCCATGCTCCCGAGCAATCTTGGCAACTAGATCGTAAGCCAGGCCCCTCTCAGAGATCTCCTCAGCGGGTCGAAGTCCGTTCCGGATCGCAGCTTCCTGGGCCGGGGAAAGTGAATTTCCGTTTCCGTCCTTCATGTCACCACCGGATGCGTTGGACCGCGGTTTAGCGCGCAGCCTCAGTCTACTCGTGAACGGATGCTTCCGCTCCTTGTTCCCTGGGACCCAGCGTGGGGGCATCGGCACGGGAATGTCGACGAGCAGGATTGGCCCTGAGCAAAGCCGATTTACGCGGAGGCTGTCGCGATTTGGAGAGCGACCGGCCCCGTTGCGTCTATTGGGCGACGCGCATCGCCAAGCTGGAGGCGGTCAGGGCGACATTGGCTCCACCGCGCACCGTCGAGGGGCACATCATCGCCTGTGTCACTGAAGTCGACCGGCATGCCCGCATCAGGGCAATCCTGGAGGCCCGCACCGGCAAGTCCTGCATGTGTTCCGSGTCATCGTGGAGCCRGGCGAAGCGGCGACGATCCAATGARCCGYSSTCTGTTGCGCTGGCTCGGAGAGCCGGCTCAGGTGAGCGGCGTCATTACTGTCGTCYGATATKCYGGCCGYCCACACAGGCGCTCATACCATTCRTTCAGATTTTTCAGCGCCGGCCGCTCGATCGGAAGKGAGAACCACGCATARGCGATGCAGCCCAACGGCACATCGCCAATTCCAAGGGTTTCGCCGGACAGATATGGCGASGAGGCCAAGGCATCGTCTGCAATTGCCATYAGGCGCGCGCAYTGCACCTCGCCGCGCTTCATCTCGGTTTCGTTGCGTTGGTCGGGTRAGCAACGCACAAGATTCCAGAACAGGTCTCGGAAAGGACCGGCGAAGGACAGGGAAGCCCAATCCATCCACTTGTCTGCACTCGCCCAAGCCGCAGCATCAGCCGGCGCGAAGGGCGGGAGTCCGTATTGTCTGGCCAGATAGCGTACGATGGCGTTTGATTCCCATAATACCAAATCGCCATCCTTTAGGCAGGGGACAAGACCGTTGGGGTTCATCGCCAAGTAGTCTGGATCGCGCCCCACGCCAAAAGTGCCGCCGGCATTGATGTGTTCGTAAGTCAGGCCAAGCTCCCCAGCACTCCAGAGTACCTTTCGAACGTTGGTCGAGTTTATGCGGCCCCAAATCTTCACGTAATCTCTTCCTTTTCCTACCCTGTCGCAAATTCCCGATTAAGCGACGAATCTCCGATTTCAGCATCACCGTAGAAACCGCACTTTTTGCGACAAGTCGAGAGGTCGCAACGTCGATCTTACTCTCAGACCTTAAGCCGATCGTCTCGGCACAATGGCGGCTGCAATAAGCGCCAACCCGTTGAACACTTGTTTTTCCATTTGTCCTCCCATGGGACGACGACCTATTGCGACAGCTCCGGGCGTGTGACCGGGACCACCACCCATCCGCGACGCTGATCGGCCTCAGCGGAAAATGAGCTTTTTCGTTCGATAATGTGCCCGAGAGCTGACGTTGTTTGGGACAGCCAAGGGGTGTGGAGCGGCCGCTCCACGAAATGCCGATGGCTGACATTGTGTGGCGCCGTAGCGCTGATCTCGATCAGAGCTGGCGCCGTCTCTGCTCAGAAGCTGACCCTGAGCTGCGCGGTGCCGCCGATGCGGCTTGTGTTCCCGGACAGTTCCGAGTCGACGCGCATGCCGAGGCTGACGGTCTGGCTGAGCCTGATATCGGCGCCGGCGGCGAGGAGCGCGGCATTCCGGTCGGGCCTGGCGCCGGTCACCGCGAAGCTCGCGCCGGGCAGGCCGGTGAGCGAGGCGGCAAGCTGCGCGTCGCGCTGGTAGTAATGCGCCCAGGCGGCGCGGACGAAGCCGGTAACGGGAGTGGCGCCCGCGATCAGGTTGGCGTCGAGTTGCAGGCCGAGTTCGCTGCGGCTGGTCATGTCGGAACGCCGCGCCAGCGTCAGCATGCCGGTGGCTGCCCCCGACCCGTCGCGCTCGATCGCGGCCGGGCTGCTCGCGCGCACCGCCTGGAAGGCGGCGAGCGGCGAGAGCGTCAGGCTACCCCAGCCTGCCACCGGCAGGCTGGCCTCGATCCGGCCGGACAAGGCCTGCGTCGCATAGGAGGCAGCAACACCGCTGCGGCCGAGTGCCGGGATGGCGCGGGCGGTGTCGGTGTCGAGCCTGGCATAGCCGAGCGCGCCGGCGAGGTTGACCGTGCCCAGCGTGGTGCGGCCATAGAGGCCGGCCTGGAAGACATCGGCCTGCGCCTTGCCGAGCCCGCCCGACAGCGAGGCGCGCGATTGCCCGCCCGCGAGCGCGACGCCCGCGACCGTGTTGGCGCCGAGCCGGATGTCGGCACCGACAGCGACATGGCCATCGGAGAGGTTGCGGTTGGCCGAGCCCACGGCTCGGTCGCCGTCATTGCGTCCGGTCGAGCCGAAGGTCGCGCCCCAGAGTGAGAAGCGCGCCGGGTCGAAGCTCGGGCGGCCCGGCCCGTCCTGCCTCGACGGCAGGTCGGCGGTGAAGCCCGTCGCACCGCCGGGGCCGCCGGGCGCGCCGGACAGGCGGCCGGCGCCCGCGCCGTCGAGCATCATGCGCAGGAACTGGTCGGAGGCGGCATGGGCCATGGCGGGTGCGGCGGTGTGGACCTCGCCCGAGAGGCTGTTCACCGCCGCCGGGATCGACGCCGCCGGCAGGTTGTAGATGCCGAATAGGGCCGAGGGATCGGCGCCACTCGCCACCGCGCCGTCAATAGCCGAGGCGACGGCAAGGGCATTGGCCGGGCGCCCGACGCCGAGACGCGGGCTTGTCGGCGGCGGTGTGGGCTCGGGCAGGGGCTGCGGCACGCCCGGATCGATGATCGGCGCCAACGGCTTCGGCGTCAGCGTCAGCAGCACGTCGTTGCCGGTGTAGCTCACCGCCGTGGTGATACCGTCGCCGAAGGTTCCAGTGGTGTCGACCGGGCTGAAGCTTGTGCCGCCGAGCCCGCCCGCCGCCGAGAGCAGCGTGTAGGCGCTGTTGAAGCTGTAGGCGCCGCCGAGCGGCACCAGCCGCAGCGTGCCCGCCAGCGAGGCCGTGCCGGTGACGTTGACCCGGTCCGCCAGCGGCCCCTGGACCTCGGCGATATAGGTCGAGCGCGCCCCCATCACGAGGTTGCCATTGACGGTCAGCGTTCCCGGCGAATTGCCCGGCGCCAGCGTGCCGTTCACGGTGAGCGAAGGCAGGGTGCCGGTTCCGCCGACCGCGGCACCGGCCGCGACCGTCACACCCGAGGACGCCGCGATCGAGCCGTTGACCACGAGCGTGCCGGCATCGACAAAGGTGGCGCCCGTATAGCTGCTAATGCCGGTCAGCGTCGTCCTGCCCGTGCCGGCCTGGCGCAATGTGCCGGAACCCGAGACGGCACCGCCAAAACTAAAAGCGTCTGACCGGTTGAAGACCAGCGCCCCGCCATTGGCGACGTCGCCGGTGATCGAGCCGCTTGTGCCGCCCGCGCCGATCTGCAGCGTCCCTCCCAGGATCGTCGTGCCGCCGGTATAACTGTTGGCACCGGCAAGGATCTGCGTACCCGCGCCGGTCTTGGTCAGCGCCAGCGTCGCTCCGGTCTCGCCGGGCCCGTCGTCGGCGATGCTCCCGGCAAAACTCGCTGTGCCTGACGAGAGCGCAAGGGTAAGGGATCCAGCCTGGGTATCATGGCCGTTGACGACCAGCCCGCTCCCGGCGAGCGAGCGAACGGTCACGGCATGGCCATCCGCCATCAGGGCAGCGTTCGGCGCCAGCATAACTTCGGAGTTCGGAGAGAATGCGCCGTTGGCCGCTGCTGCCAGCGTCACGCCGCCGCCAACCGCGGTCGGGCCGCTGTAGCTGTTGCTGCCGCTGAGATCTACCCGGCCGATGTCGGCGCTGGAGTTGAGCAGCGAGAGCACTCCGCCGGCCCCGTTGCCATCTGTGATGTTGCCGGTCAGCGTGACGACCTGACCGTTCACGTCGATGGCACCACCGCTCGTGTCGACTGCAATGGCGGAGGCGAAGGTGTTGGTGAAACCCGTTCCCGCCTGGAACGTACCGCCGGCAAGCGTCAGCGGGCCAGAGCCGAGAGCGGATGCGCTGCCGGCCTGCAACGTGCCTCCGCCGATCGTGGTGCCTCCGGAATAGGTGTTGGCGCCTGTGAGGATCAGAGTGCCGGGACCAACCTTGGTCAGGCTGGTCCCGGCGCCATCGATGATGGCCGAGCCGATCGTCGTGATGACGCCGGATGCCGTGTTGATCGTGCCGCCTGCGGCGACCCCGAGGCCAAGCACGCCGCCGTTCAGGATGTAGCCGTCGCTGTTGAACTGCAGCGTGTCGAAGCTTTGCGTGCCGGACACCGTAACCGTGCCGGCTGTACCCTGGAACACGCCGACCGAGTTCAACCACGGGGCATTGAAGCCCACTTCGCCCGGCGCCACCGCCCAGTTGGTGTTGCCGCCGTTCCAGGTTCCCGTGCCGCCATTGACGGTGCCGTTGCCGGCCTGGTCTGCGCCGTCCCAGAACTGCAGGGTCTGGCCGGCTCCGATCACAGCAAGATTGACCTGCGGCGGCACGCCGGCAGGCATGCTGTAGACCGTGCCGGTCGCTCCGGGAACGGTGGGAGCGGTGAGCGCAAGCGCGCTGAAGCCGCCGCTGATCGTGCCCCCGCCGGTCACGTCGAACAGACGATAATAGCCGGCCGAGGCCGCTGTGGCCGCAAGCGTCCCACCCAATGCAAGGTTGCCGGCCGCACCGATGCCGTTGACGACGATGCGGTCGTTGGTCAAGCCGCCTGCGACGCCTGCGGTGCCAAGCTCAAACACGGTATTCGAGCCGGCACTGAGCGCCAGCGATCCGACGGTGAGGGTGCCCGGGCTGTTGCCGGCCGACAGCGTCCCGCCGGCATTGACCGTGACCGCGCCGCCGATCGTGCCGATGCCCGAGAGCGTGCCGCCATTGACCGTGAGAGTGCCGCCAAGCGAACCATCGACCCGGAGCTCGCCTGCGGCAACCGTGGTCGCGCCTGCGAAAGCCGAACTGTTGCCGCTCAGAGTTGTCCGACCACCGCCGTTCTGCGCGATCGTGCCGATGCCGGTGATCGCACCGGCATAGGCCAGGCTGCTGCTGTTGAAGACGAGCGCGGCGTTGTTGAGGATGTTGCCGGTGCCGAGCGAGCCATTGGTGCCGCCATTGCCGATCTGCAGCGTGCCGCCGGAGAGGGTGAGCGGGCCGGCAACGGTATTGCCAGTTCCGGTCAGAATGAGCGTGCCCGCGCCGATCTTCGCGTAGGTGAAGGGTCCGCCGGGGTCGGAGATGTTTCCCGAAATCATCGCCGTTCCGGCCGCGACCTGATACTGCAGGCCGCTTCCCGACAGCAGCGTGTTTGCCGACATAGTCACGCCGTTGGCGAGGTCGAGGACGCTGGCCCCGGTCGCGCCAACGCGTTGGAAACTGGCGGCGGCCGTGGTTGCGAGACTTAAGGTGCCCTGGTTGAGCAGGAAACCGTTTGTGACGCCGGCGTTGTTGCCTCCCAGCGTCAGCGCGCCGGTTCCGTTCTTGGCGATCGCGCCGGCGCCGGTGAAATTGCCGTTTGCCGTCAGCGTGGTGGCCGCGGCGACATCGATCGTCGCAGTGGCGTTCATCGTCACATTGCGAGTCGTCGTGAAGCTTGCGGTAGTTGCCAGAGTGCCGCCATTGAATGTCACGGCCCCAGCTGTAGTGCCGAGATGGTTGTCGGCGGAAATCGAGAGTCTGCCGCTATTGATCGTCGTGCCGCCGGTATAGGTATTGGCGCCAGATAGCGTCAGCGCCCCGGTCCCGGTCTTGGTCAAGCCGCCTGAACCCGATATGACGCCGCTGAGCGTCGCGGTCGCGTCCAGCACGCTGATCGCGCTGGAGCTAGCCAGCGAGACGTTGTTGGCGATGCCGCGCGTACCGGTGGTCGCCAGCGTGCCGCCATTCAGCGTCACCAAACCGGCGCCAAAGGCTGAATCGTTGCCCGCGATGATCGAGCCGGCAGTGATCGTCGTCCCGCCGCTATAGCTGTTGGCGCCCGAGAGGGTCAGCACGCCCGCCCCGGTCTTGGTCAAGGCGCCACCGACCCCGCTGATGACGCCACTGACCTCGGTCGACAGGCCATCGCCGCCGACCGTCAGATGCACGCTGCCAAGGTGGTAGGCGCCATCCCCCTCGATAGAGCCGGCCGAGACCTGGCCGTCCCCGAGCGGCCCGGTGCCGAGGAAGGCGGTGATACCGGCAGCCGTGGTGATCAGCCGCGCGTTGCCCGCCGTGCTCTTGTCGTAGAAACCCAGGTCGCCATAATTGGTGATCGTGGCGTTGCCGGCCGTGCTGCTGTGGTCGAAAGTCAGGCCGCCGTCGAAATTATTCGTGATCGCGGCATTTCCGGCCGTGCTGGCGTCGTTGAAAACCAGCACGCCATTATTCGTGATCGCGGCGCTGCCAGCCGTGCTGGTGTCGTAGAAATCCCAGAAACTATTATTCGAGATCGTGGCGTTGCCAGCCGTGCTGGCGTTGTAGAACTCCAGGCCGCCATTATTCGGGATCGTAGCGTTCCCGGCCGTGCTGCTGTTGAGGAAAGCCAGAGTTCCTGAATTGTTCAGCGTCGGAATTTGGCCGGAATTATTGACAATACCGGCACCGATGAAGCCCAGACTTCCCCCCATACCGAAAGTATAGGCGGAGGCGCCAGCCGCGAATGTGAAGCCGCCGAGGGTCTGGTTGACCGTGGTGACGGCTGTCGCGCCAGTCGCCCCGAAGGTTGCCGTGCCGCTCGGAACGACGCCGCCGATCCAGTTCGAAGCCGTGCCGAAGTCGCCCGTCACACCCAGCCAGGTCGCATCCTGGGCGAAGGCCGGAGATCGGGCGGCAAAAGCCGCGGCACTGACGCCGAGCAGTAGCGCGAGACGCGAAGGGGCAGTCGTCTTGCGGTACGGCATGGGAGACGCAAGCCTTCGTCATTGGATCACGGCATCGTCGCAGCGATCGTAACTCGATGACCTAGCGCAGTCCCTGTCAAGCGCACCCGCGCTGATGCGGATCAGTCTCTGCATTTGTTACGCGGACACCACATGCCGGCTGCGCCGCGGCCTGCGATCTAGCGGTCTGCCGCCCGACGAACGCTTTCGCTGCGCTGCCTGCAGCCTCGCCGATGCGATGGGAACGGACGTCGCGCTCTCAACCGCCAGGCGAGCAGCCGGGAACCGGACGTTGCCAAGGCCGGGGTCGGTCGATTTTGCCCCTTCGATCTCGGTCCGGAAGCAGACGTTCGATGAAGCGTTAGCACACGATAACCCCCTGGCCAGCGCCGCCTTTTCGGCGCCCCTGAAAACCGTCTCGCTGCCCTGCTGCCCGTTACAGCCGTGACGCTGGTCAACGGCTCCGGCAATGACGGGGCGGCTCTGGTGCGCTTTTCGGAATTCGAGTCACTGGCCGGACGGATCGGCGCTCGCCTCGCCAGAAGTTGGGCGCTCGACGAGGGGACAACGAGTTCCAAACCGCGCATGATGACCGCCTCGCTGAAGGCGAGCCTCTGGAACGAGTTCCTGGGCAGCCCCAAGACCTCGTTCTCCTCGGCGACCGGCTTTATCCCCTTCCGCTCGGATCTTGGCGGAGCCTGGGGCGAGATCAAGGCCGGGATCGATGCGCAGATCACGAGGAACACTGTCCAGCTAACGCTTTCTGGCGTGACTTCTCCCCTCGATCTCGCGATCTGCCCAGATCTGGGCTTCCAACTCCAGGGAGGCCATCAGGTCTCGRTARTCTGCAATCATCTCGTCGCGTRACGGTGCGTCTGACCTGGTCCAGTAATCCAGCCCCACATGCGCCAATTCGTACGCCTCGCAAAGGTCGAGAAAGGGTTCGCTTGCGGCCAGATCAAAACGGGCCCGCCAATCAGGAAAACGCAGTTTCAGACGGGCGCGCCCGCGCTCCTCGATCCGGGTCATAATGCCGACCTCGATATGTGAGGGCGGGTCGATGCACTCCTTGCCCTTCACTGATTTTGGGCATGGCGCAGCGATCCCTCAATTGACCTTAGGGACAGCAGGGGCGAGWGTTTGGCTGACCGGTTAGCGCTCTGCGTGTCACCGCGCTGTTGCAGTAATTTCCCCATCTGTTCGAGATGGTGCTAAGCGTATTCGAAGGGCCTTGATAATGCCGACGCGTTCCAGCAGTGGCTCCTGCGTTGTTCCTGGGATCTCTGAAAACGATATTCGTGCCCAACTGGGTCGCATTTTAGCAAGTGACGACTTTAAGGTGCCCGAGCGGGTGCGCCGGTTTCTGTCCTTTGTGGTTGAAGAGACGCTCTTTGGCCGGGCAGACCGCATCAAGGCCTATTCGATCGCAGTCGAAGTCTTCGGCCGGAGGGCAAATTTCGACGTCCTGAACGACCCCGTCGTTCGCATCGAGGCGGGGCGGCTCAGGCGCGGATTGGAGCGGTATTACCTGCTCGAAGGCAGTACCGACCCGCTTGTGATCGAGATTGCCAAGGGGGGCTATGTGCCTAGCTTCCGCTGGCAATTGAACGATCAGATCGACCCTGCGCCGCTTTCGCCATCCGATCCCCCACCCGACGAACCATCCCGCCAGCGAATGGGCGATTGGCTGAGGCTTCCTTGGCTTGTCGGCGCCACTTCAGCGCTCGCGATCAGCTCCTTGGTGGCCTTCGTGGCGATAGCGAATGGACCGATCCCGGCTGCGCCAGTGAGCCCGGCACGGCTGTCACTCGTCGTGAAGCCCTTCGTCAACCTCACTGAGAATGCCGAATTCGAGGCTTTCGCGGCAGGACTTGCCGACGATGTCATCTCGCAGCTCGTTCCGAACGAAGAGCTGACGATCTTTCGCGGTCAGACTTCAGCTGCCT